>NZ_OY735139.1:1702500-2002500 GCF_963457605.1 uncultured Gellertiella sp.
GGCATCACCGCGCAGGTGGTGGAGCAGAACATGACGACGGCGGAACCGGATGCGGTCACCTCACAAACACCGGAATTTGCCGACGACATCATCCCGGTTCGTCACGATACCGAGATCGGTGACCTCATGCAGGCCTCCGGCTATCCGACCGATCAGGCAGCCGCAATCGAGGCGGCACTGGTGGCCGTGCGTACCTCGCCCGATCTTGCCGAAGGCGATGTTCTCCGCATCGGCCTGATCCAGAAGGGCGAGAAGGCAACGATCATCCGGGCCAGCATCTACCATGATGGCGTGCATGTGGTGTCATCGGCACTGGATGACCACGGCATCTTTGTCGAGGCTTCCGAGCCTCCCCCGCTGGATGCGGTCAGGTCTGCCTTTGACGATCAGGCGCTGGCGACGGTATCCGATGACGACCTGCCGAAGGTCTATGACGGAATCTACAAGGCGGCCCTGTCCTATGGCATGGGCCAGGACATGACCGCACGGGTGATCAAGCTCCTGGCCCCCACGGTCGACTTTCAGGCGCGCCTGAAACCTTCCGATACACTGGAAGCCTTCTTTTCCATCAACAAGGACAGCGGCAAGGCCGACAAGGAGTCCGATCTGCTGTTCCTGCACGCCCATTTCGGCGATAGTGATACCCGTCTCTACCGGTATCAGGATCCCGTCGACAACAGCGTTGACTACTTCAACGAAGACGGCAAGAGCCTGAAGCAGTTCCTGATCCGCAAACCCGTTCCCAACGGCATCTTCAAATCGCCCTTCGGGATGCGCCGCCATCCGATACTCGGCTACATGAAGATGCATACCGGTGTCGACTGGGCGGCTCCATCGGGCTCGCCGATCATTGCCGCCGGTGACGGGGTGGTGGAAAAGGCGGGTTGGGATTCCGGCGGTTACGGCAACCAGACCCTCATCCGCCATGCCAACGGCTATGTCAGTTCCTATAACCACCAGTCCGCCATCGCCAAGGGCGTCAAGGTCGGAGCAACCGTGCACCAGGGCCAGATCATCGGCTGGGTGGGGACCACGGGTGAATCCACCGGCCCGCACCTGCATTTCGAGATGATCGTCAACGGCACCAGGGTCGATCCGATGCGCATCCGCCTGCCCGATGGCAAGTCACTGGACGGGCCGGCGCTGGCGAAGTTTGAAAGCGAGCGAAGCCGCATCGATGCGCTGCTCGAAAAGGACGGGAAATCCGACCAGGTCGCCAGCAGCAATCCGTGATGTTGAGCTTTTGGCTGTGATCAAAAACGAGAGACCCCGGTTTTGCCGGGGCCTTTCTGCTTGCAGGGACCGAGCTTTTCGGTTCAGGCAGCCTTTGCCTGCACGTCTCCGATGGAAAACAGCAGGCGATCACTGCCCGCCGTGACCTTTACGGTGGAATTGTCCGGCACCTCGCCCTGCAGGATCTTTTCGGCGAGCGGATCCTGCACGAATTTCTGGATCACCCGCTTCAGGGGACGCGCGCCATAGACCGGATCATATCCGCGGTCGGCGAGCCACAGGCGGGCGGGTTCATCGAGGTCGATGCTGACCTTGCGCTCGGCCAGGAGCTCGACCAGCCGCTTCAGCTGGATATCGACAATCGCCCCCATTTCCGTGCGCCGCAGGCGGTGGAACAGCAGGATTTCATCGACACGGTTGAGGAATTCCGGGCGGAAGGCGGATTTCACCACATCCATCACCTGGTCGCGCACCGCCTCGCTGTCCTCATTTTCGCCGAGCGCCGTCAGGTAGTCGGCACCGAGATTGGAGGTCATGATGATCAGCGTGTTCTTGAAATCGACGGTGCGGCCCTGTCCGTCGGTCAGGCGTCCATCGTCCAGAACCTGGAGCAGAACATTGAACACATCGGGATGGGCCTTTTCGATCTCGTCGAACAGGATCACCTGATAGGGCCTGCGGCGCACCGCCTCGGTCAGGGCACCACCTTCCTCGTAGCCGACATAGCCAGGAGGAGCACCGATCAGCCGGGCAACGGAGTGTTTCTCCATATATTCCGACATGTCCATCCGCACCATGGCGGTGTCGTCGTCAAACAGGAAGCGGGCCAGCGCCTTGGTCAGTTCGGTCTTGCCGACACCCGTAGGCCCGAGGAAGATGAAGGAGCCAATCGGCTTGTTCGGATCCTGAAGACCGGCGCGCGCCCGGCGTACCGCCCGCGACACGGCCTGAACCGCGTCTCCCTGGCCGATCACCGATTTGGCCAGCTCGTCCTCCATCCGCAACAGCTTGTCCCGCTCGCCTTCCAGCATCCGGTCAACCGGAATGCCCGTCCAGCGCGACACGACATGGGCGATTGCATCGGGATTGACGACCTCCTGCACCATGTTTGCCTGATTGCCGCCCTGCCCGGCCCCGTCTTCAGCCTCGGCGGCGACGATCCGGCGTTCGAGATCGGGGATCAGCCCATAGGCAAGCTCGCCGGCCCGCTGGAATTCACCCTTGCGCTGGGCGATGGCAAGCTCGTTGCGGGCCTCGTCCAGCTTGCCCTTCAATTCGGCGGCAAGTCCGAGCTTCTGTTTTTCCGCCTGCCAGCGCGCCGTCAACGCATCCGCTTCCTCCTCGATGGCGGTCAGATCCACCTCAAGCCGCCCAAGACGGTCCTGCGAGGCCTGGTCGGTTTCTCGCTTCAGGGCTTCGCGCTCGATCTTCAACTGCATGATCCGGCGATCGAGTTCATCGAGCTTTTCCGGCTTGGAATCCACCTGCATCCGCAGCCGCGACGCGGCTTCGTCCATCAAGTCGATGGCCTTGTCGGGCAGGAAACGGTCGGTAATGTAGCGGTTGGACAGCGTTGCCGCCGCGACCAGCGCACTGTCGGATATCCGGACCTTGTGATGCTGCTCGTATTTTTCCTTGAGACCGCGCAGGATCGAAATCGTATCCTCGACCGTCGGCTCTTCCACCATCACCGGCTGGAAACGCCGGGCAAGAGCGGCATCCTTTTCCACATGCTTGCGATATTCCTCAAGCGTGGTGGCCCCGACGCAATGCAGCTCGCCGCGTGCCAGTGCCGGCTTCAACAGGTTCGATGCATCCATCGCCCCTTCCGCCTTGCCCGCGCCGACCAGCGTATGCATCTCGTCGATGAACAGGATGACCTCGCCATTTTCCGACTGGACTTCCGTCAGGACCGCCTTCAGCCTTTCCTCGAATTCGCCGCGATATTTGGCACCGGCGATCAGCGCCCCCATGTCGAGCGCCATCAGCCGCTTTTCCTTCAGCGATTCCGGCACATCGCCATTGACAATGCGCAGGGCGAGGCCTTCGGCAATTGCCGTCTTGCCGACGCCGGGTTCGCCGATCAGCACCGGATTGTTCTTGGTGCGGCGGGACAGGACCTGGATGGTGCGGCGGATCTCATCGTCGCGGCCAATCACCGGATCAAGCCTGCCTTCGCGGGCCTCCGCCGTCAGGTCGCGCGCATATTTCTTCAGCGCATCAAAGCCCTGTTCGGCATTGGCACCATCGGCGGTACGGCCCTTGCGGATGTCGTTGATCACCTGGTTGAGGGCCGAAGGCGTCACGCCGGATTTTTTCAGGGTGGAGGCGGTCGATGCCGAGCTTTCGATGGCCAGCGCCTGGAGCAGCCGCTCGACCGTGACGAAACTGTCGCCCGCCTTTTTCGACGCTTCCTCGGCGGTGGTAAACACCTTGGCCAGCGGCTGGGAGAGATAGACGGAGCCATTGCCGCCGGAGACTTTCGGCAGCTTGGCAAGTTCGGCATCATTGGCAAGGCGCGCCTGTTTCGCATCGCCCCCGGCCCGCTCGATCAGCGAGGAGGCCATGCCCTGGTCATCATCCAGCAGCACCTTCAGCACATGCTCGGCGGTAAATTGCTGGTGGCCGTCAGACAGGGCCCTGGTCTGGGCGGATTGCAGGAAGCCGCGAACCCGCTCGGAATATTTCTCGATATTCATCAGTCACTCTCCTTGAATCATCCCGCCCTGGCGGCGCGGGGATGATGGTTCCGGATCAGCCCCCGCTGGCGGCAGGCTGCCTGAAGACAAGATTGCACTCCAATCCCGTCTTCCACTTTGATTGAGGTCAAGGGCAACATCGGCTGCCCTTTTCCCGGTCAAATCACATATGGGAACCGGTTTTGGCTTGTGAAGAGCGCAGGATAGGTCACGCGGGAAAATATTCCGTGAAAGACGGGCCGGGGAGCCCTGCGGACAGGGCATAAAAAACCCCGAAGCGGGCGGAGCCGGTCCGGGGTTTGCGGTGCGTTCCTGCAGCATGTCGCGCAAAAATGCGTAGCGGTTTTTGCGGAAACGACAGGCGTCAAGGCAACAGTCTTAAGCGTGGCAAGCGAAACTGAAAGATCGCGAAACGCTTCAGGCGGAGCCTATTCGGAAACCGGTTCCAGCGAGGGTGCGGCATCCGGGGCCTCGCCGGCAGATCCCGCCTCACCATCGATAACAGGGGTACGGCGCGGACGGGGTGGACGCCCCGGGGCGGGGCGGCGGCGGGGCTGACGCGGCGTTGCCTCGCCTGCGGGGCCCTCCATCGCCACTTCGGCGGGCGTGCCTTCGATGATCGGTTGCGGCGTGTCGGCATCGATGATCGGCGCATGTGCCGGGACATGGCGCTCGGGCCGTTCGCTGCGCTCAGGCCGGTCCTGCCGCTCGGGACGGTCAGGCCGCGGCTGGCGCTCGGGCCTGTCACCCCGTTCTGCCCGCTCCGGACGGTCGCCACGCTCCTGGCGCTCGCCATCGCGGTTGCGCTCACCATTCCGGTCCCCGTCGCGGTCGCGGCGGGGCTGGTTATGGGTGTTGCGCTGCTGGACCTGCTGCTGCGGCTGATGGTTCTGGCTGGAGCCCTGGTCGTCCTGATCGGAACCGTCGCCATCATTCATGTCGTTGCCGTCATTGCCATCCATGTCGTCGCCGTCGCGATCATTGTAATCGACGCGGTCGTCGCGCTGGAATCGCTCCTGCATCTGCGCCTGGGCGGCGGCAATGATGCGGTTATAATGTTCGGCATGCTGAAGATAATTTTCGGCCATAACCCGGTCGCCCGCGCTGTGGGAGTCCCGGGCAAGCGTGGAATATTTCTCGGCAATATGCTGGGCCGTGCCGCGAATTTTAACATCCGGGCCGGAACTGTCGAAGGTCCGGGTCAGCGGATTGGAGCCCTTGCGGTTGAAATTGTTTCCACCGCCATTGTTGCTGCCATTATTGTTGTTGTTACCGCGCCCGCGACCACGCTTGTTCTGCTGTCCTGGCCTCATCGAATGCTCACCTGTTATTCTCGTTGTGATTACGAAAGCCGCGCCTGCCGGGCATATCGCCTGCCCAGGCCTGCGGCATATGACTGCGCCCCTGGCCCCAGCGATGGCGGGAGCATGATCGCGCTTTTGGCGTAGATCTTCTGCCTGAACCCGGTTCGGGAAAAAGAAATGCGCCGTATCTTAATTTGCCTGCATCCGGATTTCTGTCGCATGAACCGGCATCCAATCCGCCCGAACGCGCGCCGGACCGGGTTGCGGTCCGAAGTCACAGGCGAATACTGCGGATATCGCATACCGCTCCTGCCTTCAGGTCAAGATGACTGATTCACGCCCCGGAAATCCTTGCCTTTGCGACCCCTCGCAAGGGGCCGTCCCCTTGGCTGATTTGAACTGGACGAATCTGTCGTCCACCCCCATCTGCCCGGTACGTGGCCGGAACCTAACGCGCTTCTTTTGGAAATCCAAGCACTTTCTCTGCCTATCAGCAAAATAGTATATGCGTTTTCTTGCCCCGGAAGCCCTGCCCCACCGGGCTTTTGGCATGTATCGCCGCAAGGCGGATCAGGCTTGGCCTTTGTGCCCGGTGAAAATCAGCACCCGGTCATTGCCGCCATAATCACAGGCCTGCTCAAGCAGGGCAAAGCCGGCCCTGGACATGAGGTCGGTGACGTCAAGACGCTGATCGAAGCCGATTTCCAGCGCGACGATGCCATCTGCGGCAAGCAGCCCAGGCGCATCAAGTGCGATGCGCCTGTAAGCATCAAGCCCGTCTTCACCGCCGTCAAGGGCTGCCCTTGGGTCGAACAGCCGGACTTCCGGTGCAAGTGCGTCGACAACCCGCGACGGGATATAGGGCGGATTGGAGACAATTACATCGAAGCGGGTTGCGACCGCCTCGCCCCAATTGCTCCGGATCGCCGTGAACCGCGCCGCCAGGCCGAGCAGTCCGGCATTGCGCGTGGCCGTCGCCAGCGCATTTTCCGAAATATCCACCCCGGTGCCAGTCGCTGCCGGACATTCCTTCAGGAGCGACAGCAGGATGGCACCGGTGCCGGTGCCGAGATCCAGCACCCGGGCCTCCCCCTTGCGCGCCGCAATGCGGCTGAGATGCGGCAGGATATGCTCCACCAGCACCTCCGTATCCGGACGGGGCTCCAGCGTTTCCGGCGACAGTTCGAAATCGAGCCCGTAGAACTCCCGTCGTCCGAGTATCCGGTGGACCGGTTCGCGGTTCAGCCTGCGGAGCGCTGCGGCGTCCACCCGCGCGGCATCCTCTGTGGAAATCAGCCGCTCCGGCTCGGACAGAAACGCGGTCTGCGACAGGCCGAGCAGGCCTGCAATCAGGATGCGGGCATCGGCTGCGGGATGATGGAGACTGGCCCCGGCAAAACGCTGCTTCAGGTCTTGAAACAGTCCGGCAAGCGTGACACCGCTCACGTCTGTTCGCCGAGCTGGGCAAGCTGGCCCGCCTGGTAATCGGCAAGCAGCGCATCCACCACCTCGTCGATCTCCCCCATCATCATCCGGTCGAGCTTGTAGAGTGTCAGGTTGATGCGATGGTCGGTGATGCGGCCCTGCGGGAAATTATAGGTGCGGATGCGCTCCGAACGGTCGCCGGACCCGACCTGGCTCTTGCGGTCGGCCGAGCGCTCGCTGTCGGCCCGCTGGCGTTCCATGTCGAACAGCCGCGAACGCAGCACCTGCATTACCTTGGCCCGGTTCTGGTGCTGCGACTTTTCCGAGCTGGTGACGACAAGACCCGTCGGCAGATGGGTGATGCGCACCGCACTGTCGGTGGTGTTGACATGCTGTCCACCCGCTCCCGACGAGCGCATCGTGTCGATGCGGATATCTTCGGCGCGGATCTCGATATCGATCTCTTCGGCCTCCGGCAGCACCGCGACCGTTGCCGCAGAGGTATGGATGCGGCCGCTGGCTTCCGTTTCCGGCACGCGCTGGACGCGGTGGACGCCGGATTCGAATTTCAGCCGGGAGAACACCCCCTTGCCGGAGACGGTGGCGATGATTTCCTTGTAGCCGCCGGCCTCACCTTCTGAGGCGGACAGCACCTCGACCCGCCAGCCATGGGCGCTGGCAAAGCGCTCATACATCCGGAACAGGTCGCCTGCAAAAAGCGCCGCCTCCGAGCCACCGGTTCCGGCGCGAATTTCGACAATGGCGCTTTTTTCGTCCGCCGCATCCCTGGGCAAAAGCAGGATCTGGATATCCTTGCCCAGCGCCTCCACCCGCGCCCCGACGCCGGGCAGCTCGGACTGCGCGATGTCGCGCATCTCGCGGTCAATCTCCCGGTCAGCCAGCATGGATTCGAGATCGGCCTGCTCGTCGAGCGCCTTCTGATATTCGCGGATCTTGAGGACCACCGGCTGCAGCTCGGAATATTCCGACGCCAGCCTGACATAGACATCCGCCGCCGGACCCGCAGACATGCGCGCCTCGATCTCGCCGAAGCGGCGTTCCAGCTCGCGCATTTTCTCAACAGGCAGTTTTGCCAAGGACTCAGGCTCCAGACAGGATGTTGGGGGTCAAAGCGGAATATTGTTGGCTTCGGCGAAGCGCGACAACACTTCCCGCATCGGCATTGTCGGGGTCACCTCGTCTAGCGCCGCATTCATCACCTCGGCCAAAGCCCCGACATCGAGCCCCAGCAGCATCGCCTTGACGGGGCCGATCGAGGCGGGCGACATCGATACCGAGCGGAAGCCGAGGCCGAACAGCGCCATGGACGAGAGCGGCTTTCCGGCCATCTCGCCGCACAGCGTCACCGGCGTGGTGTTGCGCTCCGCGGCGCGCACGATATCGCGCAGGATGCGCAGGAACGGCCGACCGAGAATATCGAAGCGGTCGGACACCCGGGCATTGCCCCGGTCGACCGCCATCGAGAACTGGAACAGGTCGTTCGACCCCACCGAGACGAAATCCACCTCCTGCATCAGCTCGTCCAGCTGCCACATCAGCGCGGGAACCTCCAGCATGGCGCCGAACTGCAGGCGCTTGGGCAGCTGGTGGCCGAATTTCGACAGGTGCTGCACTTCCTTCTGGAACAGCTCGCGCACCGCATGGATTTCCGACACCTCGGTCACCATCGGGATCATCATCTTCAGATCCGCCCCCGCCGAGGCGCGCAGCAGCGCCCGAAGCTGGGTGCGCAGCAGGCCCGGACGGTCGAGCGACAGGCGGATCGCCCGCCAGCCAAGGGCCGGGTTTTCTTCCTCGTGGGCCCGGAAATAGGGCACGACCTTGTCGCCGCCGATATCGAGGGTGCGGAAGGTCACCGGCCGTCCCGCCGCCTGGCGGATGACGCTGCGGTAGAAATCCTCCTGCTCCTCGAGCTTCGGCAGCGTCGAGGCAATCATGAACTGCAATTCGGTGCGGAAAAGGCCGATGCCTTCCGCTCCGCTTTCCACCAGCTGCGGCAAATCGACCAGCAGGCCGGCATTCATCATCAGGCTGATGCGATGACCGTCGCGCGTGACCGGCTCGACATCGCGCAGCGCCCGGAACTGTTCCTGCCTGCGGGCCCGGAAGCGGACCTTTTCCTCGTAGCTCTTCTGCAGATCGCCCAGCGGTCTCAGATGCACCTTGCCTTCATCGCCGTCGATGATGATGGCATCGCCATTTTCCGCCAGCGCCACGACGCCCGCCGCCTGACCAACCACGGGAATGCCCATGGCGCGGGCGACAATGACGATATGGCTGGTGACGGCCCCCTCTTCGAGAATGAGGCCGCGAATATTGGTGCGCGGATAATCGAGCAGTTCGGCTGCCCCCATGGCACGCGCGACGATGATCGAATCCAGCGGCAGCGAGGCCCCCGCCGCCTTGGACCCGTAATCCGTCAACTGGCGCAACAGCCGGTTGGCGAGATCGTCGAGATCATGCATGCGTTCGCGCAGGTAGGGATCGGTGAGCCGCATCATCCGGGCACGGGTATCGCTCTGCACCTTCTCGACGGCAGCTTCCGCCGTCAGGCCGTTGCGGATTGCCTCTTCCAGCCGCCGCACCCAGCCCCGGTCATGGGCAAACATCCGGTAGGCCTCAAGCACTTCCCGATGTTCGCCCTCCATCGACACCTCGCGGCGCGACAGCATGTCGTCGATGGAAATGCGCAAGGACCCCATCGCATCGGCGAGCCGGGTGATTTCCTTGTCCGTATCCTCGTTGAGCAGGTTGGTGACGACGATGCGGGGTTCATGCAGGACCACGTGGCCAAGGCCGATCCCGTCACAATAGCCATCGCCATCGATGCTGACCGGACGGGTCAGGTCGAGTTCGAGGCCGGGCTTGGTGATCTTCTTCAGCTCACCGGTCGCCACCATCTCGGCCAGAACCATGGCCGTGGTTTCCAGCGCCTCAAGCTCGTCCTCGCGATAGTTGCGCATCGCCTTGTTCTGGACAACGAGAACGCCGAGCGAGCGTCCGGCGCGCAGGATCGGCACGCCGAGGAAGGAGTGGAACACTTCTTCGCCGGTTTCCGGCAGGTAGCGATAGGCGGGATGGGTCTGCGCGTCCGAAAGGTTCAGCGGCTGGGCGCTGGCCGCAATCGTGCCGACGAGGCCCTGGCCCATCTGCAATTGCGCGAGATGGACCGCGTCCTTGTTCAGGCCTTCGGTGGCGTAGAGTTCGAGCACACCGTCGGCGCGCAGCACATAGACCGAGCATACCTCCGCCACCATGTTCTGGGCGATCTGGCGAACGATCCGGTCGAGGCGCTCCTGTGGCTCAAGCGGCTCCGCCATAAGTTCGCGCAGCCGCTTGAGCAGAACGCGGGGACCCGCAGAGAGGTCTCTCATCGCGCATGCTCCTGAAGTGTCAGTCCCAATTCCGGCGCACGAAAGCGCGCCGGACCACGTCCCGAAAAGCCGGGATGCAAATCAACTTTTATCGAGACCGTAGCAGGAATGCAAAGTCCTGACGGCGAGTTCTGCATAAGCACCATCGATAAGGATCGAAATCTTGATCTCGGACGTGGTGATCGCCTTGATGTTGATGCCCTTTTCGGCAAGCGAGCGGAAAGCCGAGGCCGCAACGCCCGCATGCGAGCGCATGCCGATGCCGATGACGGAGACCTTGACCAGGCCGGATTCGCTCTGCAGCACGTCATAGCCGATGGTGGCCTTGTGGTCGGCCAGCACCCGGAGCGCCTTTTCCAGGTCGCCCGAAGGCACCGTGAAGGTCATGTCGGTGCGCGAGCCATCTTCCGAAATGTTCTGCACAATCATGTCCACATTGATGTGGGATTCGGCGAGCGGCCCGAAGATGGCTGCCGATACGCCCGGCCGGTCGGCGAGGCGGCGCAGCGAAATCTGTGCTTCATCCTTGGCATAGGCAATGCCGGTTACGACTTCCTGTTCCACGATCTCTTCCTCGTCACAAATCAGCGTACCGGGCGGGTTGATCAGATCACCCATGCCCGGCGCATCGGGGTCTTCGAAACTGGAGCGCACGAAGGTGCGGACCTTGTGCACCATGGCAAGCTCGACCGAGCGAACCTGCAAAACCTTGGCGCCGAGCGATGCCATTTCCAGCATTTCCTCGAACGCAATTTTCTTCATCCGCCGCGCCTTCGGCTCGATGCGCGGATCGGTCGTATAGACACCGTCGACATCGGTATAGATGTCGCAGCGATCCGCCTTGACAGCTGCGGCAATCGCCACCGCCGAAGTGTCGGAGCCACCACGACCGAGGGTCGCGACACGATTGTCGGGGCCGAGCCCCTGGAAACCGGCGACCACCGCCACCTGTCCCTCGCCCATGCGGCGCACCATGTCCGAGCCTTCGATCTCCAGGATGCGGGCGGCGCCATGGGCATTGTCGGTGCGGATCGGGATCTGCCAGCCCTGCCAGGACCGGGCATTGATGCCCATCGATTGAAGCGCAATCGCGAGAAGACCGGCGGTCACCAGTTCGCCGGAGGCAACGATGGCGTCATATTCACGGGCATCGAAGAAGGGCGTGTCGGCACCCGTCACCTTCGGCATGGTCTGCACCCAGTCGACCAGTTCATTGGTCTTGCCCGACATGGCGGAGACCACGACGGCCACTTCATGGCCCGCATCGACTTCGCGTTTGACGTGACGGGCCACATTGTGGATGCGTTCCAGATTGGCAACGGAGGTGCCGCCAAATTTCATCACGATGCGTGCCATAGGCTTATTCCAGAGCAAGTGGCGTTTTCCACGCCGGCCAAACAAACGGCGTGCGAGACGCCAAACTCCTGTTATTCCGCACCCTTTCAGAAAGCACGGAAGTTGCGCGGTCTCTTAGCGAAAAGCGGCAGGGCACGCAATGGGGTGGAAACGGGCCTTTCGGGGCTGGATCGCCTGAGCGAGGCACACCGTGGCACCTCGCGCCCGCCCGCCTCCCCTTGGCCGTGCTTCGGCGTTCGCGAAACAGTGAACGGGCGTGACTTGCCGGATGCCGCAAAAGCGTCGATGCTCAGGCTCCCCCACAGGCTGACGGAGCTGACCGATGATCGGAAACAGCCGGGAGAGATTCGGATCCGGCACAATCCTGCTGCACTGGCTGATCGCCGTGCTAATGGTGGGGCTGATCGCACTCGGCTTTGTGATGGTGCGAATGGAAATCGACCCTGGCCTGCAATTCTCCCTCTACCAATGGCACAAGTCCTTCGGGCTGACGGTACTTGCGCTCGCCCTGCTGCGTATTTTCTGGCGGCTCACCAATGCAAAAACCGCTGCGGCACCCGGTCTTTCCGGAATGGAGATCCGGGCAGCCTGGCTGGCACACAGGCTTTTGCTGGTTCTGTCTGTCGCGGTTCCGCTGGCGGGATGGGCCATCGCCTCGACGTCGACGCTCGCCATTCCGACCCTGTTGTTCGACCGGGTGCTGATCCCGCATCTTCCGATGCAGAAATCTTCCGAAGCGGAAGTCATGTGGACCACGGTCCACCTCGTATGCGCCTATGGACTGGCGGCGCTGGTGCTGCTGCACGCGGCAGCCACCCTCTATCACCAGTTGTTCAAAAGGGATCGCCTGTTGTGGCGGATGATCCGCAGCAAGGAGCCGTCGCAATGACCGGCAAGACAACGTTTCTCTTCGCGACCGGCCTGTTGCTTCTTTCAGCGGCAGCACTGGCAGCGGCAACCAGGGTGCCATCTCTGGACGAGGCGTCCGGACGTTACCGGATTGCCCCCTCGTCGCAGATCCGCTTCTCGGTCGGCCAGGTGGGCGGCGGCGGCATTTCCGGTCAATTCGGCCAGTTTTCCGGCGACTTCCAGCTCGACAACCACGACATTACCCGTTCGGTGGTGCAATTCCTGCTCTATCCCGCGAGCGTGAAGACCGGAGAGCCAAGGGTCGAAAATTTCCTGAAATCCAGCGCCGTCTTCGATACGGAAAAATACGATGTCATTCGCTTCGCCTCCACCCGGATCACCCGAACCGGGGAAGATACCGCCGATGTCGAAGGAAACCTGACGGCCAGGGGCATCACCCGCACCGAGCACTTCCAGGCCAAGCTGACCGAATGGAACCACCGGGCCATCAGCCTTGCCATCACCGGCGGCGTCTATCGCTCCCGCTACAACATGGATGTCGGCACCCCGATCTATTCCAATATCGTGGCCTTCAACCTGACGATCAACGGGGAGCAAAACTGAGCGACTTTGCCGGTGAACCTGCCCGGCCAATGGTGCCCCATGCCGGAATCGAACCAGCACTCCTTTCGGAACTCGATTTTGAGTCGAGCGCGTCTACCAGTTCCGCCAATGGGGCAGGCACCATGGTCAGTCGATGAGCCGGAATATACGGGGCAGGTCCTTGCGGTCAACCGGATTTTAACGGGGCCAGACAGAATTCACCCCTCACGCAACCGTCACCGCGGGAGCGGAAAGGCGGCATTTACTTATGCGCCCGGGCCGCATAAAAAGCGCCCACCTCAACCGGATCCGGGATGCCATGCTGCGCCGACTTTATGACTGGACCCTTTCGCTCGCCGCCCGTCCTTCTTCCGAAATCTGGCTGGCCGTCATCGCCTTCGTCGAAAGCTCGGTCTTTCTGGTGCCCGCCGATGTGCTGTTCCTGCCTATGACACTGGCGAGGCCGGAAAAGGCCTGGCGCTATGCCTTCATCGCCACCATTGCCTCGGTGCTGGGCGGCATTGCCGGCTGGTTTCTCGGCTATTACGCCTTCGAGGCGCTGGCAAAACCCATTCTGGTTTTCTACGGCAAGCTCGAGGCCTTCGAAACGCTCAGGACCGGCGTCGATTACCGGACCGTCTTGCTTCTGCTCGTCACCTCGGGCCTGGCGCATCTGCCGCCGATCAAGGTGGTCACCATCCTGTCCGGCGTCGCCCATATCAATATCTGGCTGTTCATCGTCTCGGCGATTGCGGCACGCGGGGCGCGCTTCTACCTGATCGCGGCCCTCCTGCGCCGCTATGGCGCGCCGATCCGCGATTTCATCGAAAGGCGCCTCGGCCTGATCGCGGGCTCGGCGGCCGCCATTCTCATCCTCGCCTACATCGCCTACAAAGTACTGGCACATTGAAAGGGATTTCATCCATGTCCTTGCTTGCAGGCAAAACCGGCCCCGGCTTTTCAACCGCACTCCTGCTGGCGCTCGGCATGGCTGCGACGGTCGGCAGTGCGCTCGGCTTTGAACATATCGGCGGCTATATCCCCTGCGCCCTCTGCCTGCTGCAGCGCCAGCCCTATTATTACGCCATACCGATTGCCCTGATTGCCGCCGTCAATGCGGCGATCGGCGGCCCGGCCTGGCTGACCCGGCTGCTGATCGGGGCCGTCGGCCTTGCGATGCTGGTCGGGGCGGGCATGGGCGTCTATCATTCCGGCGTCGAGTGGCACTTCTGGGCGGGACCCATGACCTGTTCCACCTCGGTCAATGCGGTAACCCAGGATGCGGGCAACCTTCTCTCCGACCTCAACACGGTCAAGGGCCCCTCCTGCACGGAAGCAGCGCTGCGGGTGCTTGGCCTGTCCTTTGCCGGGTGGAACGTGATTGCCAGCCTGATCCTCGTCGCCGTCGCGGCCAGGGGCCTCAGGAAGATCTGAGCCAGACCTACGGCTGCAGTTCGCTGTCCCAGTAGAGATAATCCATCCAGCTTTCGTGCAGATAGTTCGGCGGAAACAGCCGCCCGTTGTTGTGCAGGTCCTGCACCGTCGGGCGGTAGGGCTTCTGTGCCGGGAACATGCCGGCCTGCTTCGGCAGTTTCGAGCCCTTGCGCAGATTGCAGGGCGAACAGGCGGCCACGACGTTTTCCCAGGTGGTTTCCCCGCCATGGGCGCGCGGTTTGACGTGGTCGAAGGTCAGATCGTCGGGCGAGCCGCAATACTGGCATTCGAACTTGTCGCGCAGGAAGACATTGAAGCGGGTAAAGGCCGGGTTGCGGGAGGGCTGCACATAGGTTTTCAGGCAGACCACGCTCGGCAGCCGCATGGAAAAGCTCGGCGACGACACCGAATGCTCGTATTCCGCGATGATGTTCACGCGGTCAAGGAAGACGGCCTTGATCGCGTCCTGCCAGGACCACAACGACAAGGGGTAGTAACTCAACGGCCGGTAGTCAGCATTCAGCACCAGTGCTGGCAAGGCCTGCGGCGAGACTGCAATCGTCAAGGTCATGCTCCTGATCGATTCTGCTTTCCAGATCCTTATACTAAGGGGCTTGTGACAGGCTTGTGAAGACGGAGGGGTATGTTTTTCTTGAACATTGGCCGATTACCCCGGAAGCGCCATTCTCTTCAGGGCAAAATGGCAGGCCCCGGACGCAGGACACGGCCATAATAGGCCCAGAGCAGCCGCGCGGCGGTGGAGCGATGCGGTGCCCAGATCACTGCCCATTTCCGGAGCTCTTCGGCCTGCGGACGTGCCGGCAGGCCGAAAGCAGCACCGGCTGCCGCCCTGAGGGCGAGATCACCCGCCGGGAAAATGTCGGGATGACCGCAATTGAACAGCAGATGGACTTCGGCGGTCCAGAGGCCGATGCCCTTGATCGCAGTCAGGCGCCGGATCGCCTCCTCGCCGGACAAGGCCCCGAGACGATCAAGATCGAAACCACCACCCTCCAGAATGGCTTCGGCCACCCTGACAAGCGTATCGGCCTTGGCGCCGGTCAGCCCGAGGCGCGGACCGCTGCCGCGCCCGACCGCCAGATAGCCTTGCGGCGACAGCGGCCCGGTGGCATCGATAAGCCGCGCCCAGATCGCGTCCGCACTTTGCCGGGAGACGAGCTGCGCGACGACGACACTCGCCAGCCCTTCAAACCCCGGCTGGCCCTTTCGTTCCGGCAGCGGGCCGGAGCTGTGGATGATATCGACCAGCCGTGGATCGGCTTGCCCAAGGAATTGCAGCGCCGCGCCAAAAAGCGGATCATCTGTCGACATGTCCTGGCTCTTTCCAGACGGGTGAGAGATATGGGAAAAGGTGCGGATGTCATCAGGAATCACGCAGACGCCGCGCGGTCAATCACCGGTTTTCCGTTTTGCGCCGAGCCCCAACGGCCGGCTGCATCCTGGCCATGCGCTTTCGGCGGCGCTGAACCATAGAATGGCACGGGCGCAGGACGGCCTCTATCTGGTGCGGATCGAGGACATCGACCGGACCCGCTGCACGCCGGAACTGGAAGCGGCGATGCTCGACGATCTCGCCTGGCTCGGCCTCTCCTCCGACCGCCCGGAGCGGCGGCAAGGGGAGCATCTTGCCGATTATGCGGCGGCGCTGTCCACGCTGGAGGAACACGGCCTGATCTATCCGGCCTTTCTCACCCGTGGCGAGGTGAATGCGCTGGTAAGGGAGGCGGAAAACAGCGGAAAGATCTGGCCAAGAGATCCGGACGGCGCGCCACTTTACCCCGATATCGACCGGCGGCGTGATCCTCTTGACCGGGCGGAACGCCTGGCGCGCGGCGACAGGCACAGCCTGCGCCTCGA
Source organism: uncultured Gellertiella sp. (assembly GCF_963457605.1). GTDB lineage: Bacteria > Pseudomonadota > Alphaproteobacteria > Rhizobiales > Rhizobiaceae > Gellertiella. Next base: position 1,718,677 of record NZ_OY735139.1, read on the forward strand.
CATGGCACGGGCGCTGGCAAGGGTCGGGCATTCCCTCTCCTGGACGGAAACCGGCAATGGTGCGCCCGAGCGGATCGAGGCCCATCCCGAACGTTGGGGCGATGTGGTGCTGTCGCGCTCGGATGCGCCGTCGAGCTATCACCTGAGCGTGGTTGTCGATGACGCCGCGCAAGGGATCACCCATGTGGTGCGCGGGTCCGATCTCAGGGAGGCAACCGCCGTTCACCGGCTGCTGCAGGTGATGCTCGGGCTGCCGGAGCCGGTCTATCACCATCACCGGCTGATTGTTGATAAAGATGGCCGCAAGCTGTCGAAAAGCACCGGTTCCACCGCGCTTGGCGATCTCAGGGCAGAGGGCAGGACACCGTCAGATATCCTTGGCCTGATCGGGATCTGACGGCGGCGGGCGAAGCGCCGCTCCGGACAGGCTGCGACCGATCCGGCTCATCACCCGGTATTTCAGCATCGCCGCATTGATTTCGCCGCCGATGATGAAAATCACCGCCGTGATGTAGAGAAAAACCAGCGCAATCATCAGCGAGGCGAGGCCCGCATAGGTGCGGGCGTAATTGGCGAAGGTGGTGATGTAATAGGCAAAAACCAGCGCCCCGATGGTCCAGGCCATCAGCGTCAGTGTCACTCCCGGCAGCACGTCGCGCACCCTTCGCCTGCCCGCAGGCAGCCAGAGATGGGCCATGGTGACGCCGATGGTCAGCACCAGCAGGGTACCGTACACCCGCCAGCTGGCAATCACCGCCAGCGGCCGTGCCAGCCAGGGAAACAGGTCTTCGGCAAAGCCGAGCGCCACCGGCACGGCAACCAGCAGGATGCTGATCGCGACGAAGATCATCACCGCAACCAGCACATAGCCGAGACTGGCCAGCCGGGTGAAATACCAGCGGCGGGTTTCGGCAATACGATAGGCACGGTTGAGGGAAATCCGCACGGCTTCTACGCCGTTGGAGGCGAAATAGGCCGCCGCCAGCACCGAGATGGTCAACAGCCCGCCACGCGGAATGGTCAGCACCTGCCGGACCTCATCCGAAATCGGCTTGGCGATGGAGGGCGGCCAGGTGTCGAAAATCAGGTGGACCGCCGTGTCGGAAAACCGGTCCGCCCCGAGAAAACTGGCCAGCGTCGTGCCGAAGATCAGGAACGGGAAAATCGCAAGCAGCGTCGACAGGGCGACATGGCTTGCCATGGCCCAGCCGTCATCCTCGGTAAAATGGTAGAGCGCATCATAGGTGACGCGGTAGACAATGCGAAGAAAGGGCGGCATTCCATCTCCGGGTTCCTGATCGCGGCAACATCGATGGATGCGCCGCGTCCGGAATATGGGTAAGGAAACCGCATTTGTACAGGATCAGCCATGGATAGCCGGCCCACCATCATCGTCACGGGTGCCTCGAGCGGCATCGGGGCCCATTGTGCGCGGGCACTGAAGGCCGATGGCTGGCGGGTCCTTGCCACCGTCCGGCGCGAGGAAGACCGCCTGCCGCTTGAAAATGACGGGATCGAGGCCCTGCTGATGGACTATGCAAGGCCGCAGAGTATTGCCGCCCTTGTCGAGGAGGTCGTGGCGCGGACCGGCGGGCGGATCGACGCCCTTTTTAACAACGGAGCCTATGGCCAGCCCGGCGCGGTGGAGGATCTGCCGGTCGAAGCGCTGCGCGCCCAGTTCGAGACCAATGTATTCGGCTGGCATGACCTGACGCGCCGGGTGATCCCCTACATGCGCAGACAGGGCAGCGGACGCATCGTGCAATGCTCGTCGATCCTCGGGCTCGTCCCCTACCGCTGGCGCGGTGCCTACACGGCGTCGAAATATGCGCTCGAAGGCCTGTCGCTGACGCTGAGGATGGAGCTTGAGGGCAGCGGCATCCATGTCAGCCTGATCGAACCCGGCCCGATCACCTCGAAATTCACGGCCACCGCCCTTGACATGATCAAGGGCAATATCGATCTCGAAGGGTCCGTGCACCGTGCGGCCTATGCGCGCGAGCTTGCCCGTCTCGACGGCACCGGGCCGGTCAACCGCTACAAGCTCGGGCCTGAAGCGGTCTACAAAGTACTCGCCCATGCCTTGACCGCCAGGCGACCGCGCCCGCATTATCTCGTGACCACACCGGCCAAACGGGGGTATCTGCTGAAGAAACTCCTGCCTGCCGCCCTGTTCTACCGGCTGCTGCGCCGGTTCGACTGAACACCATCATCAAGGATTTGTCCGCCATGTCCGGCTTTACCACCATTCTCGCCCTGATCGTCATGGGGCTCGTGGTCCTCGTTCTGTTCAGGGGCCTGTTCAACATGATGAAGGGACAGAATGCCAATCTCTCCAACAAGCTGATGCAGATGCGCGTGGTGCTGCAGGCGGTGGCGGTCGCGCTGATCATGCTGACGCTGTGGCTGACGGGTGGCGGGCGCTGAGATGGTGAAGCTCAACAAGATCTATACCCGCACCGGCGACAACGGCACGACGGCGCTCGTCTCCGGCCCGCGGCGTGCCAAGCACGACCTGCGCGTCGAAGCCTATGGCACCGTCGACGAAACCAATTCGGTGATCGGCGTGGTGCGCCTGCATACCAGAGGCCGGGAGCCGCTCGACGGCATGCTGGAGCGCATCCAGAACGACCTTTTCGATCTCGGCGCCGATCTCGCCACGCCCGACACCGGGGAAAAGCCCGAATGGGAGCCGCTGCGCATCGTCGCCGAACAGGTCACCCGGCTGGAGCGGGACATCGACCGGATCAATGCCGATCTCTCGCCGCTCACCTCATTCGTGCTGCCGGGCGGAACAGCCGCCGCCGCCCACCTTCATCTCGCCCGCACCATTTCCCGCCGGGCCGAGCGGCTGGTCGTCGCGCTGTCGCGCTGCGAAACGGAAACCGTCAGCCCGCAGGCGATCCAGTATCTGAACCGGCTGTCGGATTTCCTGTTCGTCGCCGCCCGCACCTGCAATGATGACGGCAAATCCGATGTTCTCTGGGTGCCGGGCAAGAACCGCACGGCGTGAGCACCCCGGCGCAAGCCCCAAACCGCAGCGAGCCACAGCGCCGGAGACGTTGACGGAATGCCCCGCACACTTTAAATCCCGCTCGGTTTATCCGCGCGACACCCGGAATGATCACGTGTTTTGGAGGAAAAACGCGGTTCCATGTCGCCATTCGACAATCAAAAAAGCGTCCATTGGCGCATTTTCCCGCCCACATAAAGCCGCAGGCTGGCAAAGTTTGAAGGAAGGACACCATGAAAATCCTCGTACCCGTTAAGCGCGTCGTCGATTACAACGTCAAGATCCGCGTCAAGCCGGATGGCTCGGGCGTTGAACTTGCCAACGTCAAGATGTCGATGAACCCCTTCGACGAAATTTCCGTCGAGGAAGCGCTGCGCCTGAAGGAAGCCGGCAAGGCTGAGGAAGTGGTGGTTGTCTCCATCGGTCCCGGCAAGGCCGAAGAAACGCTGCGCACCGCGCTCGCCATGGGTGCCGACCGCGCCATCCTGGTCGAGACCGACGATACCGTCGAGCCGCTCGCCGTTGCCAAGATCCTGAAGGGCGTTGCCGAAGCCGAACAGCCGGGCCTGATCATTGTCGGCAAGCAGGCAATCGACGACGACGCCAACCAGACCGGCCAGATGCTGTCGGCCCTGCTCGGCTGGGCCCAGGGCACCTTTGCCTCCAAGGTCGTGCTCGGCGATGGCAAGGCCACCGTCACCCGCGAAGTCGATGGCGGTCTGCAGACCATCGAAATCAAGCTTCCCGCCGTCGTCACCACCGACCTTCGCCTGAACGAGCCGCGCTATGCTTCGCTGCCGAACATCATGAAGGCCAAGAAGAAGCCGCTCGACAAGAAGACCCCCGCCGATTTCGGCGTGTCGACCGCTGCCCGCCTGAAGGTGCTGAAGACGGAAGAACCAAGTGGCCGCAAGGCTGGCGTCAAGGTCAAGTCGGTTGCCGAGCTGGTTGAAAAGCTCAAGACCGAAGCTGGCGTCCTCTAACAAGTTCAGGTCAAGGAGAACATCATAATGGCTATCCTGCTCCTCGCAGAACACGACAACGCAACCGTCTCCGACCAGACCGCCAAGGCCCTTTCGGCGGCGTCCCAGATCGGTGGCGACATCCATGTGCTGGTTGCCGGCAAGGGCGCTTCCGCCGCTGCGGCCGCTGCTGCCAAGCTTGCCGGTGTATCGAAGGTCCTGCTCGCCGAAAGCGACGACCTCGCCAACAACCTGGCCGAAACGCTGGCTGCCCTGATCGTCTCGCTCTCGCGCAACTATGACACGATCATCGCCGCCGCCACCTCGACCGCCAAGAATGTCATGCCGCGCGTTGCAGCACTGCTCGACGTCATGCAGGTCTCGGAAATCACCGACGTCGTCTCCTCCGACACGTTCAAGCGCCCGATCTATGCCGGTAACGCCATCCAGACCGTGCAGACGACCGATGCCAAGAAGGTCATCACCGTGCGCACGGCCTCCTTCGCCGCTGCCGGTGAAGGCGGTTCGGCCTCTGTCGAAAATGTCGCGGCGGCTGCCAATCCCGGCCTTTCCAGCCATGTCGGCGATGCGCTGTCCTCGTCCGACCGTCCGGAACTGACCTCGGCACGGATCATCATCTCCGGTGGCCGGGCCCTCGGTTCCTCGGAAAAGTTCCGCGAAGTCATCCTGCCCGTCGCCGACAAGCTCGGTGCCGCCGTCGGTGCCTCGCGCGCTGCCGTCGACGCCGGCTATGCGCCGAACGACTGGCAGGTCGGCCAGACCGGCAAGGTCGTCGCCCCGCAGCTCTACATCGCCTGCGGCATTTCCGGTGCCATCCAGCACCTGGCCGGCATGAAGGATTCCAAGGTCATCGTCGCCATCAACAAGGATGACGAAGCCCCGATCTTCCAGGTTGCCGACTACGGTCTCGTCGCAGACCTGTTCGAAGCGCTGCCGGAGCTCGAGAAGGCTCTCTGAGCTTTCCCTTCACCGGTCCGCCCTTCTTCGAAAGTGGGGGCTGGTCAAGCGGTGCACACCGGACTATCACTCTTGCCGGGCTCCATGTGAGCCCGGCAAAATTCCTTTGAATAGGGAAGCCGACATTGTCAGTCTGCTTTCAGGAGGTCGTCATGATCAGGAACATCGGCATCATCGGCGCCGGTCAGATGGGCTGCGGCATTGCCCATGTCTCGGCTATGGCTGGCTACAAGGTCCATATCTACGATGTGGCGAAGGAGCGGGTCGAACCGGCTCTGGCGACGATCAACGGCAACCTGGCAAGACAGGTCAGCAACGGCAAGATGACCGACGAGCAGCGTACCAGGGCGCTCGCCCTTATCTCCGCGTCCTCGGATGCCAATGATCTCGCCAATGCCGATCTGGTAATCGAGGCTGCGACCGAGGACGAAAGCGTCAAGCGCAAGATCTACGCGACCGTCTGCCCGGTGCTGAAGCCGGAAGCGATCCTCGCCACCAATACCTCGTCCCTGTCGATCACCCGGCTTGCCTCCTCGACCGACCGTCCGGAACGGTTCATGGGCATCCACTTCATGAACCCGGTTCCGGTGATGAAGCTGGTCGAACTGGTGCGCGGCATCGCCACCGGCGAGCAGACCTTCAAGGCGGCGCGCGAGTTCGTCACCACGCTCGACAAGACGATCACGGTCGCCGAAGATTTCCCGGCCTTTATCGTCAACCGCATCCTGCTGCCGATGATCAACGAGGCGATCTATACGCTTTATGAAGGCGTCGGCACCGTCGATGCCATCGATACCGCCATGCGGCTCGGCGCAAACCATCCGATGGGCCCGTTGCAGCTTGCCGATTTCATCGGCCTCGACACCTGCCTGTCGATCATGCAGGTGCTGCATGACGGCCTGGCCGACAGCAAGTACCGCCCTTGCCCGCTGCTGGTCAAATATGTCGAAGCCGGCTGGCTTGGCCGCAAATCCGGCCGCGGTTTCTACGATTACCGCGGCGAACACCCGGTTCCGACGCGCTGATTTGGCGTTTCTCCGGGCCCGGGCGCGCAGGCCTCTATTTCACCGCCTCGATCAGGGCGGCTGCATCTGCCCCATCCCACGGGGCAGGCCCGTTCATGGCAGCCAACACGCAGCCCCTGGGATCAACCAGCAGCGTTACCGGCAGGCCAAGCGCCAGCCCCTGCTTCTTCAGGGCGTTGAATACCCCGAGCGTATTGTCCCGGTAAGGCGTGAGATGGGCAATGCCCGTCTCCTTCAGAAAGGCCCTGGGCTTTTCGTCCGACCCCGTGTCGATATTCACCGCCACCACTTCAAACCGGTCGCTGCCGGACTTGCCCTGGAGGCGGTCGAGCGCAGGCATTTCCTCCCGGCAGGGAAAGCACCAGGTCGCCCAGAGATTCATCAGCACCGTCTTGCCGCGAAAGCCGCCGAGCGTCAGCGCCTTGCCTTCCGGCCCGCTGAAGGCCAGATCATCGAGATGGCGGGGCGTGTCGAGCGGCGTCATCGCGGCTACGCCGCCCCTGGCGGCAGCGGCAATCGCCGCCTTCTGAGCCTGCGGGATCGCGCATTCGACGGTGGCGGAGGCGGCAGCCCCGGAGCCATTGCCAGACCCCATGCCCATCACGTATACCGCTGCCACACCGGCCAGGATGCCCGCGCCAGCGGCCAGACCGATCAGCAGGTGAGAGGGAAGGCCATAAGGTTTTTTCGACGTCATTCCAGTCTCCAGGGTATGCAGCAGATGGCAAACGGCACTTCGGACACGCAAACTTCCAACCAGATGTGGGGCGGGCGTTTTGCCTCCGGTCCCGATGCGATCATGGAGGAGATAAATGCCTCCATCGACTTCGACAAGAAGCTCTATGCCGAAGACATCACCGGTTCGATTGCGCATGCCACCATGCTTGCCCGTCAGGGCATCATTTCGGCAGGTGATGCCGAAGCCATCATCACCGGGTTGAACACCATTCGCGGCGAGATCGAAAGTGGCAATTTCACCTTCTCACGCAAGCTTGAAGACATTCACATGAATATCGAGGCGCGGCTGGCGACACTGATCGGCCCCGCCGCCGGTCGCCTGCACACCGCCCGCTCGCGCAATGACCAGGTGGCGCTCGACTTCCGCCTCTGGGTAAAGGCCGAATTGCAGCGCACCGACGCAGCGCTCACCAAGCTGATTGCCGCCTTCCTCAAGCGTGCCGGGGAACATGCCGATACGGTTATGCCGGGCTTTACCCATCTGCAGACCGCCCAGCCGGTGACCTTCGGCCACCATTGCATGGCCTATGTGGAAATGTTCGGGCGTGACCGGGCGCGGGTGCGCCATGCCATCGAGCATCTCGACGAAAGCCCGATCGGGGCCGCCGCCCTTGCAGGCACCCCCTATCCGATCGACCGGCACATGACGGCCAGTGCGCTCGGGTTTCGCGAGCCGACCCGCAATTCGATCGACACGGTCTCCGACCGGGATTTCGCGCTGGAATTCCTGTCGGTCGCGGCCATATCCGCCATGCACCTGTCGCGGCTGGCCGAGGAGATCGTCATCTGGACCACGCCGCAATTCGGCTTCATCCGCCTGTCGGATGCCTTTTCCACCGGCTCCTCGATCATGCCGCAGAAGAAGAACCCGGATGCAGCCGAACTGGTGCGCGCCAAGACGGGCCGGATCAACGGCTCGCTGGTCGCCCTTCTGACCATCATGAAGGGTCTGCCGCTCGCCTATTCCAAGGACATGCAGGAAGACAAGGAACAAGTCTTCGACGCCGCCGAAAGCCTGGAACTGGCGCTTGCCGCCATGACCGGCATGGTGCTCGACCTCACGGTGCGCGCTGACCGCATGAAAGAGGCCGCAGGCTCCGGCTATGCGACGGCGACCGACCTTGCCGACTGGCTGGTCCGCGAGGCGGGCTTCCCCTTCCGCGAGGCCCATCACATCACCGGCCGGGCTGTTGCCACCGCCGAAGCGCGCGGCTGCACCCTGTCCGAACTGACGATGGACGAGTTGAAGGCGATCAATCCCGCGATCACCGACGGCGTCTATTCGGTGCTGACCGTCGAGGCATCGGTCGCATCGCGCACCAGCTACGGCGGCACGGCCCCCGATCAGGTGCGCAGGCAGATCGAAGCCTGGCGGGCGCGGCTCTAACCCCTGGCCGACCTGAGAATGGCTTTGCTCCGGGCCGGTTTTTCCATTAGAACCGGCCTGCCGTATTCATAAGCCTTAGCCTACGGGTTTTGGCCGGTGAATTGACAAAGATGCCGATGAGGACCCCGATGCCGAAATTGTCCCGCTCGTTCCTGCCGCTGGCCGTGGCCCTCGGGCTTGCCGTGGCCCTTTCCTCCTGCGGCCGCAAGGGCGATCTCGATCCGCCGAGCGTGGCGCTGAAGAATGGCGACAAATACGGCAAGAAGGACGAGGCCCCCGCGCCTGCCCCGCCGGACAAGCCATTCCTGCTCGATCCCCTTCTCTGATCCCTTTGTGACAGGTTTTTCTCACCGTGAACCACTTTGACTATCGCGACGGCGTGCTTTTTGCGGAAGACGTTCCGGTCACCGAAATCGCCGACCAGGTCGGCACGCCCTTCTACTGCTATTCGACGGCAACGCTGGAGCGTCACTACCGGGTGTTTACCGAAGCCTTCGGCGATGTCGATGCGCTGACCTGCTATGCGATGAAGGCCAATTCCAACCAGGCGGTGCTGAAGACGCTGGCACGGCTTGGAGCCGGGGTCGATGTGGTCTCGGAAGGCGAGTTGCGCCGGGCGCTTGCCGCAGGCTTTCCCGCCAGCCGCATCATGTTTTCCGGCGTCGGCAAGACGGTCGCCGAAATGGATCTGGCGCTGTCAGTCGGCATCTATTGCTTCAACGTCGAATCCGAGCCGGAACTCGAGGTTCTCAACCGTCGCGCCCTGCTGATGGGGACGAAAGCACCGGTTTCCTTCCGCATAAATCCCGACGTGGATGCGCGCACCCATGCGAAGATTTCGACCGGCAAGAAGGAAAACAAGTTCGGCATTTCCTTCGAGCGCGCCCGCGCCGTCTATGCCCATGCGGCGACCCTGCCGGGCATCGCGGTCACCGGCATCGACATGCATATCGGCAGCCAGATCGTCGAATTGCAGCCCTTCGAGGATGCCTTCCGGCTGCTGCGCGAACTGGTCGACAATCTGCGCGCCGACGGTCACCACATCGAGCACGTCGATATCGGCGGCGGCCTTGGCATTCCCTACCGTGAAGACAACAACCCGCCGCCACTGCCCGATGCCTATGCGCTGACGGTCAAGAACCAGCTGCAGGGCCTCGACTGCAAGATCGTCACCGAGCCCGGCCGCCTGATCGTCGGCAATGCCGGGATTCTGGTGACCGAAGTCATCTATGTGAAGGATGGCGGCGAAAAGACCTTCGTGATTGCCGACGCCGCGATGAATGACCTGATTCGCCCGACCCTCTACGAGGCCTGGCACGAGGTGCGCCCGGTGGTGGTAACGGCGGCCAATGCGCCGCGCATCAAGGCCGATGTGGTTGGCCCGGTCTGCGAGACCGGCGACTATCTGGCGCTCGACCGCGAGATGGCAATGCCGAAGGCAGGTGACCTCCTCGCCATCGGATCGGCGGGTGCCTATGGCGCGGTGCAGGCGGGCACCTACAACACGCGGCGGCTGGTGCCGGAAGTGCTGGTCAATGGCGACCGTTTCCACGTCATCCGCCCGCGCCCGAGCTACGAGGACATCATCGCCCTTGATTCGGTTCCCGACTGGCTCGCCTGAGCCATGAGGCCAACGTGCGGGGATCACGGGATTTTGTTGTTCCGCCCTCGTCTTCGCCACAAACAATGCTATTCTCTGACCCTTTACAGGCGCGCTTCGCCTGCGCCGGAGTGTGCTGATGGGTTTTGACGGAATGGACGGCAAGCGGATCGATCCGGCGGAACACGCGCTTGCCCGCAGGCTCGCCTTTGGACGGTTCCGGGCCCGGCTGGCGCTCCTTGCAGAACAGGCGCTGCCTCTCGTTCTTGCACCGCTTTCCGTACTGTCCCTATTCCTCTCATCGGCCTGGTTCGGCCTGTTTGCCGCCCTGCCGGACAGCCTGCGCTGGGGGCTTGCCCTGCTGCTGGCTTTTGCCTTGCTTGCCAGCCTGCTGCCTTTCCTCCGCCTGCGCTGGCCGGACCGGCAACAGGCCGAACGGCGACTGGAGCGGATCAACCAGATCCCGCATCAGGCCATTGGCGCACTGGACGACAGGCCGGTAACCGAGACCGCCTTTGCCCGCGCCCTGTTCGACCGCCACCGCCAGCGCATGGCCGCATCCATCGACGGACTGGAGCCTGGTATCCCGCAGCCCGATATCAGCCGGTTTGACGCGGCAGGTTTGCGCAGTATCCCGGCGCTGGTTTTCGTGATTGCGCTCGCCTTTTCCATTTCCCCGTCCTCCGGCCGGATTTCGGATGCCTTTGTTCTCAAATCCCCGGACATGGAGAAGGCCGGGCTGCGTGTGGATGTCTGGGCAACCCCGCCCGCCTATACCGGACGGCCTGCCATCACCCTGACAGAGGGTCAGGCCACGGCTGCCCTGCCGCAATTCTCCATCCTGACCGTCCAGATCAGCGGCGCATCTTTTGACGACGCGGTGTCCTATCTGCCGCTGGGAGCCCAAAGGCCCGCCCCGCTCCAGGCAAAGCCGATGCAGGATGGCTCGGGGGGACCCCACCGCGAAAGCTTCGAGGTGCGGCTCGACAAGGACGGCGTGCTGGCGGTCGGCAATCGCGCCTATCCGATCCGGCTTCTGCCTGACCGCCCACCGCATATCGAATTTGACGGCAAGCCGCGCCGCACCGTCAATGGGGCGCTGGAAATCCGGTTCAAGGCCAAGGATGACTACCGGCTGAAAATGGCGCGCGCCGATATCGTGCCGCTTGATCTTCCGCCGCAGGCGACCCCGCTGTTTGACCTGCCCGACGATCCGCTCGATCTGCCCGGCACCGGCAAGGGTGAGATCAAGGGCGTCTCCTCGCGCAACCTCACCGACCATCCACTGGCCGGCACGCGGGTCCGGATCTCGCTTCTGGCCGAAGACGACGCCGGACAGACCGGGCGCAGTTCGTCCATCGACATGATCCTGCCCGCCCGCGATTTTTCCGAACCACTGGCCGCTGCTGTCGCCGAAGAGCGGCAGATCTTCGCGCTCGATACCCGCGACCAGCAAAAGGCGTTGGACTACAATGATGCGCTCACCCTTCGCGGCGACGAGAGCATTCCCAATATCACCCATTACCTGCTGCTGAAATCGGCGCGGTCCCGCATCGCCTTCGCCCGCGATGACGCTGGCCTGAAGGATGCGGCCGCCTTTCTCTGGGATATCGCGCTCGGCATCGATGGCGGCGATCTGACGATGGCGGAAAAGGCGGTGCGCGATGCGCAGAAGGCGCTGGCCGATGCGCTCGCCCGCAATGCGCCCGATTCGGAAATCAAGGTGCTCATGCAGGATTTGCGCAAGGCGATGAAGGACTACATGGCCGCCCTGTCCCGTCGCCTGCAGCAGGTCAAGCCCGGTCAGCAACGGGGCGAAGCGCGCAATGTCATCCGCCAGCAGGATCTGGAACGGATGATGGACCAGCTCGAAAACATGGCCCGCTCCGGCAACAAGGACGCCGCCCGGCAATTGTTGTCCGAGATGCAGCAACTGATGAACAATCTGCAGGCAGGTCCCGGTCAGGGGCGTCCGCCCACCGACGCCGAAAACAAGGCGCGGGCACAGGTCGACAAGCTCGGCAAGATCCTGCGCGACCAGCAGAAACTGCTGGAGGACAATTACCAGCAGAACCAGAAGATGCAGAAGCAGCTCTGGCAAAATGACCCCGGAGTGACGGCCCCGTTTGATCCCGGCCTTTCAGACCAGGGCGAGACCGATCAGGGACAGCCGCCCGGGGAGGGGCAGAACCAGCCGATGCCACCGGGCGGACCGCCGCAGGAAACCCCTCCGGCAGGCCAGAATGGGCTGACGCAGGAACAGCGCCAGGCCTTGCAGTCGCTGCAGCAGCGGCAGGACGCCTTGCAGAAGCAGGTCGAGGAACTCGGGCAGGGCCTGAAGGAACTGGGCGTCAAGCCGCTGAAGGGACTTGGCGATGCTGGCCGGGAAATGGGCGATGCCGCCAAGGCGCTTGGCCGGGGCGAAGGCGAGCCCGCCGTGGAGGGCGAAGGTCGTGCGGTCGATGCCTTGCGCAAGGCCGCCCGCCAGATGATGCAGGCGCTGAAAGGTGATGGACAGGGAACACCCGGTCCCGGCGGTGTCGGCCAGTCCGGCACCGATCCGCTTGGCCGCTCGAGTTCAGGCCCGGATCTCGGTAACGGAGATTCCGCGAACAAGCTGCCCAATGATATCGATGTCCAGCGGGCGCGCGAAATTCTGGAAGAGATTCGCCGCAAGCTCGGCGAGAGCGGCATGGCTCCGGCCAGCAAGCACTATCTCGAGCGATTGCTGAATGCCGAATGATCGTGCAGGTGCAGTACCGGTTCAAGGCGTATATGTCAGGCGGCCAGGGCCAGTGCCACGGCGCGGCGGATATCGGGAAGCGCAAAAGGCTTGGGCACGACATCGACGATCTTTTGCATCAGATCGTCGGCGCGTTCACGCTGTTCGGCATAGCCGGTCATCAGCAGGATCTTCATGCCGGGCCAGGCATCCGATGCCCGATGGGCAAGCTCGATGCCATCCATCACCGGCATGCGGATATCGGAGAGCAGCAGGTCGAAACCGCCTTCCATCAGCTTTTCCAGACCTTCGGCGCCATCGGCAGCCTCATGGGTCTCATGACCATCCAGCCGCAGGGCGCGCGCCACGAAACGGCGCAGCGAATCTTCGTCCTCGGTAATCAGGATTCTGGCCATCTCACGCTTTCTCCGAGTTTGTCGTCTTGTTATGGGACGACATCACCAGAGTTTTCTTTGCGCGGCGTAAACGGCCTTGGTTAACCAAATGGATGGTTAACAAGCTTCCTTCAAATTGACCGATGCGCGGCTCAGGCGTCGCCGGTGACGACCCCGACAAAAGGCAGTTCGCGGAAAGCATAGGCGACGTCCATGCCATAGCCGACCACGAAATAATCCGGGCATTCGAAGCCGACATAGTCGGCCTCGAGCTTTTCCTGCCGCTTGACGCTCTTGTCGAGCAGAACCGCGATGGACACATGCCGCGCGCCCCGTTCCAGCAGCAGCTGCTTGGCAAACAGCAGGGTGCGACCGGATTCGAGGATATCATCGATCAGCAGCACGTCACGGCCTTCGACGGAACTGTCGATATCCTTGACGATGCGCACGCCCCTGGATTCCGTACCCGCCCCATAGCTCGAGAGCGTGATGAATTCCACCTCGGGGGCAAGGCCCGTATGGTGCAGTGACCGGATCAGGTCGGCGGCGAAAATGAACGAGCCCTTGAGAATGGCAATGACCAGCAGATCCTGGACGGGACCGGCGGCAATCTGTGCCGCCATCGCATCATTGCGCACGGCAATCTGCCCGGCGGTGAAAAGCGGTTCGATATTCTTTCCGCGAACGACGGGCATGGACTTCTCCTGGTGCGTGAAACGGTCTCCTGCCGATATCAAATGAATGGCCTGGGAGACAGCCTAATCCGCCAGCGTGAGGCGAACCTCGGGGGTTTTTCCACCGGCCTCCGGCAATTTCACCTGAAAGCCACGACTTTCACCGGTCGCGATAGGCCCGGTGCTGGTGCGAAACAGGGTGCTTGCCACCAGTTGACCGCCGGAAAATACGTTGGCGCGGAGCCGCGGCGAGGAAAATGTTGCCCGGGTATTGTTCTCGATCACCCCGTTGATGACCAGCAATTCCATGCCATTCACGGTTTTTGCTGTCACGCTGACATGGGTAATCTCGACGGGGGGACGCAGCGCATCGGCGCGTCCGCCCATCGCCAGGGCCGAAAACCCGCCGGCCACGGCAAAGACGGCAAGGAAGACGAGAGCCACAAGGGCGGAAAACATGTTTTCCGACAGGCGGCGCAACAGCCGCTCCCCGGCCTCTACCACCCCGTGGACAACACCTGTCGCGGGCAGTACCTGCGGTGACCGCCCCGGTCGGGCCTGGTGTCTCGACCCGTTGTCATTTCCCGCCCGGCCCGCCGGATTTTGCGGCTGGGGTCGCGGGATTCGGGTTGGCGTCTCAATAATGACAACGAAATCGGCATCCTCGATGTCACCGCTCGTTCCCCTTCGGTCTGATGCCGAAATCCTGGGCTTCGGTCGGTCCGGCGGCAGGAGGTCGTGGACGGTCCTGGAACGGGGGCGAAAGGAGGTCATGGCGCTTGCCTTCAGGTTTTGCAAAAGTGCCATCCGGATCGGTGCGCCTGAAGAGGAGCATTGAAACGAATCCCGTCCAGTCGTAAACCGGAATGGTTAACGTTTGGCAAAGAGGGCCCGAAATGGGTCAGGACTGACGCCGGTTTTCATTGTTTGTTAATCAAAAACGTTAAGAGTTTGCCCATTGGAACACGTCCCGAAACGCTTCACCGTCGATGACTGGGTTGCCCGTTGATTCACTTTGAAAATGTCGGCTTGCGCTATGGCATGGGTCCCGAGATCCTGAAGGATCTGACCTTTGACATCCCGAAGCGCTCCTTCCAGTTCCTGACCGGCCCGTCAGGCGCGGGCAAGACGACATTGCTGCGCCTGCTGTTCATGTCGCTGAAGCCGACGCGCGGGCTGATCCGCAGCTTCGACCGCGATATTGCCTCGATTCCAGCGCAGGAATTGCCGATGCTGCGCCGCCGGATCGGCATCGTCTTCCAGGATTTCCGCCTGCTCGATCACCTCACCACCTATGAAAATGTCGCTTTGCCGCTGAGGGTCAGGGGCAAGGACGAGGTGACCTACAAGACCGATGTGCTGGAACTGCTGAAATGGGTCGGCCTCGGCGAGCGAATCAACGTGCTGCCGCCGGTGCTCTCGGGCGGCGAAAAGCAGCGCGCGGCCATTGCCCGGGCGCTGATCGACCGGCCGGAAGTGCTGCTGGCGGATGAGCCGACCGGCAATGTCGATCCGCCGATGGCCCGCCGCCTGCTCAACCTGTTTCTGGAACTGAACCGGCTCGGCACCGCCGTGGTCATCGCCACCCATGACCTTGCGCTGATGGATCAGGTGGAAGCCCGGCGGATGATCCTCACCGAAGGGCGGCTCGACATCTATGAGTGAGCAGAGCCAGTCCATGAAACAGCCGCAGGGGGCCGCCGCAGGAAGGCGCACCGAGATGCGGGTGCGCCCGACCGGCCCCATCGTGCCGCCCACCAATATCCAGAGCAATGCGCTTGCCGTGGTGATTGCCATCATGGCCTTTCTCGCCTGCCTGACGCTTGGCGGCGTCAGCATGGTGCGGGCGACGGCGGCAAGCTGGCAAAGCCAGATTTCCCGCGAGATCACCATCCAGATCAAGCCCGATGACGGGCTGGACATGGATACGGCCCTTGCCAAGGCGCGCGACATCGCCCTTTCCTTCGTCGGCACGAGGGATGGCCAGATCATGGACGAAGCGGCGACAGCCCGGCTGCTCGAGCCCTGGCTTGGCCCCAATCTCGACATCAAGGAACTGCCGGTGCCACGGTTGGTGATCATCACCATCGACGAGCAGCATCCGCCGGATTTCGAGGCGATGCGTGGCCTGCTGAAGGAATCCGTTCCCCAGGCAAGCCTTGACGATCACCGCACCTGGGTCGACCGGCTGGTGTCGATGGCGCACACCACGGTGCTGATCGGCGTTTCGATCATGGGGCTGGTGTTCAGCGCCATGATCCTCACCGTGATCTTTGCCACGCGCGGTGCCCTTTCCGGCAATCGCCACATAGTCGAGGTTCTGCATTTCGTTGGCGCGGAAGCCTCCTTTGTCGGGCGGGAGTTCCAGAAGCATTTCCTGAAGATCAGCCTCAAGGGCTCGGCTGCCGGTAGCTTACTGGCGGCGATGGTGTTTATCGGCCTCAGCTACTGGCAGAGCCGGTCACTCGCCACCCCGCAGAGCGACCAGGCAACAGCCCTGTTCGGCACATTCGAGGTGGGTTATGGCGGCTATCTCGGCATTTTTGCCACCATGCTGGTGATCTCGCTGCTGACGACGATCACCGCAAGACTGACGGTGATGCGAACCATTCACGAAATCGACCAGATACGGTCGGATCCAGCCAGGACCGATATGCTTCCGGACTGAATTCATGCCATGAAAGCGCCGGGTCGCTGCGCTAGAGTTTGTCAGGGAAAAGTGGAATCCGGTATTCAATCCGGAAATCCGCAATGGCAAAGTCAAATGAGCCGGTTTTCGGGAAGGATGACGGCGATGCAACGCCCTGAACCCTGCTCCTGCGGGGGATCGGCAAGCACTCCAGATCGGGATCGATGTGTTCTACGGCAAAGAACCAATGATGATGGACAACCAGAGCCTGAACCACGGCATGGGCGAGGTTGTGCCCCCTGCCAATGGCCATGGCCGCGATGCCGGGTCAACCGGCAACCAGCCGGACGGTCCCGCCGCACCGCGCCGCGGGCGGCTGCGTCGGCTCCTGCGCCGGCTCGGAATTTCGCTGGTGCTGGTGTTGGCGGTATTCTTTGCCGGCTTTCTCTATTTCGCCAATCTCGTCTCTTCACTGACGCCGCCGGCGGATATCAAGGCCGATGCCATCGTCGTGCTCACCGGCGGCTCGCAGCGCCTGAACCAGGCCATCGACCTGCTCGTCCGGGGGGCGGGTCAACGGCTGCTGATCACTGGCGTTCATCCTGCCACGACCCCGGGCCAGATACGCCGGCTCACCCGCAGTTCCAGCGTGATTTTCCATTGCTGCGTCGATATCGGCTATGAAGCGCTGGACACAATCGGCAATGCGGCGGAAGCGGTGACCTGGATTCGCAAGCACGGCTACCGGAAGGTGCTGGTGGTGACCAACAATTACCACATGCCGCGCAGCCTGATCGAATTGCGGCGGGCCGATCCGGAAATCGATTTTGTAGCCTATCCCGTGGTCAATTCCGACCTGAAGCGGCGCAACTGGTTTGCCGATCCGAAAACCCTCCGGGTGATGCTCAGCGAATATCTTAAGATCCTGGCGACCGGGGTCAGTGGCTTCACCGGTTTTGTCGAATGGCCCGGCGCAAAGCCGCATACGGCCCCTGGCCAGCACGATTCCGCCCTTGCTCGGGGAATTGCGGGAGAACCCCGCCATTTGAACGGATAATTCGTCCTGCCCGACCGGACGCCTGCTTTTTATCGCCCGCAAATTCGTGTAGCACGGCGGACATGTTCTTCCGGAGAAATGCTTTTTGATGATCGTCTTGCGCTCGATTTTGTTCAATCTGGTTTTTTACGCCAATATCATCCTGCAGATGGTCATCTTCACCCCCTTCTATTTTCTGGCCCCCCGCAAGCTTGCCTATATGGTGCCAAAGAACTGGGCACGGTCGAGCAACTGGCTGATGGAGAAGATGGTCGGCACCACATTCGAGGTCGAGGGCCTCGAAAACCTGCCGGAAGGGTCTTACATCTTCGCGCCCAAACATCAGTCGTTCTGGGATGTGTTCGGCCTGCTGCCGCTGATCGACGATCCGGTTTTCATCCTGAAGCGGGAACTGACCTGGATTCCGCTGTTCGGCTGGTATGTGCTGAAACAGCGGATGATCCCGGTGGATCGCGGTGCCAAGGGCAAGGTGATGCTTGAGGTCATGCGCCGCACGGCGGAGGAACTCCAGTCCGGCCGCCAGCTGATCATCTATCCCGAGGGAACACGGCGGGCGCCGGGTGCCGCCCCCGACTACAAATTCGGCATTGCCCGCATCTACCGCGACCTGAAGGTGCCGGTGGTGCCGGTCGTCATGCATCCCGGCCTGTTCTGGCCGCGCCGGAAATTCCTGCGCTTTCCCGGCCATTTCAAGGTCCGCATCCTGCCGGCAATCCAGCCGGGGCTTACCGCCCATGCCTTCCACCAGACGCTGATCGACGTGATGGAAACGGCAAGCGACGCCCTGCTCGTCGAAACGGTGCGCGCCAATCCGCATCTGCCGCTGCCGCCTTCCGCCGAAAACCGGCTGCAGGAACTTGGCGCGGAGCTCTGACGCCGGGCCGGTGCGGACTATTCCTGCGGGCCGGATTGCGCCAGCTTCCGCACGGTGCTGCCCACCTCTTCCAGCCAGGGATCGCGAATGCCCATCTCGGCGAGATGGGCAAGGGTGTTCAGCACATATTCGTCATTCGGTCCCGACTGGCCAACGGCCTGGTGCACGACGCGGGCGGCCTCCGCCACCTCCAGCGATCCGCCATACTGGGCATGGCTGCGATCCACCACATAGGCGAGCGCCTTCACCCGCCGGCCATCGGAGAGGCGAATGGTAAGAAACCGCTCGACATAGACATGGGTGACGAGTTCTCGTTTGCGCAGATAATCGAGAACCGCTTCTGCCTCTTCGGGGCGCGGCCGGAAGGCCATGCCGAGGCAGGAGCCGCCGCGATCCAGCCCCAGCACCAGCCCCGGCTGCTGTTCGGTACCGCGATGGACCCAGGACCGCACGCAGAGCGACCGGTGATAGCCATTCAGGCGGGCATGCGCACTGTCGACATGATCAAAACCCGGCTTCCACATCAGGGAGCCGTAACCGAAGACCCAAAAATCGTCCATTTCCCCTGCCATTCACCACGACCCTGATCCGGCGGATCGGATCACCACAGCTTGACGCCGAAAACAGTTTCACACTTTAACCGATGCGTCCCATCAGGGAAACATGCATGATCACGCATGGCGCGAAACACCGCAATCATATTGGAGACCATCATGGCCGTTTCAAGCCAGCCCGATCATTCCCCTGCATCCAGAAAGATGTGGCGGCTCGCCATCGTCATCCTGGCGGGGATCGCCCTCTATACAGGGGCCTGGTTCTACGGGGCGCGGCAGCTGAAAACACGGCTGGTCGCCTTCATGCAGCAACAGGAAGCCCACGGCCTGACGCTCGAATGCGGCGGGATCGAGATCAGGGGCTATCCGTTCCGGTTCGAGGTGTTCTGCACCCGCCCCGCCGTCGCCGATGCCGCAAATGGCGGCAGCCTCAACGCGGTGGCCTTGCGAACCGCCGCCCAGGTCTATGCGCCCTGGCACATTGTCTGGGAGATGGACGGCCCGCTGGATGTGACGCTCGGCAATGGCCCCGCCGTTCAGGCCAGCTGGAAGAGCCTGCAATCCAGCCTTCAGCTGAAACTCGGCGGACTGGACCGCGCCTCGCTGGTTGCCGACGGCCTGAGCCTGACCCTTCCCGCCGCAAGCGATGCCTCGACGGGCATGACCGCGACCGCCGGCCATGGCGAAGCCCATATCCGCCAGAATGGCGCGGATCTTGATGCGGCGAGCCTGTTTGGCGATGTCGCGCTCACCCTTCCCGGCATTTTCGGTGCTGCCAGCCCCCCCACCCTGCCGGTGTTTTCCACCAGCATCGACCTGACGCTCGCCAAAAAGGCCGGGGCGCTGGATGGGCATATCACCGGGCCCGCAATACTCCATCCCGCCAATGGTGAATTGCGCCGGCTGGTGGCGGATTTCGGGGCCGGCCGGGTTGCCACCCTTTCCGGTCCGTTCAGCATTGACGAGCAGGGGCTGATTTCAGGCAGGCTGGCGCTGGAGGCGGAGAATTTCACCGCCTGGCAACCGATGATCGCCGCCGCCGCACCCGACAGCGCCGCCAATATCAATACCGCCATGACGGCCATGAAAGGCCTCGCCGACGCCAGGGGCACGGTGCGGGTCAATCTGGTGATCGACAGGGGCGAGGTGCTGCTCGGCTTCATCCCGCTCGGCATCGAACTGCCGCCGGTGTGATCAGCGCCTGAACACTACTTCGGATCGAGCGTATGGCGACCGAAGTCGGGTGCGTCGACATCCTGTCCGGCCTGGACGATGGAGCGGCGGATGGCGCGGGTGCGGCTGAACAGTTCGAACAGCTTGTCGCCCTCGCCCCACCGGATTGCCCGTTGCAGATAGGCGAGATCTTCCGAAAACCGCGACAGCATTTCGAGGATCGCATCCTTGTTATGCAGGCAGACATCGCGCCACATCGTGGGATCGGACGCGGCCAGACGGGTGAAGTCGCGGAAACCGGAAGCGGAATATTTGATCACTTCCGATTCGGTGACGGTTTCAAGATCATCGGCGGTGCCGACAATGTTATAGGCAATGATATGCGGCAGGTGCGAGACGATAGCCAGCACCTTGTCATGGTGCAGCGGCTCCATCTCGTCGACCATCGACCCCAGCGACTGCCAGAAGCTGCGCAGCATCGAAAGAGCGGCCGGATCGGTTCCCTCGAGCGGCGTCAGGATGCACCAGCGGCCCTTGAACAGACCGGTGAAACCCGCGTCGGGGCCGGATTTTTCCGTGCCCGCGATCGGATGGCCGGGAATGAAATGCACGGATTTCGGCATGTGCGGCTGCATCTGGGCGATGACCGATGCCTTGGTCGAGCCGACATCGGTGACAAGCGCGCCGGGTTTCAGATGCGGGGCGATATCGCGGGCGACCGCGCCCGAGGCCCCGACGGGCACCGAGACGATCACCAGATCCGCGCCACTGACCGCCTCTGCTGCCGAAAGGACATAGGCATCGCCGAGCCCGAGTTCTTCGGCCCGCCTGAGGGTTTCGGCACTGCGGGTCGAGATCGTCACGTGGCCGGCAAGGCCGAGCTCGCGGATATCGCGCGCAATCGACGAGCCGATAAGGCCGATGCCGATCAGCGTAACCCGCTCGAAAGCCAATGTGCCCATGTCATCCAATCCCCGTGAACCAACCCGTGCCGAGAAGCGGGCTCGGGTCTAAAACGGATCGCTGCGTTTGTCGAGGGTCGGCACCTTTTGCCGCGTGCTGGCAATGCCCTGCGGGGCGAGCACCGGCATGAAGACCCGGCGCGACGCGCGCACCGCCACCGGCAGGCCCTGATAGAGCCGCTTCTGCGCCTCGACGACGATGACGCCCGAAAAGGCAGGCCAGACATAGCGCCCGAGCTTTTCAAACCCGCGACGCAGCCGCAGCAGGCCGGAAAACCGTGTCGGCGGGAAATAGAGCGCCTCGGCGCTGGCCCCGGGGGTAAAATTGGTTTCGCGCAGCAGCCGGATCAGCTGGCCGCGCGAATAGGGCCTGCCGGTGCCGAAGGGCGTGTGATCGAGCTGCGCCCAGACACCGCGCCGGTTCGGAACCACGATCACCAGCCGCCCGCCGGGGGCCAGCACCCGCCACATTTCCTTCAGCGATTCGCGCGGATTTTCCGCAAATTCCAGCGCATGCACCATCAGGATGCGGTCGATGGAGGAATCGGGCAGCGGCAATTCCTCGTCAAAGACGAGCGCTGTGGCGGAGAGGTCGCCCGTCGGCCAGTTGATCGCGCCCTGACCCGCCGGCATGAAGGCAAAGGTGCGCTCGGTGCTGGCCCGGACCCTGTCGAGATAGGGAACCGCAAAACCAAGGCCGACGAGCCGTTCTTCGGGAAGTTTTGGCCAGAGCGACGACAGCGCGGAAGCAATCGACTGCTCGGCCATGCGGCCAAGCTCGGAATGGTAAAACTGGCGGAGGTCGACAATATCGGCGTGCATTGTTTCAATGTTATCAGCCGCCGGGTGGACTTCAAGGCCGCAATCCCTACATTCGGAAGCTCGAACAGCAATTACCAGACCATGGCGGAGCCTGTTTCATGGAAGCCCTGCAAATAGAATGTTTTCCGTGCCGCAGCGACAATTTCGGCGTGCTGCTGCACGATCCAGAGACGTTGCTGACCGCAAGCATCGACGCCCCCGAGGAAAGCGCCATCGTTGCCGCCGCCGAACGGCGCGGCTGGAAGATCAGCCACATCTTCACCACCCACCACCATCAGGACCATGTGGAAGCCAATATGGCCCTGAAGGAGCGCTATGGCCTGTCGATCATCGGTCCCGCCTCCGAGGCAAAGAAGATTCCCGGCATTGACCGGACCGTGGCCGACGGCAGTTCCTTCCTGTTTGGCGGCAATGCTGTCCGGGTGATCGAAACGCCTGGCCACACGGCGGGACATGTCTGCTACCACCTGCCCGATTCCAAGCTGCTGTTTGCCGCCGATACGCTGTTTGCCCTTGGCTGCGGCAGGCTGTTCGAGCGGCCCGCCTCCGACATGTGGGCCTCGCTGCAAAAGCTCGCGGCCCTTCCCGACGAAACCGTCGTCTATTTCGGCCACGAATATACCCTGGCAAACGCCCGCTTCGCGCTGACGATCGACCCCGGCAACCACCGGCTTGTCGAACGGGTCGCCGAAATCGAGACCACACGGGCCGGCGGCCGCAATACCGTTCCGACAACGCTTGGGCTGGAAAAGGAAACGAACCCCTTCCTTCGGGCTGGTGATCCGGCGATTCGCAAATTGCTCGGCATGGAAGATGCGGGCAACGAGGAGGTTTTTGCCGAAATCCGCAGGCGGAAGGACAGTTTCTGATGCAATCGAGAAACATCATTGCCATGCTCGATCTTGAACCCCATCCCGAGGGCGGCTGGTATCGCCAGACGTTCAGGGATACCAGGGGCGGCCCGCGCGGCCATTCGACGGCGATCTACTATCTGCTGGAGGCAGGCGAACGCTCGCACTGGCACCGGGTCACCGATGCGGTCGAAGTCTGGCACTACTATGCCGGTGCTCCCCTGATCCTGCGCTCCTCGACCGACGGGCAGAGCATCGATACGGTCATCCTTGGCGGTGACGTGGAGAAGGGCGAGCGGCCACAGGGAATCATTCCCGCCAATATCTGGCAATCGGCAGAAACGCTGGGCGCCTATACGCTGGTCGGCTGCACGGTGTCGCCGGGTTTCGACTTTGCCGCCTTCGAAATGGCACCGCCGGACTGGACGCCCGGCGCGCTGTGACCCGTCACTGCGATATCCTGTGGGCGGAGATGGTCAGCATGCCAATCTGGGTCGGAATCCGCACATAGACCGGGGCGGTGAGCCTGATGTTCCCCGCACTGGCAAACCAGATCTCCATCTGCGAGGACTTGCGCAGGAATTCGATATCCTTGCGGCCCTGCTTGTAGCCACCCTTCGGCACGAAACGCACGCCGCAGACCAGCGCTTCGCCCTTGTAGCCGTCGATGTTGAAGGGTTTCATGCCCTTCTTGCTCAGCTTCAGGTCCATGCGGGTTTCGCCGTCGAAAATCGGCAGCGAGCGCGGACAGACCTTCTTGCCTTCGGGAAAAACCAGTCCGGAAATCGGATCGAGCACCGAGGTCAGCTGCCGCGCGGTCACCGGCACCCAGTCCGGCGGGCGGACGGGTTCGGGGTCGATGCTGTTGCCGGTGACCCGGCCACCCCGGAAGTTTACCCGGTAGACACGGGTCTTGTGGCCGCTGGAATAGGTGAGGTCATAGGCATGCGCGCGCAGATAGCCACTGCCTCCCATGGTGCCGCTGACGCTGGTATCGGCCTTGATATCGGCAATCAGATCGACCAGTCCCGACGTGTTGACATGGCCTGAAATCAGGTAGCGGCTGTGCTCCAGCGTGGTGTTGAACACCGCCCGCGCCACGGGCAGGCCGCCGATGGCAATGCGGTATTCGGTCTTCTGGGTCAGCGCTGCGGCCTCGCCCGGCCCCGCGGCCACGCCCCCGGCCACCACAAGTGCTGCCAGTCCCGACATCCATGCTTTCACCGGCATTCTCCCCTTCGACCTCTCGGGCCCTTCATAATAACAGGCCCTGCTGATAAGAAAACCAAGGCTTTTTCAAGGATTCTGCTGCGCCGCCCGCAGGTTTGGCTTGACGCCGCCGACAGGCCTGACTATAGAACCGCAACTTTCCAATCATGCCTGATGGATTGCGTACCGGTTTTTCCGGCTTCGATCCACGGCCAAGAACAATAGGTGTACCATGTCCCGCAGCTGCGAATTGACTGGCAAGGGTGTCCTGACCGGCAACAATGTGAGCCACGCGAACAACAAGACCAAGCGCCGGTTCCTGCCGAACCTCTGCAATGTCACGCTGATTTCCGATGCTCTCGGCCAGCGTTACCGCCTGCGCGTTTCGGCTGCTGCACTGCGTTCGGTTGAACACCGCGGCGGTCTGGACGCTTTCCTGCTGAAGGCTGACGAAACCGAACTGTCGATGCGCGCCCGCCTGCTGCGCCGCCAGATCGTCAAGAAGACGGCTGAAGCCGCTTAATCAGCGCTTCGCCATCGTTCGTATGGATTGAGAAAGGCTTGACCGTAAACCGGGCAAGCCTTTTCTTGTGTCCGCAAAACCGTTTCGCAATCACTGGAATCCCGACGCATCCCCGCGCGGAATTCTCCCGTCCTCCAACTGGTGGCATCACCCAGGATAAAAAAATGCTGAACAACCGCACGCTTGCACTCTATGCCCTGATGATGACCGTCGTCGTCGTCGCCTCGAATTTCCTTGTCCAGTTCCCGCTTTCGGGCACGCTTGCCGGCATTGCGCTCGGCGACATCCTGACCTGGGGGGCCTTCACCTATCCGGTCGCCTTCCTGGTGACCGATCTCACCAACCGCCAGTTTGGCCCGGCCATGGCTCGGCGCGTGGTGCTGGTCGGCTTCGTCGCCGGAATTGCACTTTCCTGGTTCACCGCCCCGCACCGCATCGCGATTGCCTCGGGTTCGGCCTTCCTGATCGGCCAGTTCCTCGACATCACCGTCTTCAACCGGCTGCGCCGCAAGGCCTGGTGGCAGGCGCCGCTGGCCGGGTCGCTGGCCGGGTCTATGCTCGATACGATGATGTTCTTTTCCTTCGCCTTCGCGCCCCTCTTCGTGGTGTTGGGCCCGAATGATCCCTTCGCCATCGATTATGCCCCGATCTTCGGCGTCTTCGCCACCCAGGCCCCGCGCTGGATCTCCTGGGCGCTCGGCGATTTCTCCGCCAAGCTCACCGTCGGCCTCGTCATGCTCCTGCCCTATGGCGCACTGATGAACGTCATCCGCCCCATGCCGACACTGACAAGAGCCTAATATACTCAATAACTGCCTGTTGGAGACCAAAGCCTGTGGAGTGATCCGCAGGCTTTTTCTTTTGGTTCCGACCCGTGATCCCCCGGCATTAGAGTTTGTCAGGGAAAAGTGGAATCCGGTTTTCCCGAATAGACAAACGACAACAAGGGGAGCCAGAGTCTGTCTGGTTCAATTTGAACCAGACAGACTCTAGGGAAGAAGCCTGAACTCGAGCATCAGCGAGCGTTGCAGGAGCGAGTGATTGTCGTCGGAAACAAGCACCAGATGGGTGCTGCCATCAGCAGCCGCGATTGCGTCAATGCCTTCCAGATTGTCGATCTGCTCGCCAAGGTCGGCGTCGAGAATGGTCTCGCCGTCGACCACGGCACCCGGCCTGATGTCCCCAGCCTTGACCCGGATGATCCGGACCCCGATTCCCTCGGCGAGATTGAACCGCCGCTCCAGCAGCAGCAGATCGCCCGAAGCGAGGAACACGCCGTCGGACACGTCGAAGCCGTCGTGATGGCGGACCGAGAACTGGCCCTTCAGCGGGCCGTCGAGAATGGCGGCATGGAGATTGCCGTCGTCATTGTCGCTGCGCTCGGCAACGATGACCGGTGCCCCCTTGAGTGGCGACGCCTCGGGTGCGACCGCCACCGTTTCCAGACTGCCGTTGCTCTTCAGCCGGTTCTTCGGCATCAGGATCGGGATCGACCTTGAGGGCTTCGCATGGATGAAATCCGGGCCGGGATAGACATCGACTCTATGCTTGCGCTCGAAGGACACCAGGACATCATGCTTCAGGAAGGCAATGCCTTCGGAATCCATGTTGTATTTAGCCTGTTCGCTGTCCCCGCGTGCATCGCGCATCGAGGTGAGTTCGACCGCCTCAAGCCCGGACAGCCGCCCTTCGGCGTCGCGCGTGATGCGGCCCGTCAGCCAGTGGCCGGTATCGAGCACCATGGCGAATGTCCTGCCGTCGGGGCGAAAGCGGATCGAGGACATCGCGCCAAACATCGAATTCGACGAGGACAGCACCAGCCCGCCCAGAAATTCAAGCTGGCCGAACCGGGTTTCATCGCTGTTCAGGCGGAAGGTCCGGATCGGGCTGGCCGTGACTTCGCTCGCCTCGCTGTCCTGCGCCCGGCTGCCGACCGGCGCACCGGCAAGCAGGGTCGCTGCCAGCAGGGTCGCGACAAGGGGCCTGGTCGATGCCCTCACGAGCCGGAAGACCCGCGCTTGCCGCGGCCACCGGACTTTTCGTCGAACAGCGAGGCAAGCTGCTCGGTCATCGCGCCGGCCAGTTCATCCGCATCGACGATGGTGACGGCGCGGCGATAGTAGCGTGTGACGTCATGGCCGATGCCGATGGCCAGCAATTCGACGGAGGAGCGGGTTTCGATCTGTTCGATCACGGCCCTGAGGTGCCGTTCGAGATAGTTGCCGGGATTGACCGACAGCGTCGAATCATCGACCGGTGCGCCGTCGGAAATCATCATCAGGATGCGGCGCTGTTCGGGCCGCGCCATCAGGCGGTTATGCGCCCACATCAGCGCCTCGCCGTCGATATTTTCCTTGAGCAACCCTTCGCGCATCATCAGGCCGAGATTGCGCCGCGCCCGTCGCCAGGGCGCGTCAGCGGACTTGTAGACGATGTGGCGGAGATCATTGAGGCGGCCGGGCGTCGCGGGCTTGCCGGAGGACAACCACTTCTCGCGCGCCTGCCCGCCCTTCCACGCCTTGGTGGTAAAGCCGAGCAGTTCCACCTTGACGCCGCAGCGCTCCAGGGTGCGCGCGAGGATATCGGCGCAGGTGGCGGCAACCGTGATCGGGCGGCCGCGCATCGAGCCGGAATTGTCGATCAGCAGGGTCACGACCGTATCGCGGAACTTGGTGTCGCGCTCCATCTTGAAGGACAGCGGCTGCATGGGATCGATGATCATCCGCGTCAGACGGGCGGTGTCGAGATAGCCTTCCTCGAGATCGAAATCCCAGGAGCGGTTCTGCTTGGCCATCAGGCGGCGCTGCAGCCGGTTGGCAAGCCTGCCGACCGCCCCTTGCAGATGGGCAAGCTGCTTGTCGAGAAAGGCGCGCAGCCGGTCAAGCTCGGCTTCGTCGCACAGTTCCTCGGCGGTGATTTCCTCGTCGAAATCCTCGGTAAAGATCTTGTAGTCGACCTTTTCATTGAAATCGTCGAAGGCACCGGCCGGGCGGCGGGTTTCGCCGGGCGTTTCGGAATCGTCCTGCTCGTCATCGGTCATGTCGTCGTCGGAAATTTCCGCGCCGTCCATTTCACCGTCTTCCATCTGCTCTTCCGCAGACTGGGTTTCTTCCGCAGGTGCGGCCTCGGAGCCAGCTTCGTCCTCGGCGCTTTCCTCGTTCTGCTCGTCGCTGCGCGGCTGGTCGTCCTCGGCGTCAGGCTGGCTCTCGTCTGCCTCCTGGTCCTCGTCGGAGAGGTCCTCCGCCATGTTCATCGACGACAGGATGTTGCGCACCACCCGGGCAAAGGCCTGCTGGTCGTTCAGTGCCGAGGCAAGGTTGTCGAGCTGGCCACCGGCCTTCTGCTCGATATAGGGACGCCAGAGATCGAGCACCTTGCCTGCGGTTTCCGGTGCCTTCTGGCCGGTGAGCTTTTCGCGCACCAGCATGGCGACGGCTTCCTGGATCGGCGCATCCTGCTGGCGCTGGACGCCGGAAAAATTGGCCTTGGCATATTTTTCCGCATTCATCGCGGCAAGGTTTTCCGCCATGCCGCTCATTCTCAAGGCACCGATGCTTTCCACCCGGGCCTGCTCGACCGCATCATAGACGGCACGGGCGTCGGCACCCTGCGGGGCCAGATGGTTATGCACTTTCTGGTCATGGCAGGCGATGCGCAGCGCCATGGAATCGCCGAGCCCGCGCGTCACCGCCATTTCGGCAGCCGTCGGCTTGCGCGACAGTTCCGGCAACCGGATCGAATTGCCCGCCATGCCTGGCCGGTCGTTGGCGAACGTCACCTCGACGGGCGTGCGGCCCGCCACCGAACGGACGCAGCCGGAAATCGCCCGGCGCACGGGTTCCATGTCCACCACCGCGCCGGGTTTGGTCCTGATATTGTCGCCACGACCTGCCATGTCTTCAAAAGCCCCGCTTAAGACCCCAGAACGATGTTTGCCGCACTTTCCTTCAGCTCGACGCCGAAGGCGCGCTGGTACTGTTCGGCCACAAGGGTCCGCTCCAGCTCGTCGCACTTGTTGAGGAAGGTCACGCGGAAGGCAAAGGCGGTGTCGCCGAAGATCTCGGCATTTTCCGCCCAGCTGATCACCGTGCGCGGGCTCATCACCGTCGACAGGTCGCCATTCATGAAGGCCGCACGGGTGAGGTCGGCAACCCGCACCATCTTCGACACGGTGTCGCGGCCGGCGCTGGCCGCAAAGCCCTTGACCTTGGCGCAGACGATGTCGACTTCCTTGTCATGCGGGAGATAGTTGAGCGTGGTGACCAGCGACCAGCGGTCCATCTGGGCCTGGTTGATCTGCTGGGTGCCGTGATAGAGGCCGGTCGTATCGCCGAGACCCACCGTGTTGGCGGTGGAAAACAGCCGGAAGGCGGGATGCGGGCGGATCACCCGGCTCTGGTCGAGCAGCGTCAGGCGGCCGGAGGATTCCAGCACGCGCTGGATGACGAACATCACGTCTGGTCGGCCTGCGTCATATTCGTCGAACACCAGCGCCACATTGTGCTGGTAGGCCCAGGGCAGGATGCCGTCCTTGAATTCGGTGATCTGCATGCCGTCCTTGACGACGATGGCATCCTTGCCGACCAGGTCGATGCGGCTGACATGGCTGTCGAGATTGACGCGCACGCAGGGCCAGTTCAGCCTCGCTGCGACCTGCTCGATATGGGTCGACTTGCCGGTACCGTGGAAGCCCGACACCATGACGCGGCGGTTGTGGGCAAAGCCCGCGAGAATGGCGAGCGTGGTGTCGCGGTCGAACAGATAGTCCGGGTCGAGATCCGGCACATAGGGGCCACCAGCCTTGTAGGCGGGAACGCGGATGTCGGAATCGATCCCGAAGACATCGCGAACCGAGATCGTCGTGTCGGGCAGATTGGAATAATCAAGTTCAACTTTGCTCATCGTCTCTCCAGGGCGAGCAGTTATCCTGCCCGGCCGCACTTCCTCTTTTGTGGCCTCTTTGGTGGCCTCCGTTCAGGCGCGTGTGCACGCCTCTAACAGAAACCTTCCTGCTTTAACAATTGATAGGCCTGAATAACCGCCCGAAAACGTTCTTCTGAGCCCCTGTCTCCGCCATTTGCGTCCGGATGGTGCTTTTTGACAAGCTCTTTATAGCGCGACTTGATGTCCGTGGCGGTGGCATTCGGTTTCAGGCCGAGAGTATCGAAGGCTTTGGTCTCGAGAACCTTGAGCTTGCGCTCCTGCGGCGCCCGGTTGCCGCCGACGCGGGACTGGCGCACGAAGCCGAAGGGATCCTTGAGCCGCCCGCTTGCCTGCGCCGAACCGATATCGGCATGCAGCGGCGCCGAGCGGGCCGCGCCATTGACGCCGACGGTCCAGGTCGGACGATGGCCGGTGATCGCCTCCTTCTGGTAACGGGCGATCTCGCCATCCGACAGGCCGGAGAAGTAGTTGTAGCCCTTGTTGTATTCCTTCACATGCTCGAAGCAGAACATGAAAAAGGAGCCCTCCGCGTTGCGTCCGACTGGCGCGCGGTGAGCACCCTTCTCGGTGCAGCCATCCCACTGGCATTCTGGTGCCGCAGGCTCCGCGCTCTCCACGCGTTTGCGCCGGGTACGGATGCGGTCGAAATATTTGGAATCAAGCTTCATGCGGCCTAGCGTATAGTCCTGAATCTGTGGAAATCGTGGGGAAAGGAGTGAGCGTCCCTGCGAAAATCTTGCTGTGTCCCCGAAGCGCAACATCCGGCGCAGGGTGCACAGAGTATGGGCCGTCACGCCTCTCACAACAAGAATTGACAAAGCGGAATGTTGCAGGCTTTGTAAGATGTTTTGCATCAAAATTACTGTCGACCGGTGAATCTCGCCGGGATTCAACGCCGACGGGAACGGAAACCAAAGATGTCCACACTCACAGACACGATTGACGCGCGCCTGCGCCAGGCGCTGGTGCCCGAGCGTCTCGAAGTGATCAACGAAAGTCACCTTCATGCCGGCCATCAGCCGGGAATGGACGGGACCGGGGAGAGCCATCTGCGTGTACGCATTGTAGCCGCCTGCTTTGCCGGCATGCCGCGGCTTGCCCGCCACCGGGCCGTCAGCGATCTCCTGAAGCCGGAACTGGAGCGCGGCCTGCACGCGCTGGCGATAGAGCCCTCCGCACCGGGCGAACCGGTACGCTGGTAACGCGCAATACCTTAGAGTCTGTCAGGGAAAAGTGGAATCCGGTTTTCCCGAAAAGACAAACGAAAACAAATTTTCTTGGAGTCCGTCTATTCGCAAAGAGAGGCCTTCAGTCTGCCGGTTTGACTGACACGGCATTGATGATGCACGGCGCAATGGCCTTGGTCGCGCCTTGGTCAAGGACAGGGGCCATGGCAAATATGCTGACCCTGCATGTCTGCGGACAGGCAATCTCCGCCCCATGTGCGGGCGCGAAGACAAGGAGCAGCGCAAACCCCAGCAAAGACGCAACACAGGCGGTTTCCACGATTGACGTCATTGCTGTCCACTCCGCCGATAGGAACCGTTTTCCTCTGGAAAAACAGTCTTCAGGGACAAAACACAAAGGCCCGCCTTCAGGTTCCGTTAACCATGCTCATCAGGACGGGGATCTTCTGCGGGGCGGATGCGCAGCTTGGTGATGCGGTTCTTCTCACGCTTCATGATGATGAACCGCTTGCCATGGAAGGTGAAGGCCTGGCGCTCTTCCGGGATGGTCATGGATTCGTGGATGACGAGACCGGCAATCGTCGTCGCCTCCTCGTCCGGCAGGTTCCAGTCGAGCGCCCGGTTGAGATCGCGAATCGGCACGGAGCCATCGACGACCACCGACCCGTCCGCTTCCGCCCGCACGCCCTGGATTTCCAGATCGTGCTCGTCGGCAATATCACCGACGATTTCTTCCAGGATATCCTCAAGCGTCACGATCCCCTGCACTTCGCCATATTCGTCGACCACGACGGCAAAATGCACCTTGCGGCGCAGGAAGGCGTTGAGCTGGTCCTTGAGATTGGTCGTGTCGGGCACGAACCAGGGCTTCTGGGCGATCTTGACGATATCGAGATTTTCCGGCTCGACATTCGGCTCCGCCAAGGCCCGCAGCAGGTCCTTGGCATGGACGAGGCCGATGATGTTGTCGATCGAGCCGCGCCAGAGCGGCATGCGGGTATAGGGGCTTTCGAGAATTTGGCGGACCACCACTTCCGGCTTGTCATCCGCATTGATCGCCCGCATCGAGGTGCGGTGGATCATGATGTCGGAGACTTCGAGTTCGCCGAGATCGAGCACGCCGCCGAGCCGGTCGCGGTCCGCCTTGACCACCGAACCCTCGCGGTGCAGGAGGTCGACCGCGCCACGGATTTCCTCATGTGCCGACAGCATGGAGCTTTCCGAGGACAGGGTGACGCCGAAGACGCCAAGCACATGGCGGACGAAATGGTTGATGCCGGTGGAAACCGGGCCGACGACTGCGACGAAGATCCGGGTGGGGCGTGCCACGGCAAGGGCGAAGCGGTCCGGGGAGGATATCGCCCAGCTCTTCGGCAGCACTTCCGAAAACACCACCACCAGCACCGTGACGATCAGCGTGGCAATGACCACGCCTGTCTCGCCGAACAGGCTCAGAAACAGGCTGGTCGTCAGCGACGAGGCCAGGATGTTGACGGCGCTGTTGCCGATCAGCAATGCCCCGATCAACCGGTCGCGCCGGTCGATCAGCCGGTTGACGATACCGGCCCGCACCTCGCCATTCGCCTCCATCGTATGCATCCGCGCCCGCGAAGTGGCGGTCAGCGCCGTTTCGGTGCCGGAAAAGAAGCCCGAGGCGACCAGCAGCCCGACGATCGACAGGAAGGTCAGCCAGTATTCGGACAGAATGCCAAGCGTCGTATGGTCGGTCATCCCGGATGTTTCCCTTGCAAGAAGCTCAAGACTTCACTGGCGGCCACATCATCGGCGACGAAGGACTGGCCGATGCCGCGGGTCAGGATGAAGGTGAGCTTGCCGTCCCTGACCTTCTTGTCCTGGCCGATGGCCTCCATCAGCCGTTCCGGCCCCGGCAGCGATCCCGGAATCTGCTGCATCGAGACCGGCAGGCCGACGGATCTCAGATGCGCCTCCAGCCGGCGCGCGTCATCGGGGCTGGCAAGGTTGAGCCGTGCCGAAAAATCATGGGCGAGCACCATGCCGATGGCAACCGCCTCGCCATGCACCAGACGGGCGCTGTCATAGGCGGTCGCGGCTTCCAGCGCATGGCCGAAGGTGTGGCCGAGGTTGAGCAGCGCCCGAGCGCCGTTTTCCCGCTCGTCCGCCACCACCACGTCGGATTTCGCCTGGCAGCTGGTGGCAATCGCATGAATGCGCGCCTGCCCGCCTGCAAAGACGGCACCGGCATTGGTTTCCAGCCAGTCGAAAAAATCAGGCTTGTCGATCAGCCCGTATTTGACCACCTCGGCATAACCGGCCCGGAATTCGCGCGGCGACAGGGTTTCGAGCGTCTCGCTGTCGGCCAGCACCAGATCCGGCTGGTTGAAGACACCGACAAGATTCTTGCCATGGCGGCTGTTGATCCCGGTCTTGCCGCCGACGGAACTGTCGACCTGGGCAAGCAGCGAAGTCGGGATCTGGACGAAGCGCACGCCGCGCCGCACGATGCCCGCAACGAAACCGGCGAGATCGCCGATCACCCCGCCGCCGAGCGCGATCACCATGTCATTGCGCTCGATGCGGGCTTCGAGCACCTTGTCGGTCGCCTCGATCAGCGGTTCGAAGCTCTTGGTCTTCTCGCCCGGCGGCAGGATGACCGGCACGGCGGAAATGCCAGCCGAGGCAAGACTGTCGACGAGCGGCGCAAGATAATGGGCGGCGACATTGCTGTCGGTGATGATGGCGGCCTTGCGGCCCTTCACGCGGGCGGCGATTTCCGCGCCCGCACGGGCGATCAGGCCCGGACCGATCAGAATGTCATAGGCGCGTTCGCCGAGAGGAACATGGACCTTGGTGAGGGAGGAAAAGCTCATTCGTCTTCACTTTCGATAAAGGGCACTCCGGCAATCGCGGCCAGCACCTCGGTAGCCATGCGCTCCTTGCGCACATCCCTGGACATCACGGTCATGTCGGCTTCGGCATAGACCGGATAGCGGGCGTTCATCAGGTCTTCGAGCGTCTTCTTCGGGTTCTCGGTTTTCAGCAGCGGCCGGGTATCGCGCTTGTTGACCCGTTCCCAGAGCACGTCGAGATCCGCCTTCAGCCAGAGCGACAACCCGCCCCGCTTGATGAAGCGCCGGGTTCGGTCATTGATGAAGGCACCGCCGCCGGTCGACACCACGCGCGGGCCGGTACGCAGAATGCGCTTGATCACCCGTGATTCCAGCGCCCGGAACTCCTGCTCGCCATAGGCGGCAAACAGTTCGGCGATGGTCATGCGCGACACCCGCTCGATTTCGGCATCCGTATCGATGAAGGGAATGGAAAGCTGGGTGGCAAGGATGCGCCCGACGGAGGACTTGCCCGCCCCCATCAGCCCGACAAGAATGAGATTGCGCTTGCCAAGAGCTGCCCGCGCTTTGTCGCGCAAGGTTTCAGGTACAATCGTTATTAATTCGCTCATCGGCCTGACCACACTTCGTATCCATGATCGTATCGGCAAATGCACCGGAAGCGTCAAGTCACCGGACCAGATAAAGCGCAAGGCTTCGCACTGTTCTTGCAACTGCAGCCCGGCTTATCCATAAAGAGCGGGTGTGCAAGCAAGGAGAAGACATGCCGACCCTTTTCCGGTTCCTGACCGTACTGGCGATGATTGCCGCCGTCATCTACGGATCGATGGTGGCGCTCAGCATTCTGGTCGTGCCCCGCGAGCGCGACGTCACGGTGCGCATCCCCTCGGAAAAGCTGAACCCGCCAAAACCGGAGGCACCCTTGCCGGTCACGCCGCAGGCAGGTGCCGCCCCCCCGGCTCAACCGGCAAGCCAGCCGCAGCCATGAGGGACCCCGGCCTCTCCTATGTCGAAAATTTCCTCGAAATGATGAGCGCCGAGCGCGGGGCAGCGGCAAACACGCTTTCCTCCTACCAGCGCGACCTCGAAGATCTCCACGCCCATCTGAAAGCCCGGGGCCTGCGCCTTGCCGAGGCGGCAAGCGCCGATCTCGGTGCCTATCTCCAGTCGATGGCGGCGCAGGGTTTTGCCGCGAGTTCGCAGGCCCGGCGCCTGTCGGCGATCCGCCAGTTCTACAGGTTCCTCTATGCCGAAAACCTGCGCGGCGACGACCCGACCGGCATCCTCGATGCGCCGAAGAAGATCCGGCCCCTGCCGAAGACCATGCGGGTGGACGAGGTCTCACGGCTGCTGGAGCAAGCCGCGCGCGAGGCCGCAGCGCCGGGGCCCGATCAGCTCGCACGGGTCAGGATGCTGGCGCTGATCGAACTTCTCTATGCCACCGGCATGCGGGTCAGCGAACTGGTGTCGCTTCCTGTCCGGGTGCTCGATCAGGAAGGCCGCTTCCTGGTGATCCGCGGCAAGGGCAACAAGGAACGGCTGGTGCCACTGTCGCGCTCGGCGATTGCGGCCCTGAAGACCTACGGGACGCTCAAGGCCGCAGCCGTCGCGGCAGCCGGAGTGCCGGACGAAAGCCCGTGGCTGTTTCCGGCCGGCGGCGAGCAGGGCCATCTCTCGCGGCAGGTCTTTGCGCGGGATCTGAAAGGGCTGGCGATCCGTGCCGGACTGTCGCCCTCCGCCCTCTCGCCGCATGTCATGCGCCACGCCTTTGCCAGTCATCTCCTGCAAAACGGTGCGGATTTGCGCGTCGTGCAGGAGCTTTTGGGCCACTCGGACATTTCAACCACACAAATCTACACCCATGTTCTGGAAGAACGGCTGCATCAGCTGGTTCAAACCCACCACCCCCTTGCCAAACAGGGCAAAAACAAGGATTAGAACAACCTTTGTTCCAGGACCTGTCCGCCATGGCGGACGTGCAAGGGCGGCCCGCCATCAGGATCGGAAACGTTTGACATGCATAATTATCTCGATTTCGAAAAACCCATCTCGGATCTCGAAGGTAAGATTCACGAGCTGAAAAAGCTTGCTCAGGAAGACCAGAGCATCGATACGTCCGAAGAAATTACCCGGCTGGAAGCACGTGCTCGCGATGCCATGCGCGACATCTATTCGCAGCTGAATGCCTGGCAGAAGACCCAGGTGGCGCGCCATCCGCAGCGTCCGCATTTCATCGACTATGCCTCCGCCCTGTTTGACGATTTCACGCCGCTGGCAGGCGACCGCCGTTTCGGCGAGGACGCCGCCATCCAGACAGGTCTTGCCCGGTTTCGCGGCCAGGCGGTTGCCGTCATCGGCCAGGAAAAGGGCCATGACACCAAATCCCGCATCCTGCACAATTTCGGCAGTGCCCGTCCGGAAGGCTACCGCAAGGCGATCCGCGTCATGGAAATGGCCGACCGCTTCGGCCTGCCGGTCATCACGCTGGTCGACACGGCCGGGGCCTATCCGGGCGTCGGCGCGGAAGAACGCGGCCAGGCGGAGGCCATCGCCCGCTCGACCGAAATGTGCCTCAACCTGCGCGCCCCGATCATTTCGGTGATCGTCGGCGAAGGCGGCTCGGGCGGTGCCATCGCGATTGCCACCGGCAACCGGGTCTACATGCTGGAACATGCGATCTACAGCGTCATCTCGCCGGAAGGGGCGGCCTCGATCCTCTGGCGCGATTCCACCCGCGCCAAGGAAGCCGCGACCAACATGAAGATCACGGCAGAGGACCTGAAGGGCCTCGGTGTCATCGACGGCATCATCAAGGAACCGGTCGGCGGCGCGCATCGCGACCCCGCCCAGGTGATCAATGCCACCGGCGACGTGATCGCCAGGGCGCTTGGCGAACTCGCTCCGCTCTCGGGCGATGCAGTCCGGGCGGACCGCCGCCAGAAATTCCTGAATATCGGCCGCAATCTCTAGAGACTGTCAGGTTCACTCAGACCTGACAGACAATGGAATGCGGCATGGCGGTGGTGCCAGCCATAATCATGACGTGATTTCTGGGCATCTGGTCCGGGACAGGCTGGCGCGTCACGACGCACACGACCGTGAACCGCCATCGGTTCGTTTGCATTTTTTGCTTGAGCATTCGTTGTCCGATTGGTTAACGATTTGTGAAGCATAAGCTCCTATGGTTCGGTCTCCCGGGCCCTGGGCCCTCGTTTATCAAAGACTTCGCGGGCAATCCGGAATGCGCACTCGTCATCTTGTCATGCTCCTGGGCCTCCTGGCGCCCCTCCTTTCCGGCTGCACCGAAAGCCTGGAATCGATCGACCTGTCGAAGGTTTCCAACAAGGTCGAATACCAGCTTTCCGGCAAGATCGTCGAAAAGATGCGGCAGATGGGGATGGCGACCACCTCGCCGATCATGCTGCGCATCCTGAAGGAAGAAGGCGAGCTTGAGGTCTGGAAGGCCAAGAGCGACAATCGCTTCGACAAGATTGCCGAATACAAGATCTGTGCCTGGTCGGGCCGCCTCGGCCCCAAGGTCAAGGAAGGCGACCGTCAGGCACCCGAGGGCTTCTACCAGCTGACCCGCGCCAACCTCAATCCGAATTCGAAATATTACCTGGCGATCAATACCGGCTATCCCAACAGCTACGACCGCTCGCTCGGACGCCAGGGGACCAACCTGATGATCCACGGCGCCTGTTCATCGTCCGGCTGCTATTCGATGACCGACGAACAGGTTCTGGAAATCTACGCGCTCGCCCGCGATGCGTTCCGCGGCGGCCAGCAGACCGTGCAGTTGCAGGCGCTGCCCTTCCGCATGACGGCAGAGAACATGGCCCGTCACCGGCTCAGCCCCAATTATGAATTCTGGAAGATGCTGAAGGTCGGCTATGACAATTTCGAGGTGACCAAGCGGCCGCCCGAGGTCAATGTCTGCAACAAGACCTATGTCTTCAACCAGGATTCCGGCGGCAAGGGCTTCAACCCCTCCGGTGCCTGCCCGGCGACGGTGACCCCTCCGGCACTGCAGGCTGCCCTCACCAAATACAATGCCAAATACGATGCCGACTATGCGGCGGCGCTGCGCAAATATGAGGACAAGGTCTGGTATGATCCGACCGAAGCCGAACGCAAGGCCGTGGTGGCCAGCACCCGCAAGGGCAAGGAACTCGCCTATGCCCCGACCGGCTCGGCGCTGGAGGCTGGCAAGCTGGTCAGCATCGCGGATTATCAGGCGCTGCAGAACAGTTCCGATCCACGCCTGACAAAACGCGACCTGAAAAAAGAGGCAACCGCGCCCGATGGCAGCAGGACCGCCGCCAACACCCTGAAGCCTGCGGACAACAAGGCTGCGGCGCAGCATACCGGAGCGGGGACCGTCAACCCGGACACAGCCTCCGCCCCCGTGCCGGTACCCTTGCCAAACCCGAATGCGCCGGTGACAACAGCCGCCAATGCCCCGGGGAAAAAGCCGTTCTGGAAGTTCTGGTCTGCCCAATGAACACGCCTTCCGGCAACAGCTCCGCCCCTGAAGTCTACGATCTCAGGGGCCTGAAATGCCCGCTGCCGGTCATCAAGACGCGCAGGAAGATGCGCCAGATGCCGCCCGGCACGACATTGCTGGTCGAGACGACAGATCCTCTGGCCGGCATAGACATCCCGCATTTCTGCAACGAAGACGGCCACGACCTGCTGTCGCAGGAAAAGACGGCGACCGGCCACCGGTTTCTGATCCGCCGGAAAGGTTCCCCGGTCTAGAGTTTGTCAGGGAAAACACGCAAACGAAGTTTTGCGTTTGGAATCCGGTTTTCCCGAAAAGACAAACGAAAACAAAGGGAATTAGAGTCTGTCTGGTTCAATGTGAACCAGACAGACTCTAAAACCGCATGCCCGGCACGGCGAGCGGATTGTCCTCCAGCGCGGCGCGGTCCGGCCTGTCGATGGCGGGCTTGCCGGTAAAGGCATCGAAGAGATCGGTGACGAACTGCTCGGGCAGGTCACGGGTGATCAGCACCAGCCGGGTGCGCCGGTCGGATGGATCGGGCCAGGCAGCCAGCCGCACCGGCGGATGGAACACCGACTGCACCCCATGCAGGACCACGGGGCGCTCGGGATAATCCGAGAGTTGCACGATGGCCTTCATCCGCAACAGCTTTTCCCCATGCGCCGAGCGCAGGAGATCGATGAACATGTCGAGCGCCATCGGCGACACCGGCCTGTCATGGAGGATCGAAAACGAGCGGATCGAGGCACTGTGACGGGTGACCTCATGGGCATGATGGTGATGATGATGCCCGTGGTCTCCATGACCGTGGTCACGCCCATGACCGTGGTCATGGGCGGGATTCCGGCAGGCCTCGTCCCGGCACCCGGCAAGTGCTTCCTCGCCCAGCCAGCGGCGGACATCGGCGGTCCTGGCCTCGGGGTCATAAAGCCCGTTGTCGAGCAGGTCCATGGCCGCTGTGGCCTGGTCCTGCGCGAAGCTCAGGATGGCGCGCGGATTGAGAACGGCCAGCCGCGCAACCAGACGCGAGATCGCTTCGGGATCGGCAAGATCGGTCTTGGTCAGCACCAGCCGGTCGGCAACCGCCGCCTGCTTGACGGCTTCATGATGGTTGTCGAGCGTGCTTTCGCCATTCACGGCGTCGACCAGCGTCACCATGCCCTCCAGCCCGAAATGTTCGGCGATAACAGGATTGCCGATCACCGACTGCATCACCGGTGCCGGATCGGCAAGCCCGGTGGTTTCGATCACCACCCGGCGCAGGGCCTTCAGCCGCCCGGTCTGCATGCGGTCGATGAGATCGGCCAGAGTGTCGATCAGTTCGCCGCGAACGGTACAGCAGAGGCAGCCATCCGAGAGTTCGACAATATTGTCGCCCGAGCTTTCGACCAGCAGGTGATCGATGCCGACATCGCCGAATTCATTGATGATCACCGCGCAGTCGCGCATGCCGGGATCTTTCAGGATCCGGTTGAGCAATGTCGATTTTCCCGCTCCGAGAAAGCCGGTGATGATGGTGACGGGGATGCGGCGGAGTGCGCGCGTCATCGCTCAGCCCTTCGCCGGCCTGGGTTTCGGCTTTGGCAGCGGCACCGTGGTGTCGCCCTCGTCCCCGGCGGCCTTTTTGGCAGCCGTCGTTTTTTCCGCAGCCTTTTTGGCGTGATGCTTCTTGCCGCCGGAGGTCTTGTGGCCGGACCCCTTCTTCGGCTTTTTTCCGACATCGGCAGCAGCCACCACGGGCTCAGACCCGGGAATGAGCCCTGCGAAGACGAAGGCAGGCGTATGGTCCATTTCATGGACATAGGGCGAGACGAGTTTCATCTTGCCTTCCTCGTCGCGGGTCTCGCTGCGCACCTTGGCACCCTTGCTGCTGCATATCTCGGCGCTGATATCGGCGACATCCAGCGCCGCATCCGCATCCGGGACCATCCGGTCGAGCCGCGGGCTGTTGATGGCAGGAGTGACCAGCGCCTTCTGCAGGAGATCGGCAGACATGTCAGCCCGCGCCGCAAGGCTTTCCGTGCCGAGCACGATGCTGACGACGGTGCGGCCATTGCGGGTGGCCGAGGTGATCTGGTTGAAACCCGAAGCGCAGATGAAGCCGGTCTTCATCCCGTCCGCCCCGTCGAACCGGCCGATCAGCAGATTGTAGTTCGGATACTGGTGCTTGCCGGTATCGATGCCCTCAAGGGCAAAATAGCCGGCATATTCCGGGAATTCGCGCCGGATCGTCACGGCCAGCAGGGCGAGATCATGGGCGGTCGTATATTGCCCCTTGCCGGGAAGACCGTTCGGATTGATGAAACGGGTGGCCCCCATGCCGAGCCGCTGCGCTTCGGCATTCATGCGCGTGACGAAATTTTCCTGGCTGCCGCCCACCGTCTCGGCAATTGCCACCGCGATATCGTTGGCGGATTTGACCAGCATGATCTTCAGCGCGCTGTCGAGCGTCAGTTGCTGGCCGGGCTTGTAATACATCTTGCTGGCCGGCTGGCCGCTTGAACGCTTGCTCATTGTCACCAGGCCATCGAGCCTGATCTCATTGGCCCGCAGCGCCCGGAAGGTGACATAGGCGGTCATCAGCTTGGTCAGCGATGCCGGGTACCATTTGCGGAATGCCTGCTCCTGGTCAAGCACCTTCAGCGAGCCGACATCGACGACAATGCGCGGATTTGCAGCGGCCTGAAACGGCATCGCCGCGACAGCGAGAAGCGAAACGGCGATCAGGGCGCGCTTCACCCCATGCGTCAGCAGTGTCTGTTTTAGAAGCACGGTAATCCTCAAAATGTCGGTGAACAGGTCGTCAGGCTCGTGTTTTTAGCCTATAGGGAATAGAAATGGCAAAGGTAAGCCATCGGGTCAACACTTGAGTTCTCGGGCTCCGGTGCAGCCGCCCGCCCGACTTTGCCGCGATGCGAAACAGGATGATCATATGCCAATCTTGAACCGGGCCGCTGAATTGCAGGACGAAGTCGCCGGATGGCGCCGAAAGATCCACAGCCATCCCGAGCTACTGTTCGACGTTGTCGAAACTGCCCGTTTCGTTGCCGAAAAGCTCAAGGAATTCGGTGTCGACGAGGTGGTGGAAGGCCTCGGACGCACCGGCGTGGTGGGGTTGATCCGGGGCCGCAATCCCTCCGGCCGCACCATCGGCCTGCGGGCCGACATGGATGCCCTGCCGCTCAGTGAAGTCACCGGCAAGCCCTGGGCCTCGACCATCCCCGGCAAGATGCATGCCTGCGGCCATGACGGCCACACCGCGATGCTGTTGGGTGCGGCGAAATATCTCGCCGAGACGCGCAATTTCACCGGCAATGTCGCTGTCATCTTCCAGCCCGCCGAAGAGGGCGGCGGTGGCGGCAACCTGATGGTCAGGGACGGCATGATGGAGCGATTCGGCATCGAGGAGGTCTATGGCCTGCATAATCTGCCGGGCCTGCCCGTCGGCCATTTCGCCACCAGGCGCGGGCCGATCATGGCCTCGACCGACGAATTCAGCGTGACCGTGACCGGACGCGGCGGCCATGCAGCCCAGCCGCACCGCACCATCGACCCGATTGCGATTGCCACCCAGATGGTCTCGAACCTGCAGATGATTGCCGCGCGCAATGCCGATCCGCTGCAGTCGGTCGTGGTTTCGGTGACGAAATTCCACGCCGGCTTTGCCAGCAACATCATCCCGGACACCGCGACTTTCGGCGGTACTGTCCGCACCCTGAAGCCGGAAATGCGCGATCAGGCCGAAACCCGGATCCGCGAGATCTGCCAGGGGCTTGCCGCCGCCCACGGGGCGCAGGCAAATGTCTCCTACATGCGCAACTACCCGGTGACGGTGAACCACGCCGACGAAACCGGCCACGCCATCGACGCGGCGACAGCGATTGCCGGTCCGCAGCATGTGGATGGCAACACCGACCCGATGATGGGCGGCGAGGATTTCTCCTACATGCTGAACGCCCGCCCCGGCGCCTTCATCTTCCTCGGCAATG
This sequence comes from uncultured Gellertiella sp., assembly GCF_963457605.1. Classification (GTDB taxonomy): domain Bacteria; phylum Pseudomonadota; class Alphaproteobacteria; order Rhizobiales; family Rhizobiaceae; genus Gellertiella. The sequence goes on from NZ_OY735139.1 coordinate 1,760,280, forward strand.
GCGACACCGCGGGCCTGCACAATCCCGGCTACGATTTCAACGACGACATCATCCCGCACGGCATTTCCTACTGGGTGAAGCTCGCTGAAACCCGGCTTGCCGCCCGATAAACCCCGCCACTGTGCAGATCCTTCGCCAGACCCCCTTGGCGAAGCCGCGACAGTTCTGTATTTGAATGCTGCAAGTGGTTCCGTAGCTCAGCAGGATAGAGCACCAGATTCCTAATCTGGGGGTCACGCGTTCGAATCGCGTCGGAATCACCAATAAAATCAACCTCATACGGGAATGCACACCCTAAAATCCATGTCGCACCATGTTGCAGCAAATCCCCTGTGATTCCGGGCTTTTCCCTTGATTTGCAAGGGCTCCCGGCAAATCCATGCGACATGGAATGCAACATGGGAAGCCGTGATAGGGGCCGATTCTTGCCACTCTGCCCGATCCAGACCGATCACCGAAACCATAACCCCGCCTTATCGAACATCGCTTGATTGACAGGTAAAAATTATCGACTGCCGACAGGCGCATCTTGGGGCGGGCCTCGAATGACTGGGCCGGGACGGGACGTTGGCAACGCGGATGGCGGTGACCTGCTGGCGTTCAGACATGCCTGCGGATCTGGCAGCGTCTGTTCTGGTAATCAAACTGTCGGTAGTGTCAGTTTGATATTCGACGGACTTTCTATCCCCGCCCTTCGCCGGCTCGATCTGCTTCAGCAGTTCCCCGGCGCGGCGGATGGCCAGTTCCCGGCTTTGGAATGCCCGGCCCTTGAACGCAAAGACGGTTTGCCCGCTACCGTGGCCAAAAACGGGAATCGGGAACAGCGAAAATGAAATTTCAAAACGGACCGATAGAATGCGCTGCCGCGTACCCGCAGTGCGTGGGTGGCAGGGGAAGAACCTAGACCGGGGGGGCGGTAGAGGCCCCATTACCCGCGCTTTGGCCCTGCCTCGGGCAATGCGGTCAGCACCAGCACGACCCGGCCACCGGCATCAGGCAGCACGCGCTGGATCGTGAACACCCCCCATTCCGGGTTGAATGGACGGGTCACCCTGTCGCCCTGGATCGGCATATTCAGCTCATCGATGTAGGAGCGCGGGCCTGCGGTGGCACACTTGAGCGTGATGGACGCCATCCATGTCCGGCCTGGGACTGTGCTGCGCAGGTCGTTCTGTCCACCGGCCGAACGGTCGCCTTTCTGGAAATTCCCGTCGTCGGGCGCGACAGAGAGTATCGCTCCGGTTTCGATCCAATCCCGGCTGTTATCGGCCTTGGGGCGGCCATTGGGGGATTTGACTTGCGGCTCGATGACGATCCGGGTGCTGAAGGTGCGGTCGGTCACGCGGTTCACCATGCGGTCAAAGCGATCAATGAGCATGTGGGTATCCTTTTCAATGGCTGGAAACAGAAAAGCCGTCCGACACGACAGGGAAGGTCGGACGGCTCTTGACGGCCCTTTTCCGCAGGCCGGTGACCATCCCACGGGGATGGTCGGGGTGGATGGCTCGGGTCACGTGCAACGGAACAGCCCGCGGGCACACCATCCTGGTCGTTCTCTCCGATCCGCCCTTCTCGCTGCTGTTGGACAAGCGCGAAGCTACCAGCAGAGGGAAATCAATCAGAGGCCGGGGTTCTTGTAGGCTCCGCGATAGTCCAGCACGCCCACGCCCATATCGATGAATGCTCGCCAGCTTGCCCCCAAGGTCGACCACGCCTGTTCCATTTCGACGGTCGGTCCCTGGTGGCCATCAAGATAGGAGATTTCGAGCACCGGGGCCTGCGCGGGCCTGGAGAACACGTACCATTCCGAGCCCTGGATCTGCGGTTCCACCAGCAGCTCAAGCCGACCGGCGAAGACAGAAACATCCGCCGTCGTCGTCGGGTTGATCGTGCGCAGCAGCTTTTCCGCCTGGGTTTCCAGTTCGGGGCCGACCAGCAAATATGCCGGCTGGAGCGACATGAAGCCACCGGCATTGCCAAATGCCCGTTGGTTGCGCATGGCCTTGCGGGCGTCGGACAGCGCGGACTCATTCAGCGAGGTTCCTGCGGGCGCAAGGTTGCCGTGGTTGGCATGGAACAGCGCTGTGTTGTCTTCTGCCATTACCGGGTTGCTGTTGAGAAGGCTGAACAACAGGATGTTTTCAGTCAGGCCAGCGGCTTGGCCGAACGCGGCAGCCATGTTGGAGAATGCGCCCAGATCGTCATTGATCAGGGCCTGTCGCGAAATCGAGAACATGCGGGCGAAGGTTTCGAGCTTGTAACCCTCAGATGTTTCAGCGCGGGTGGTGCTCGTGATTTCGCCCTTTTCGCTCAGCCGTTCCAGCAAGCCCAGTTCTCCGACCATGACGACGGTCTTTTTGCGGAAGTCGGACATGGTGCCGGTCCTGGTGAGTACCTGCCGGATCGGGGATTTCGCCACCTCGTATGCATCCAGCATCACGCGCTCACCAACGCCCTGGAGCAGCACCGGGAAGTCGCTCGAGCTGTGCATGGCACGTTCCAGAAGCTCGTGCTTGTTGAGGAACGAGGTGTTCACGCCACGGCGCTGGAGCGTGTGTTCGGCAAGCTGGAGCAGCGAGCGACCGACGAATTGGCGGGATTCCTCCGACGGCGCTACGCCGGTCAGCCTGGACACAAGGGCAGAGCGCATGGCATCGCGCTCGCGGCGGTCGCTGGTGTCGCGGTCAATCGTGGATGAGTCGAATACCGGGAAGGTCGGGGCGCGTTCCTGGCGCTCGGCGATATGATCGATCATGGCATCACGGAATGCCTCGACGGACGTGCCTGCATCGATGCTGCGCTGGAGCGCCTCGGGCTGGTATTCGTTCGGGAACCTGCTGCGTGCAAAGGCGTCAAACTTGCGCAGTTCTTTTTGGCGCTTGAGTTCGGCGCGGGTGAGAACCGGGGTTTCAATGTCGTCGTGTTCATCGGCCATCGTGGCCTCCTTTTGTCTGGTTTTTGCGTTGGGATCGGCAGGGATCTGGACAACGCTGATTTCGAGGGGAGTCCAGCGGGTGGCGCGGACAGTGGGCGGGGTGGTGGTCATGTCCACCTCTTCTTTTTCGATGCTGTAGCCGACGCTGATCGGCAGGATGTGACCATCAATCAGGTCTTGAAACAGCGCTTCGGCAGTCGGGTTGCGGCTGAATTTTGCGGTCACGATTGCCTGACCCTGCGCGATGCGCAGAGAGCCGGGCAGGATGCTGCCAAGCCGGAAGGCATTGGAACCGTTGCGATGCGAGTCCAACAGGGTCATGCCGCCATTCAGGCGGGTGGTGTCGATGGCCTTGGCCGTGCAAACAAGCACTTCATCAAAAGCGCCGGTTTCCCATGACGTGCGGCGCACGGGTGACTCGGTCGAAAATACTAGATCGACGGTGCGGGCCTCGACATTGAGGCTGCCGACAGCCGGAGCGGCGGCGCGGGTGTGGATGGTCATGCGGCGGTTTCCTTCTGGCTTGTGGCCTCAGCCAGGCGCACGGCAGCGCGGTGGACAGTAGTGGCGACGTTGATCACGACAGCCCGCCCATGGCCGTCTGCGGCCCATTCTGCCGCGACGAAGGCAAGTGCTGCCGTGTCGGTGCTGACGAACTCGCCGCCGGGCAGGAAAATCGCATACGGCTCATAACCAGCATCATCGAGACAGGCCGGGATAAGCCGCGCAATCGGCCTGACGATCACGGCGGCACCGGCTGGCGTGAACCCCTCGGCAATGAGGCCGTCGTGGATCACCATAGCGAGCGCATTCGCGGCGCTGAATTGGGTGGCAACGCGCTTCGTGGTTTTGAACTGCAGCCCGATTGCGCGGGCGCGGAAAAGCACAGTCCTGGGGCAGACTGCGAACATATCCGCTAGAAATCGGCTGGTGACTGGTTGGATCATTGGTCTTTTCTGGAATTTCTGATGTTTTACGCTATCATCCCGTGAACAAATTGGCAACTCGAAAGGATTTTTCCACCATGGCAGAAGGCGCAAGCCGGGTCGCATCGTTGCGGCTCCAATTGATCGACGCGATATCAGGCCCGGCCTTGGCCGTCGGAAAGAACATCGGCGCTACTGACAAGGCGCTGTCGAAATTCGGCAAGGACGCCAAACCGGCATTTCAGCGCCTCCAACAGGAGCTTGACAAGCTCAAGGCCAAGAGCGCGGCAATTTCGGAATTCCGCGAGGCCAAGAAGGGCCTGCACCAGCTGGGGCAGGAACTGACCACGGCACGGGGCCGCTTTGAGCAGCTTCGGCAGGCGTTCGCGCAGAACCCCACGGGGCGGCTGAAAAGCGAGATGACATCTGCCCGCAGTGTACTGCAGAACGTCGCGGCGGCGCTAAAGGGACAGGCAGAGGCGGCGCGTCAGGCACAATCAGGATTGAGCCGGTACGGCGTCTCTGTTCGAACGCTGCGCAATGACGCGCTGAACACAGAATCGGCCATCCAGCGGCTGCAAAAACGGATCAACGATCCTCTCCGCCCTGTCGAGCCGGGCGGCGGCATTGGCGGAGTCCTGCCAGGCGCGGTGCAGGTTGGTGACGGGGAGCACGGCCCACAGGCAGAGGGCAAGCCCGGCGGGCGGCGGCGCGGCGGCGGGCTATTGTCTACCACGTCGGGCAGGCTAATCGCTGCTGTTGGCGCTTACGCTGGCGTCGGGACGATTTACGGCGCTGGCAAGGGGGCTTTGGTCGATTTTGCCGAGCAGGATCGGGCACTGTCGCGGATCATGATCACGGCGGAGGCCAGCAGCAAGCGAAAATCGGAAGTCCTTCGCAAGCTGACGGCGGTCGCGCTCAAGACCGGCCTGCCCTTCGGCGACGTTCTCAAGGCGCTGGAAGCTCAGGTCGGCCAGGGTGAGACGCTCGACAAGGCGCTGTCTGGTCTGGACCCGATTGCAACCACGGCGCAGGCGTCCGGCGGCACGTCGGAAGACGTCGCAAAAACAACCTACGGGCTCCGACACGCCATGGGAATTGGCGACTCCGAGTTACAGGGCGGGTTTGACCGGCTTGTGAAAGGCGGCAAGGTCGGCAGCTTTGAGGCGAAAGACTCGGCGCAATATCTGCCGTCGATTCTGCCGCTGGCTGCAACGCTTGGCTATCATGGCAACACTGGCCTGTCGAAAATCATCGCTGCGCTTCAGGTCGTGCGCAGCCAGACTGGCGACAGTTCCAGCGCCGCGACGAATCTCGAAAACCTGATCTCAAAGGTCTACAGCGAGGAGACGGCGAACAAATTTAAGGATTTTGGAATAGACCTGCCCGGCCTGATGGACCGGAGCAGGAAGGAAGGTTTAGACCCGCTTTCGACGGTGGTCGCGGCCACGAAAACCGCCACGGGAGGCGACCTTTCGAAGCTTCCGCTGCTCTTTCAGGACATGCAGGCACAAGCGGCAATCCGGGCGCTGGTGCAGAACTTTGGCGATTACCGGAAGCTTTCGACCGAAATCGACAACGCGGGCGGCTCGACGCTGGAGGACTTCGGCAAAGTTGCAGACGACACAGCCTCGCGGATCGAAAATGTCACGACAGCGTGGGAACGGCTGAAAAGCTCGATTGGCGGTACAGCTGCAAGTTACGCAAACCCGATTTTGAAAGTGCTGGCGGACCAGCTCCAGAAGTCTGACGAACAGGACGCGGCGTTGGCGGGCCAGGACCAGCCCACACGCAAGGCGAACCGCCGCGAATTCATCAAGCGCTGGACGGCGCGGCATCCGAATGCTTGGCCGTGGTCAGCCAATCAGGCCTATGGTGACGCGCTGGCGAGGGCAGGTCGCGGCGAAGGCTCGATCTGGGACGATCTGCCTGCGGTCGCCGATCCGATCCGGCCCCGCCCTCTGTCGCCAGCGCAGCTTGCGGCCATGGAAGCTGACCAGAAGCAATTCGGCGGCGTCCATTTTGAGGGCGGCTGGCATCGCGTGGGCCTTGGGGCAGGCCCGGCGCCGGCCGATCCGATGGCTGGGATCAGGGGACAGCAGCAGCCGCAACAGGTCGATGTAGCGGCACCGATCAGCGTCTCGGTGACGCTCACAGGCGTCCACTCTGACGAGGTGTTGGCGCAGGCCAGAGAGGCGGCACAGAAAGCGGCCATGGCGGCAATCGACGCGTTCAAGGCAACGCTCGGGGTGCAGACTGACCGGGCGGTGGCTAGGGCGCGACAGACCACGCTGACCGGCGGGCCGCGCTGACCGGCCATACATTCCGCAGAAAGAAACCCGGTCAAAAGCCGGGTTTTTTGTGTGACTGTTCGAGTTTGGCGAGTGCCCGCTTATCAACATGCGAAGCCATTTTAGAGAAACGTGTTTCATCGAATGAGAACGGGCATCGGACACCGTGAAAATGAAAATTCAAAACGGACCGAAAGAGTGCGCTGCCGCGTACCCGCAGTGCGTGCCCCCTAGGTGAAGAACCTAGATCGGGGGGGGGGGGGGGGGGGGGGGGGGGGGGGGGGGGGGGGGGGGGGGGGTAGAGCCCCCCCGCCATGCCTATTATCGCATTGGCGGGGGCTTCCTCTCGAAGTCTGGAGGCTGAACTGGTTCACCGCTAGCGATTAGGCGCAACGTGACATATCTACCGGGAGCGCCTCTTGCAATCGGCGCAACGCGTTGATGAAATAACTCGGGTTGTCCTTTATCAATAAAAGATAGGCTCTCAATCCCTGTACCGGGCGAGCGCGTCCTTGCTCCCATTGTTTCAGCTGGTCCAGACCAAACCCGAATGTAGAGGCGAAATCTTTTTGGGTCATGCCGGTTGCGGCACGAATTTCCTTTACATCGATTTCTGCAGGCACGTGAAGTTTGAAAGGCTCCGCCTCGCCACGGGCGACAGCCAGCGCTTCCGTCAGACCTTCAAAGATCAGATCGAATGCTTGTTTGCTCATGCTGTGGCTCCTACTTTCACATCCAAACGAGTCACCCTCGTCGCGTACGCTTTAACTATTTCCTCTGTAACGGATCTCAGCATATTGCGTTCCGCTTTTGTGAGGCTGACCTTGGCACTTTTACCAAAAGCCGCCACCAAGAAGATTGGCATGTGCTGGCCGCTAAAAAAAGTAATGACCCTAACGCCACCACTCTTTCCCTTGTTGTTGGCCGAGATGGCATACCGCAATTTGCGACATCCGCCGGTTCCCTTGATCTCATTTCCGGCTTCCGGATTTTCAGCGAGGTAGCTGACGAGCGAGGTGATCTCTTCGTCAGTCATCCCTGACGCCGTCGCCGATTTTCGAAATGAGGATAGCTCTGAAACCGTTTGCATGGGGTTAATGTATGTAGAATACGCACTTCGTCAAGTGAATTGTGCGCGTGCATGACAAAAGTGCCGAGCGCCGGTGGAACTGATCGATCCGGGATTTTGACCGCCACTCACGCCAACCTCCTTTCGGCAAAGGCCAGGACTTTCGCGGGCTCGGGATATTGCGGGTCGACGTCAGGCATCAGGCGGACAATGATCGGCGTCAGGTCGATGATCTCAGCCATGGGCCGGTTTTCGGGTTTGGTCATGCCAGCTTCCTTTCCATCGCTAGGACCTGACCGCCGGTCTTGTTGGGGATTTTGAAGGTGAGTTCGCGCATCGCCTTGGCGACGATGGCGGGCATGGCATCGATGACGTTCGATGGGCGGTTGTCAGCCCAGGCGAACAGGTCTAAAGTATGTCGTCATTTATCTGATTCAGCTTCCCAAATCGGCGTGATCGTGATTCCCTTCTTTTGGAAGGGAGAAAGTCATGGGTAAATCGCATCCTGTTGAACTCCGGGAGCGGGTGATCGCTTTTGTCGAAGAGGGTCGGTCTCACCGGGAAGCGGCCCGGCATTTTCGGGTTTCGCCGCGCTTCGTGAACAACCTTGTGATCCTGAAGCGCGAGACGGCATCGCTCTCGCCACGACGCCAGGGGCATGTCGGTGGCGGGAAGCTCGCGGATTATCACGCCTTCGTGGCGGCGCGCATGGCTGAAAACGGCGACCTGACGCTCGACGCGCTTTGCCTCGATCTTGCCGGACGCGGCGTCGTCGTCCATCGTTCCAGCGTTGGAAAGCTTCTCCACCGGCTCGGCCTCAGCCATAAAAAAAACTCTGCGGGCAAGCGAGCAGCATCGAACGGAGGTCGCAAGGGCGCGTGACCTGTGGACGCAACGCCGCAAGCCCTTCCTCGACAAGGCATTGGCACGGCTCATCTTCATCGACGAGACATCGACCAACACGAAGCTGACCAAGCGCTCCGGCTGGTCACCGCGCGGCCAGCGCTACCGCACCCATGCCCCCTTCGGTGCCTGGAAATCCCAGACCTTCATCGCCGGCTTGCGATGTCATGGAATGGTAGCTCCATGGATCATCGACAGGCCGATGAACCGGCGCATCTTCGAGGCCTGGATCGAAACTCAACTCGTCCCGACACCCGCCAAGGGCGATGTTGTCATCCTCGACAACGTCGCCTTCCACAAAAGTCCCCGCGCCGAGCAACTCGTCAGGCAAAAGGGAGCTTGGCTGCTCTTCCTCCCACCTTACAGCCCGGACCTCAATCCCATCGAAATGGCGTTCTCCAAACTCAAGACCTTGCTGCGAAAACGCGCCGCACGAACCTTCGATGCCCTCTCAACAGCCCTCGGCGAAATATGCGATCTCTTCTCCGTCCAGGAATGCAGAAACTACTTCAAAGCCGCAGGATATGAGGCTAATTAATGGAGACATGCTTTAGTTGTTTCGGCTTCTCGGGTTTCATGCTGCCATCCCCTCGATATCGTACAGCGTCAGTTCACCGGCCATCAGTTTTTGAACAGCCCTCGTGAATAGGGCTTCATCGAGTGGCGGGCCATTCAGTTTCATAAACTCGGCGGCATCCTTCGCAGACATTTTCGGAAGGGGTCTGAACATAGTCAGTTCTGAACCTCCTCTTTTCTCCAAAGCAAAACCATCTGATTCTGATTCTCCATCTGAATCTGTATTATGGTTCTGGTTCTGGTTCTGGTTCTGGTTGCTTAAGCCCGGCTTAAGCCCGGCTTGAAGCCTGGCTTGCTGTTCGCCCCTCGAACGGGCACCCTTCCGACCATTCTCAGACAACTTTTTGTGGCGCTCCTCGGCCTCTTTGCGCTGCACATCAAGCCTTGGACAGGTCCAGCCCTCTTCGAACAGGTCTGCCAATTGAGGCTTGATCGAGCGCCATTCTTGCTCGCTGACGCGGGCAATTCGAGCCAGCCTGATCTCATCAGGCGGTAGGCTTCCTTTTTCCCAATACGACATCTGGAGAAGCATATAAGCGCCGAATTCTGCAGAATTCATGTGGGTCGTGCGGGCGAGTTCATCGCCCACGAATAGTTTCATCCAGTGCAGGTGTGTGCTCATTGACCAGCCCTCCAGATCGGCAGGCGGCGGGCCATGGCCAAGCTCTCGCAAGCCTCGAGGGCGGTCAGGCCGAACCGCTCACGGAGGAGCGGCACAGGCGCGGAATGGCGGGGCTGCGAGGCCAGCCAGCGGGCGGCTTCTTCGACAGCGGCACTGTGCTGGTGTTCCGGTGCCGTCAGGCTCATCGATCAGCCTCTTTCTCGAAAAACGCCAGCGCGGCGGCGACCATGGCGATTGACACATCAGACCCCAGGTGGACGCTGTTTTCTTCAGCGGCGAGTTTCAGCGCCATCACTGCCTCAGCGAGGGTTTCCGCTGGTGATTTCCAGCTTTCGAGCCTGTGCATCCAAGCGCTATAGGTGGCCTCCGCCCGCTCGTGCGAGTCATCCGATCCGGCGTTGAATTCGGCCATGCCAGCGCGGAAACCTGCAATGACTTCGGTCAGAGACAGGCCGTCGGCAAGATCAGCCGCGGGCGATTCTGCAGGCGTCGGTTCAGCAGTGTCGAGCGAGATTGCCGCTGTGCGGGCGTGTGTGGTATTGCTTGCCATGTCATGGCTTCCTTTTGTCGGTGAGGTTTTGATACGGCTCGACAGGGTTGCCGCCCTGTCGAGCCTTTTGCGTTTTGGGGTCATGCGGCATCGCCGGTAAAAAACCGCACGAGCTGCCCGCGCTCGATGCACCAGCGGCCACCAATCTTGCGGGCCGGAAGCTGACCGGTCGCAAGCATGTGAAACGCTTGCCGCTCGTTCCTGCCAATTGCCTTCGCGATTTCACCAACTCCCCAAAGAAGATCGAGCTTCGAATTTTCCAATGAACTCATGATTAGGACTCCTTTTGTTCATGGGTTCAACTTGCACCCATGACGAATTGTTTCCACCGGAATTCGATGGGTGCAAGTCGGAGTATTGACATTTTTGGATGCAAGTCGCATCCATTGCAAATGAGCGACAATGATAAGTACCCAAGCGTGCTGGCAGAACGGTTCCAAATTCGGCTTCCGCCTGGCCTTCGTGACCGCATCAAAGCCTATGCCGAGCGCCATGGCCGATCCATGAACACAGAAATAGTTCGCATTCTGGAACGCGAATTCCCGTATCAGCCACCCATTGAAGAGAGCGCCAGTCAGCTTGTCGCCATGATGGCGTCAATGAAATCAGGTGTTACTAGCGATGCCAACATCGCCGCTCTCATGGTGCAGTTTGAAAATACCATAGAAGGCATCGTTTCTGGCCGGATTGCAGGAGTAGACCCGAGAACGCGCGATGCAGTGCAACAGGCGTGGCACGACTTCCAGACGCAACAAAGCGAAAGCGATATAGACCAGTATCGTGCCCATCTGGACGAGGAGGAGGAATTGACCCTCAGCCGCATTGGTCGTTCCGAGAAGTACCCCATTCCGCGTGGCGAGCGGAAGCGCCTCGGGAATCTTACCGACGAGGAATTCGAAATATATGCCATGGCTTACGAAGCCGGGAAGAAAGCAGGAAAGCAGGGCGACGACACCAACGACCCCATCCCCTTCTGAGGCCAGCCATGTCAGTCCGCAAGCGCGAATGGACCGCCCCCAACGGTCAACAAAAGTCGGCATGGATCGTTGATTATTTCGACGGTTCTGGAAAGCGTCGGCTGAAAACCTTCCGCCTGAAAAAGGACGTGGACGCCTTTGCGGCTGGTGCCAAGGTGGAAATCCGGGCTGGCGTGCATTTTGCCGACAGCGCGAGCGTGACGGTTGCCGACGCTGGAGCCATGTGGCTCGCCAGCTCCCGTGCTGCGGGCCTCGAGCGGGCGACTCTTGAGGATTACGACCGGCATTTGCGCCTGCACATTCTCCCGCACCTGGCCACGGCCAAGCTTCCCGGTCTGACGATTGCAAAGGTCCGGGCTTTTGAGGACTCCCTTCGCGCCAACGGGCGCAGCGCCGATATGGTCAAGCGCGTGCTGGTGAGCCTTACAGGTCTCCTGTCGGACGCTCAAGAGCGAGGGCTGGTTGCCCGCAACGTCATCCGCGACATGAAGGCCCGGCGCGGATCAAGCGACAGGCAAGCAGAGAAACGCGCCAAGGGGCGCTTGAAGGTCGGGGTAGACCTACCCACCAGAGAAGAGGTGAAGGCTCTCCTTGGTCATTTATCGGGGATTTGGAGGCCATTGGTTCTTGTGGCGACTTTCTGCGGGCTCCGGGCGTCCGAACTGCGGGGCTTGCGCTGGCAGGATATCGACCTTGAGCGCCGGACGATCCGTGTCCACCAGCGGGCGGACAAATTCAACGATCTCGGCAAGCCGAAATCCGCCTCGAGTGAGCGCACCATTCCGGCCCCGCCCATGGTGATCAACGCGCTGCGGGAATGGCGGCTGGCGTGTCCGAAGCGAGACACCGGCAAGCTGGACGCTAACGGCAATCCGGTCATGGCGCTGGATCTGGTCTTTCCGAACGGCAAGGGCAAAGTCGAGCAACTGAACAACATCTTGCGCCGTGGCCTGCATCCGGCATGGATAGCCGCAGGTGTGACCATCGACACAGGCGAAGCCGATCAGGAAGGCAATCCCGTGCTTGCCCCGCGCTACACCGGCCTTCACGCGCTGCGGCATTTCTTTGCCTCGTGGTGCGTAAACCGGAAGGAAGACGGCGGCCTGGGACTGACACCAAAGCTGGTCCAGGAGCGCATGGGCCATTCCACCATTGCCTTGACGATGGACCGCTACAGCCACCTGTTCCCAAAGGACGACGATGGCGACGAGTTGGCGGCTGCGGAGCGTGCATTCCTCAGTTGAAGGCAAAAACAGTGCAACATGACTGCGACATGAAGTGCTGAAATCCCTGCAAATCAAGGATTTTTATCAGCTTCCTAATCTGGGGGTCACGCGTTCGAATCGCGTCGGAATCACCACTGTTTCCGCAATTGGAAACGGGCACCGAAGTGCCCGCTCAAGATTGGATCAGAAACGCGATTACATCGCGTCGATCCATTTGCAGGCATCGGCCATGCCGCCCATCGAATCGGATTTCATGTCCTTGCAGTCAGCCTTGACCTTTTCCTGGTCGTCCTTGTCCAGTTTCGACCAACGCATGCTGACCTCGTCGCTTTCGCGCATGGTGGTGCCGGTGGAATCGGTGAAGAATGTATCATTGACCTTCGGCGCCCAGGTCTTGGCATGATCATCGCCAACGGACGAAGCCGAACCGCCCTTGGTGGTGGTATCCGCGGCAAATGAAGTGGTCGCCGCGCCAAGCAGCACGGACAGAATTGCAAATGTCTTCAGAATGGAAATCTCCAGTTTTCTTGATGAACGCTTGTTACGTCATTACAAAAATCCCCTGCCAATCCCCTTTGTTCAAGAAAAAGACGGATTTTTCGGAAAAATAGCCAATATATATTTCATGAAGCATCAGTGAAATTGTGCATTGCCCTGAATGTTCACTGGGCGATGCCCGTCGCGCTTGGCATGCTTGACCCTGTATCTGATATGACAAAAAAAGGCGGTCCTTGCACCGCCGGGGAACAAGGCGCTGTTCGCACCCGTCTTTTCAGATCAGGCCTCTCCGGAGATAGCTTGAACCGTGGTACGGTACGGGACAGGACAAATACAGCCAGAAACCAGACCCGCGCTGTAAAACGCAGATCCGGACAGCGGAGAGCGCAGCAGATGAATTACGATTGGGACGGCAAGGCCGCGACGAAATCGCGGTTCTACGGGATCGCAGGCACCGTGTTGCTCCTGTTGCTTCTCGGCTTATTTGTCTGGAGCCGTTAATACGGGTCGCAATCTTTCAGATTCGCGTGGGGCGCTTTAAGCCATAGTCCTTATGACATGTCGATTTCGCAAAACCGCAGCACAGGTTTGCGCGACATGGCCGGGGACCAGGTCAGCCGGTTCCCGGGTGAATTGGACCATATCCCCAGTCTGCCACATTGTATCCGTCTTTGCGCTGCATTGCGCTGTCACGGGACGGCACGACACGTATGGAGGCATTGTCATGAGAGTCCAATTTCTGCTGATCGCCATGCTGACGAGCTGTCTTGTCTGGGTGGTGGCCATCCGGTCTGCGGTCGGGCTTGTGGACCACTACAGGCTCGGTACGGTCCGTTATGAACATGTCGGCATACCGGTCTTGCGCCGGATATTGTAGGCACTGCCTATAGCCGCTGACACCCCGGTTTCACGCGCCTGGAGCCGATTTTGTCGCCCTGCTGCTCAGCACCGCCGCGAAGACCGGTCGACAGGCCCGGTTTCGCACAGGTTTGAGCCACCTTGAAGGCGCTGTTCCCTTGGTTTTGCGCCCGAAAGGGGCTAGAGCAGGAGGGAATATTGACATTTCCTTTTGCCCCTGGACGCTGATGCTGGATGCTTTCGATATTGCTGGCCGGACTGCGGTGATTACCGGCGCGGCGCGGGGGATTGGCCGGGCGATTGCCTGTGCCTTTGCCAGGGCCGGAGCGACGGTGATCATTCTCGACCGGGACCGGATGGAGGGGGAGGCAACGCTTGCCGATCTCGATCAGCATTATCCCGGAAAATGTCGGCTGGTGGTTCTCGATGTCACCGATGAGGTGGCCGTGCAGGCCGCCGCCGCCGAGATTTGTGCGACCCATGTGCCCGAAATCCTGATCAACAATGCCGGGATCGTCAGCAACACCCCCTTTGCCGATCTCACCCACAAGCACTGGCGCGATGTGGTGAATGTCAACCTTGATGGCACCTTCCTCTGCATGCAGGCCTTTGGCATCCGGATGGTGCAGGCCAGGCGCGGCTCGATCATCAATATCTCGTCGATATGCGGCGATGTCGCCGCCGTGCCGCAATCCCAGACGGCCTATGATGCCAGCAAGGCGGGAGTGAACCAGCTGACGCGGTCACTGGCGGCCGAATGGGCACGCCATGGTGTCCGGGTCAACGCCGTCGCGCCCGGTTATGTCGCCACCGACATGACGCTTGCCGGACGGCAGAACCAGATGTGCTACAAGACCTGGATCCGCATGACCCCCATGGCGCGGCTGGCCGAGCCGGAAGAAATCGCCCATGCGGTGGTGTTTCTCGCCTCCGATGCGGCAAGCTTCATCACCGGGACGGTGCTGATGGCCGATGGCGGCTATACCGCGATCTGAAACCCAACCATCGCAGGAGCGGCTGCGCCTTGCTGGCCCTTCGAAAAACCGGTAGAGCCGCTTGCGCCCACGACGACAGCAGGAATTGCGCATGACCCAGAACGGCCCCACACGCCGCATCAGCATCCTTGGCTCGACCGGCTCCATCGGCCAGAATACGCTTGATGTGGTGGCGCAGATGGGCGGCCGCGCGCGCTTCGAGATTGCGGCACTCACCGGCAATGGCAATGTCGCCCTTCTCGCCGAACAGGCCCGGGCGACGGGCGCGAAAATGGCGGTGACCGCCAGCGACACCCATTACCCTGCACTGAAATCCGCGCTGTCGGGCACCGGTATTGCGGTTGCCGCCGGGCCATCCGGCCTCCTGGAGGCCGCCGCCCTCGACAGCGATCTCGTCATGGCCGCCATCGTCGGTACAGCCGGTCTTGCCCCAACGCTTGAAGCCGCCCGACGGGGCGCCGATATCGCGCTTGCCAACAAGGAATGCCTGGTGACCGCCGGCGCCCTGTTCGTCGAGGCGGTCCGGGCGGGTGGTGGCCGGCTGCTTCCGGTCGACAGCGAGCATAATGCGATTTTCCAGGTGCTGGAGGAGCATCACCGCGCCAGCCTGGAACGGATCATCCTCACCGCCTCCGGTGGCCCGTTCCGCACCTTTAGTCGTGAGCAGATGGCTGGAGTCACCGCCGAAACGGCAGCCCGGCACCCGAACTGGTCGATGGGACTGAAGATTTCCGTCGGCAGTGCCTCCATGTTCAACAAGGCGCTGGAAATGATCGAGGCCAAGCACCTTTTCAACGTGGAGGCGGACCGGATCGAGGTGGTGGTGCATCCGCAATCCATCGTCCATTCCATGGTCGGCTATTGCGACGGCTCGGTGCTGGCCCAGCTTGGCGCACCCGACATGCGCACCGCCATCGGCTATGCGCTCGGCTATCCCGACCGCCCCCGCCTGAATGTCGAACGGCTCGACTTCACCCGCCTGTCGCGGCTGGATTTCGAGGCTCCCGATGAGGTCCGCTTTCCGGCCCTGCGCCTTGCCCGGCTGGCGCTTGCGCGCGGCGGCCTGCAGAGCGCGGTGATGAATGCCGCCGAGGAAACCGCCTTTGAAGCCTTCTGCCGGTCACGCATTGGCTTCCTCGACATGGCTGAGGTGGCGGAGGCGATCATGGACCAGATGCTGGACGCAGGCGAAGCCCGCGACATCGACCAGGTTTTCGCTGTCGACACGGAGGCCCGCAGGCGGGCTGCCGAATGGATCGGCCGAATCGCCGCCTGACGCCGTCACAATCTCGGGGCGCCAGACACTTCACGGGTTGCGAGCAGTAGTTTCGCCGTGCCCTTCTTTTCCCTTTTCTACCCGATCCACAGATTTCCGCCGGGACGGCAGCGCTTTGCCGTTCCAAAATATTCAACTGTATGGCTGACTATAACCGGCATCGGGTATAGTCAACCACATGGGTGAATAAATGGACGACGATCATCTGTCACGCATTCTGAAAGCTGCCGGGGACACCACCCGGCGACATATCCTGACTGTGCTTGTGCAGGAGGGACCTCTCAGGGTGACGGCGCTCGCCGCCCATTTCGACATGTCGCTCAATGCCGTCTCCAAGCACATCAAGGTGCTGGAGGAGGCAGGCCTCGTCACCCGCAAGACTTTGGGCCGCGAGCATTTCATCGCGGCGGAACTCGAACCGCTGAAGCTCACCGAGAGCTGGTTCGCGCAACTGAAGTCAATATGGGAACTGCGCCTTGAGGCGTTCGAAACACTGCTTGTTACGGAGGATTGAGAGATGAATGAACTGGAACTGACGGTCAGCAAAACCATTGCAGCGTCCCGTGAAAAGGTGTTCGCTGCCTGGCTTTCCCCCGCCATGCTGTCGAAAATCATGCGCCCGACGCTGGGGGTAACCGATCTCGCCGAGGTCACCAACGATCCCGTCGAAGGCGGACAGTTTTTCATCATCATGAAGACCGCAGAGCGGGACATCCCCCACGAAGGCACCTATCTGGAAATCAGGCCGCACAGCCGCCTGTCCTTTACCTGGGCATCCGCCCATTCGCTTGATGACAGTGTCGTCACCATCGATTTCGCCGAACCAAAGCCCGGCGCGACGGACATCACGCTGCACCAGGTCAAGTTCCGCAGCCCCGACGCGCGCGACGGCCACGTCAAGGGCTGGACGGCGATCCTCGGCAATCTCGGGGATGCACTGGCATTGCAGGCTACGACGGTTTAACCTTGGCAAGGACGATGGGCGGGCTCCCTGCGCGAGGAGACGCGGTTCCCGCCCCTCGATTCGCGGCGTACTGTCAGGCGGCGCTGCACTTTACATACATTTATTTCATCGATTGTTAGCGCGCCTATGCGACGACCTTTACTTTCCATAACGAAAGGACGTCCCATGCGTGGTTTCCGGCTTGCCCTGCTCGCTGTTGCTCTCGGCAGCGTAACATCCCCGGCCTCGGCTGCCGGGTTCGAGAATGTGGTGATTGCTTCCAGTGAAGGGGCGGATGCCAGCGAAACCACCTTTGCGCCCACGGTGGAAAAGATTTATCTGTCCGCCGAAATCACCGGCGAGGTGAGCGGCGGATCGAAGATTACCGTGGCATGGATAGCGCTCGATACCGGCGGTGCGGCGCCCGACAACTACAAGATCGACCAATCGCGCTTCGACGTCGGCAGTCTCGACAATCACCTCGATGCGTCGCTGAGCAAGCCCAATGCCGGCTTCCCGGTCGGGCAATACGAGGCCGACATTGCGGTTGACGGAAAGGTCGAGGAAAAGGTCGCCTTCACGGTCAAATGAGGTATCGGTTTGTACCGCCCAAACGCATGAAAGCCGCCCCAAGGGGCGGCTGGCTGCTCTTTTAACGGTTGCGATTTTGAGACTGTCAGGCGACGGCGCGGGCGAGTGCGCAGCGCGACCAGAGCTGGTGGAGCGCCGAGACCAGCTGTTCCATGTCGCCATCGCTGTGCAGCGGCGTCGGGGTAAAGCGCAGGCGTTCGGTCTTGCGCGGAACCGTCGGGTAATTGATCGGCTGCACATAGACACCGTAGCTGTCGAGCAGGATGTCGGAAATCCACTTGCATTTGGCGGCATCGCCGACCATCACCGGCACGATATGGCTGGGATTGCTGGTATGCGGAATGCCGCGCGCATCGAGCAGTTGCCGAAAGCGGCGCACGCGCTCCTGATGCCGGGCACGCTCGAACTGCGAAACCTTGAGATGGCGGATCGAGGCGACGGCACCGGCGGCAAGGGCCGGCGGCAGGGCCGTGGTGAAGATGAAGCCGGAGGAGAAGGAGCGGATAAAGTCGCAGATGGCCGTCGAACCGGCGATATAGCCGCCCATCACGCCGAAAGCCTTGCCGAGCGTACCTTCGATGATGGTCAGCCGGTCCATCAGGCCTTCGCGCTCGGCAATGCCGCCGCCGCGCGGGCCATACATGCCGACGGCATGCACTTCGTCGAGATAGGTCATCGCGCCATACTTGTCGGCGATGTCGCAGATTTCCTTGATCGGCGCGATGTCGCCATCCATCGAATAGACGGATTCAAACGCCACCAGCTTCGGTGCCTTCGGATCGGCAGCGGCAAGCTTGGCTTCTAGATCGGCGACATCATTGTGCCGCCAGATGACCCGCTCGCACTTGCCGTGCTTGATGCCTTCGATCATCGAGGCATGATTGAGCGCGTCGGAGAAAATGATCAGGCCGGGGATCTTCTGGCCAAGCGTGCCGAGGGTCGCCCAGTTGGAAACATAGCCGGAGGTGAAGATCAGCGCCGATTCCTTGCCATGCAGATCCGCAAGCTCGCGCTCCAGCAGGACATGGTGGTGATTGGTGCCGGAAATGTTGCGGGTGCCGCCGGCCCCTGCGCCGCAATCGTCGATCGCCTGCTTCATCGCCTCGATGACAACAGGGTTCTGGCCCATGCCGAGATAGTCGTTGGAGCACCAGACGGTCACTTCCGCCGGGCCATTCACACCATGACGGGTCGCCTTCGGGAAATTGCCCCGGTGGCGTTCCAGATCGGCAAAGACGCGGTAACGGCCTTCCTGATGCAGACCGTCCAGTTCGCCCTTGAAAAATGCCTCGAAATCCATGAAGTGCTCCAGACCCCAGCCCCGGAAATGACCCCGGTATAACAAACCTTTTGATTTCTGCCGAAGTCCCAGTCAACCCCTCTCACCGGGAATTGACCAGGGTGCGGCAAAAGAACCGGAATTTCCGGCTCTTCGGGAATGGATACTAGCGCACATGCTCCATGCCAAACTTGATTCAAGTCAAGCGAACCGCCCTGCCCCCGTCAGGCAGCCCGGTATCTCTGCGTCTCCCGGCCGTTCATCCGGTAGCTGGCACCCGTGTTGAACTCGCGCAAGAGATCGGCGATCCGCGACACTTCCTGCACCAGCGCATGGCTGGCCGCCGTTGATTCCTCCACCATGGCGGCGTTCTTCTGGGTCGTCTGGTCCATCTGGTTGACCGCCATGTTGATTTCCTGCAACGCAACCGACTGTTCACGGGCTGAATCAACGATATGGCCGATATGCCGGTTTATTTCGTTAACCTCGGTGACGATTGTGGCCAGCGCCCGCCCCGTCTCGTCCACCAGCGACACGCCGGATTTCACCTGGTCACCGGATGTGGTGATCAGGGTCTTGATCTCCTTTGCCGCATGGGCGGAGCGCTGGGCGAGTTCGCGCACTTCCTGCGCGACAACGGCAAAGCCCTTGCCGGCCTCACCGGCGCGCGCCGCCTCGACACCGGCATTCAGCGCCAGAAGATTGGTCTGGAAGGCAATGTCGTCGATGACGCCGATGATGCTGGAAATCTGCCGCGACGAATTCTCGATGGCACCCATCGCCGCCACGGCCTTTTCCACCACCTTGCCGGAGAGTTCGGCGCCGCTCTTGGTGCGGGCAACCAGCTGGCCTGCCTCTTCGGCGCGGCGGCTGGATTCCTTGACGGTATTGGTGATTTCCTCGAGTGCGGCAGCGGTTTCCTCCACGGAGGCCGCCTGCTGTTCGGTGCGGCGGGCAAGGTCATTGGCCGCATCGAGAATTTCGCTGGCCCCGGCCTTGATCTGGCTGCTGGATCCGCCGATCCCTTCAATCGTCTGGCAAAGCCCGGCTAGCGCCTGGTTGAAATCGTCGCGCAGCACCGAATAGGCCTCGGGCAGGTCCTCCTGGATCGTGTAGCTCACATCCTTGGCGGCAATCGCCGCCATGGCCTGGCCGAAGACCCGGCGCACGATTTCCCGTTCAGCTTCGATGGCTTCGGCCTGGGCCTTCTGCTTGGCGATCTCGGCCTCTTCGATATAGACGGAAATCGCCAGATCCATGTCGAGCAGCACCGCCTTCACCAGGCTGGCAATGGCACCGCCGAGCTCTTCCGGCGAAGCAGCCTTTTTCGAAAACAGGCCACCCTTCGGTGCCAGTTCCTTCGATGCTTCGCGGATCAGATGGTCGAGAATGATGGCATAGCCGCCAATATACCAGCGCGGCTCCAGCCCGATGCGGGCATGCACGGAGCCGATGGTGCGGACCTTGGCAATATAGTCCGCATTGAAACTGCCATTGGCGATATTGACCCAGTGACCGGCCTGCGCGCCCTTGGCGCGGCCAATATGCTCTTCTGAAGCAAAGAAGCGCTTTACCTCGGGGCTCTTGCGCAATTGTTCATAGAATTTGTCGAGGCCCGTCGGAAATTCCCGCTCGATCAGCGATTTCAGGCTGCGCAGGCGCTGCAAACCGCCCTCGTCAAGCTGCATGAATTCAAGGCGGCGGGCCGCAGATGTATTTGAAGACTGGACGGTGCCTGAATGACCTGACTGCATCACGATGTTCCCTGGCTGCGGGTTATGACCGGCGACGACTGGAACTGCGTCATGCAGTATGTTTATGCTTCATGCATTTTCCTTATGGTTATCAAAAGTAACCATGTGGCTTTAACAAATTCATAAGCTCGTCAGTAAAACTGGCAGCCACTTCGGAAAAAATCTGCCTCAATCCTGGGACACCACCTCTATGAGAAATGCCCCAGGGCTGAAAACATTTCTCACCTCGCGGCTGCCACAGCCCGCTTTGCCATGACCTTTACCAGATTGGCGCGATAGTCGGCACTGGCATGGAGATCCGCCATGAGATTGGCGGAATCCACCGTCACGGCACTCGCCGCATCTCCGGTAAAGGAGGCCGCAAGCGCCTGTTCGAGGCCCGCATGGCGGAAGACGCCATCCGATCCGGCTCCCGTGACCGCCACCCGGACATCTCCGCCGCGCTTTGCAACGAAGACGCCCGCCATGGCGTAGCGCGAGGCCGGGTTGGCAAACTTGGCATAGCCCGCCTTGTCAGGGGCCTCGAAACGGATCGCGGTGATCATTTCCGAGGCACCAAGCGCCGTCTCGAACAGGCCCCTGAAAAAGTCCTTCGCGGCAATCTCCCTGCTGTTGGTGATCATCGTCGCATCGAGCGCCAGCATGGCGGCGGGATAATCCGCCGCCGGGTCATTGTTGGCCACCGAACCGCCTATAGTGCCGAGATTGCGTACATGCCGGTCACCGATATGGCTGGCGAGATTGGCAAGCGCCGGGCAGACGGCCCGCAGGGCCACCGAAGAGGCCACGTCCGCATGGGGGACCGCCGCGCCGATCCTGACGGAGCGGCCCGAAACGGAAATCCCCTTGAGATCGGCGACATGGCGCAGGTCCACCAGATCGCTCGGCGAGGCAAGCCGCTGCTTCATGGTCGCAATCAGCGTCTGGCCGCCCGAGACATATTTGGCATCCTCGCCGGAGCCTGCCAGCCTGACAGCCTCGTCGACCGAAGAGGCGCGATGATAATTGGTCGCATACATGGACTGATCCTCTCCTTACTTCGCGGCGTTCAATGCGGCCCACACCTTTTGCGGCGTGGCGGGCATGGTGAGGTTGTTGTTGCCGATGGCGTCGGTGATGGCATTGATCACCGCCGGCGGCGAGCCGATCGCCCCCGCCTCGCCGCAGCCCTTGATGCCGAGCGGATTGCTCGGGCTCGGGGTGCATTGATGCGAGACCGTGAAGGACGGCAGGTCATCGGCGCGCGGCATGGCGTAGTCCATATAGGACGCCGTCAGCAGCTGGCCGGTGGTCTCGTCATAGTGAACCCCTTCAAGCAGCGCCTGGCCGACCCCTTGCGCGATGCCGCCATGCACCTGGCCCTCGACGATCATCGGGTTGATGATATTGCCGAAGTCGTCGGCGGCGACGAACTGGACGATTTCGGTCTTGCCGGTTTCCGGATCGACCTCCACCTCGCAGATATAGCAGCCGGCCGGGAAGGTGAAGTTGGAGGGATCGTAGAATGCCCCTTCCTTCAGGCCCGGCTCCATGCCCTGCGGCAGGTTATGCGCGGTATAGGCGGCAAGAGCCACCTGGAACCAGGGCAGCGACTTGTCGGTGCCCGCCACCTTCAGCGTGCCGTTTTCAACGACGATGTCGCTTTCATCGGCTTCCATCAGGTGGGCGGCGATCTTCTTCGCCTTGGCCTCGACCTTGTCGAGCGCCTTGACGATGGCCGACATGCCGACAGCACCCGAGCGCGAGCCATAGGTGCCCATGCCCATCTGCACCTTGTCCGTATCGCCGTGGACGATGGCCACACTGTCGATCGGCACGCCGAGACGTTCGGCGACAAGCTGGGCAAAGGTGGTTTCGTGGCCCTGGCCATGGCTGTGCGAGCCGGTCAGAACCTCGATGGTGCCGACCGCATTGACCCTGACCTCCGCCGATTCCCAGAGGCCGACGCCAGCCCCGAGCGACCCGACCGCGGCAGACGGCGCGATGCCGCAGGCCTCGATATAGCAGCTCATGCCGATGCCGCGCTTCTTGCCGCGTGCCTTGGCCTCGGCACGACGGGCTTCGAAACCGTTCCAGTCGGATGCCGCCATCGCCGCATCCAGCGAGGCCGCATAGTCCCCGGCATCATAGGTGAGGATAACGGGTGTCTGGTAGGGGAAGGTGGTGATGAAGTTCTTGCGGCGCAGTTCGGCGGGGGAAACGCCAAGCTCGCGCGCCGCCGTTTCCATCACGCGCTCCAGCACATAGGTCGCTTCCGGCCGGCCGGCGCCACGATAGGCATCGACCGGGGCGGTATTGGTATAGACGGTGCGGACATTTGCGTGGATCGCCGGGATGACATATTGCCCGGAAAACAGCGTCGCATGCAGGTAGGTGGGGGTCACGGAGGAGAAGAGCGACATATAGGCGCCGAGATTGGCGATGGTGTCGACCTTGAGGCCGGTGATCCGGTTGTCCTTGTCGAAAGCCATCTTCACCTTGGTGACATGGTCGCGGCCATGCGCATCGGTGAGGAAGGCTTCGGTGCGGTCCGAGGTCCACTTGACCGGCACGCCCGTCTTCTTCGACGCCCAGAGGCAGACCACTTCTTCCGGATAGATATAGATCTTCGAACCGAAGCCGCCACCGACATCGGGGGCGATCACCCGGAGCTTGTGCTCGGGCGCGACATTGTAGAAGGCGCTCATCACCAGCCGGGCGAGATGCGGATTCTGGCTGGTCGTGTAGCAGGTATAGTGATCTTCCGCCTCGTCGAAGATGCCCAGCGTGGCGCGCGGCTCCATCGGGTTCGGCGACAGCCGGTTGTTGACGATGTCCATTTCGGTGACATGGGCGGCACTGGCAATCGCCGCATCCGCGGCCGCGCCATCGCCAATCTCCCAGTCGAAGATCAGGTTGTTCGGCGCTTCGGGATGGAGTTGCGGCGCACCCGGCTTCAGCGTGTCGACCGACGAGATGATCGCAGGCAGAACCTCATAATCCACCATCACGGCTTCCGCCGCATCGCGCGCCTCGGCAAGGTTGTCGGCAACCACGATGGCGACGGCATCGCCGACATAGCGCACGGTCTCGTCGGCCAGCGGACGCCAGGCCCCCATCTTCATCGGCGAGCCATCTTTGGAATGGATCATCCAGCCGCAGATCAGGTTGCCGATCCCGTCCGCCTTCAGCTGCTTGCCATCGAGGATGCCGATGACACCGGGCATCGAAAGTGCCGCCGATGTATCGATGCCGCGAATGCGGGCATGGGCATGGGGGCTGCGGATGAAATGGGCGAATTTCATGCCCGGTACGGTCATATCGTCGGTATACCGGCCCTTGCCGGTCAGAAAGCGCTTGTCTTCCTTGCGGGTAACGCGCGCGCCAATGCCTTCAACACCCATGATTTCCTCCCGATGGGGTATCTGGTGAAACGTCGGACCGGCCAGACGCCGGGTCAAGCTTTGCAATCACGTGAGGGGTCGCCATTCCGGTGAGGGACGGGGCGACAATCATTTATTCTGCGGCCTGACGGCTGGCAGCCATCGTGTCGGCGGCGGACAGGACGGATTTGACGATGTTGTGATAGCCCGTGCAGCGACAAATATTGCCGTCAAGACCGGCGCGCACATCCGCTTCGGTGAGACCAGGTCCATGCCGCTCGATGAGGTCGACCGCCGTCATCACCATGCCCGGCGTGCAGAAGCCGCATTGCAGCCCGTGATTTTCCTTGAAAGCCGCCTGCACGGGATGCATTTCGCCATTGCTGGCAAGGCCTTCGATGGTGGTGATTGCCGATCCCGACGCCTGCACGGCCAGGATCGAGCAGCTTTTTACCGACCTGCCATCCATATGCACCACGCAGGCACCGCATTGGTTGGTGTCGCAACCGACATGGGTTCCCGTCAGCCCCAGTTTTTCCCGGATGAAATGAACGAGCAGCGTGCGTTCTTCGCACTCGCCGCTGACTGCCCGGCCATTCACCGTCAGTGTCACTTTCGCCATGTTGTTCCTCCTCGCGCCTCTCCCGGGCACGAAGGGTATCATTTGTCTTTTTGCGACGGGTATCAACTGATACTTTTGTCTGCCTGTTAATTTTCGCCGCAATTGCAACGCAGCGTCGGAACCATAATGCCGGGGGTTAGTTAAAGAGATAACCAGCCATATTGCCCGGCCCGGTCGGTTATGTAAGATTACCGTGTCAGGGCTGCGGCAATATCAGGGGCGGCTATACCCGGGTTTGACGGAACAGATTCAACATTTGGAGAGAATTCATGAAAAAGGCCATCGTACTTCTGTTGGTTGGTTTGTCGGTAGCAAGCTGCTCGCAGACTGAAAAGGGTGCCGCAATCGGTGCTGGCGCAGGTGCCATTCTCGGTGGCGCAATCACCGGCGACGTACGCGGCGCAGCCGTTGGCGCTGCCATCGGCGGTGTCTCGGGTGCCGTCATCGGCAATGTCTCGGAACAGCCCGGCCAGTGCTACTACCGCGACCGTTACGGTCGTCGTTACATCGACAGCTGCCCGCGCAACGGCTATTGATCTTTCGGTTCACCCCGAAACAGAAATCCCGGGTCTCGCGATCCGGGATTTTTCGTTGGCAGGACCGTTTTTTGCCGAAAACCTGCAGATCACCAATTTTTAATGCTATGCTGCAAGCAGGGATTAACCGTGACGCAATCCTTATGGTTCATAATCCAGAACGTGTAATCATGTAGTTGGCGTATGCACATCCATTGTAAAAATGCGACCCGGTCCTTGCCGCAGAGGACATTGCGGACGGTACTGGCCCTTGCTGCCGGGACCATGCTCTGTTCCATGGGAGCCGGGCAAGCGGCTGCTTTTTCCATTTTCGGATACACGTTCTTTGAGAGCGGGAACCCGCAGGCACAGGTTCTCGACCCCGTCCGCTATGCCGTGACGCTCGATGTGGCGGGGGCCGATGACAAGCTGAAAACCGTGCTGGAAAATGCCTCGCAGCTCCTGGCGGACCAGGCCGATCCAGTCTCCGGTGATCTTGGCGTCGCCATCAAGGCACGCGACGACCGGGACCGGCTGCTGGCAACCCTCTATGAAAACGCCCGTTACGGCGCGGTGATCACCGTCACCGTCAATGGGGTCGATCTCGCCAATTTGCCGCCCAATCCGGCCTTCGACCGCTCCCGCGCGGTTCCGGTGCATGTGGCGGTCGAAGCGGGACCCCTGTTCACGCTCGGCAAGGTCACGTTTTCGGGCGATGCCGAGCGCTATGCGCCGGAAGCTTTCGGGCTTGCTCCGGGCGGCAATGCCGGTTCGCTGGCGATCATCAAGGCGGGCGAAAGGCTGGTCAATGCCCTGAAGAAGGAAGGCCGGCCACTCGCCCGCCTGGACTCGCGCGATGTGCTGGCCGACCACAGCCTGAACACGGTGGATGTGACGATATCCGCCATCGGCGGTCCCGTGGCACCGATTGGCACGACCACGGTGTCGGGGACCGAAACCGTCGACGCCGGTTTCGTCAGGAGCTATTCCCTGCTGAACAATGGCCGACCCTATACGCCGGAGGCGCTGACAAAGGCCTCGGAGCGGCTGCGCAAGCTCGGGGTTTTCTCCAGCGTCACCATTCGCGAAGCCCAGGCGCTGGATGCCGATGGTCGCATTCCGGTGGACATCCGGCTGTCGGAGGGCAAGCACCGCTATTTCGGGGTGGGCGCACAATATTCCACCCTCGATGGTTTTGGCCTGCAGGGCTACTGGGGGCATCGCAACCTGTTCGGCAGGGCCGAATCGCTGCGGGTCGAAGGAGCCTTATCCCGGCTGGGCGAGACTACCGACGTCAGGCAGCTCGATTATTCGGCAGGCATCCTGTTTTCAAAACCCGGCTTCATCCTGCCGACCATGACGCTCAATGCCAGCCTGAAGGCCAAGGTGGAATCGCCGCAATCCTATCAGGCCAAGACGGTCACCGCTGCTGCAGGGGTGACCTGGGAGCTGAACGATCTCGACAAGGTGACCGGCGGCGGCGAAGTCAGCTATGCCAGGACCGACGATGCCTTCGGCAGCCAGACCTACCTGACATTCTCGCTCCCCGTCGAATTCGAGCGGGACGCGCGGGATGACAAGCTCAACCCGTCCTCCGGCTACCGGGCGCTGGTCAATGCAAAGCCCAGCTACGAAGCACTCGGTGGCACCTTGTTCTCGTCCTTCGAGGGGTCCGCTTCCGGCTATTACGGGTTCGGCGAAAACAATGGCGTGGTGCTGGCCGCCAGGCTCTCGGCCGGAACACTGGCCGGCGGCGGCAGTCTGGACAATATCCCGGCCAACCGCCGCTTCTATGCCGGTGGCGGCGGTTCCGTGCGTGGCTATGCCTATCAGGAAATCTCGCCCCGCAATGCCGATGGCCAGGCGACCGGTGGACGCTCCTATGCGCTGGCCTCGGTGGAAGCGCGGATCAACGTGACAGAGACCGTCGGCGTCGTGCCCTTCCTCGATGTCGCCGATGTCTCCGACGAAGCCGTGCCAGACTTCAAGGACATTCGCGCCGGAGCAGGTGTCGGCCTGCGCTATGCGACGCCATTCGGACCGCTTCGCCTTGATGTTGCCGTACCCTTGCAACCCTATGAGGGCAGCAGCCGGTTCGGCATCTATGCAGGCATAGGCCAGGCCTTCTGATCCCGAGGCTCACCCGTTTCAGCCCACCTGCAAGGCTGCCTGCCGGGATTCCGGTCCGGTGCCTTTGGAAGTACCCTTGCCCATGACCAAAATGATTCGCGTCCTTCGCTTTACCCTCGGCCTGCTCGTCCGCCTCGTCGGCCTTGTGCTCCTGCTGCTGGTGCTCGCCCTGCTGTTTGTCGGCTTCACACCCCTTGGAGCCCGGCTGCTTGCCGACCGGATTGCAGTGCTGGCGTCAAAGCCCGGGCAACTGATTGCCATCGAGGCCCCGACGGGGCTTTTGACCGGCCGGCTCCGCGTGCCCTCCGTGACACTCAGCGACAGCAAGGGAGCCTATGCGTCGATCCGTGACCTCGCGGTCGACTGGTCGCCCCTGGCACTGCCATCCTTGACCTTTCGGGCCGAGGAGATCAGCGCCGGGCATGTGGAATTCCTCCGTCCGCCCCTGCCTGAAGCGCCGGTGTCCCAGGGCAGCGGGACGTTTTCACTGCCGGTCGCCCTGGATATCACCCGTATCACCTTGCCGGACATTTCCATCGGCAAGGCCGCCGCCGGCCATGACTTTAAGCTGAGCGCCTCCGGTTCCGCCAAAGCGGACAATGCCAGCATTCTCGGCGAATTTTCGGTGGCGCGGCAGGATCTGCCCGAGGCGAAGGCAATGGCGGATCTGGCCTTTCTGCCCGCCGCCAACAGCCTGACGCTGAAGGGCTCGCTGGACGAGCCGCGCGACGGCATGCTGGCGGCACTGCTGAACCTGCCGGGTCGGCCTGCCATGCACCTGTCGGTCGATGGCAATGGTCCGATTTCAGACTGGAGCGGCGAATTCTCTGCCGCACTGGACGGCACCCAGGCCTTCACCGCGAGGACCCGGCATATTGCCGGTGCAGAGGGCGGCCATCGGCTGATCCTGACCGGCGAAGGCGCAGCCGAACCGCTGATGCCGCCGACACTTCGGGCGCTGTTTGCCGGCAAGAGCAGTTTCACCTTCGATGGCACGCTGGCACCGTCAGGCAAGCTGACGGTTGCGGCGGGTTCGCTGACCTCGGCCAGCCTCAACCTGGCCCTGGCCGGGACATATGACCCGCTCGGCCAGAACGACCTGACGCTGAAGGCCGCAGGTGTCAACGGCCCGGTGGACATCCCGATTCCCGCCGGAAAGGAGGCCGCACGTCTGGGTGTCCGGTCGCTCGACCTGTCACTGCAAGGCCCCGCCGAGAAAGCAAGACTGTCGATTGCAGGCGAGCTGGCCTCGGTGAACTATCCCGGCTACCGGCTTGACCGGGTGCAACTGTCCGGTCACAGCGACGCTCTCGATCTCAAGACCCGCAGTGGCAGTGCGCAGCTCCAGATGAGCTTTGAGACCGGCACCTTCGCCGATGCGAATATCGCCCGGCTGCTGCCCGGACCCTTCACGCTGACCGTGCCGCTGTCGCTGTCACCGGGGATCCTTTCCGCGACAGACGCGACCCTTGAGAGCGCACGGCTCGGCGGCACCCTGTCGGGGCAATATGATCTCGACAGTCACGCGGCGAAGGGCGATTTCAGACTGTTTGCCCTGCCTGAAGCGCTGCCACCCGCGCTTGCGGGCAAGATCGACGGCAAGCTTGCCCTGTCCGGCGCGGTCGCGCGCAGTGGCGGAGGCGCGATCACCGCGAGTGGTTTGAAGCTGACATCGGATATCCTCACCGCCGGGGGCGACGTCACACTGGACGGCGGCACCCTTCAGGCCGGGTTCAGGGGCACGCTGCCCAAGCTCTCCGCCCTGCTTGCCGACGCGAAAGGCGAAGCGGCCTTCAGCCTGTCGGCCACTGGCGATATTGCCGCGCCGGATGTCAATGCCAGCCTCACCGCCGCAAAGGCCGTGCTCTCCGGCCGGACCCTGGACAACCTGACCCTGACCGCCTCCGGCAAGGCCGATCCGAAATCCCCTTCCGCCCGAATTGAAGCCTCGGGCATGCTGGGTGGCCAGACAATCGACGTCCATACCGAACTGTCCGCCTCTGGCGGCGTCACGACACTGCCGGTCATGAAACTCGATATCGGCAAGAACCATCTCGACGGGGCGTTACGCCTGTCGCCGGATTTCCGGCCCGAGGGAGGGATCAGCTTCGACCTGCCGGATATCGGCCTGGTGGCAGCACTTGCCGGTGAGAAGGCTTCAGGCGATCTCAAGGGCAAGATGCAATTTGCAAACACCAAAGGACATGTGTCGGCAACGGTTTCGGCCAGCGGCAAGGGCATCACCCGGGGCGATCTGGTAATCCGCGATCCGCGCGTGGCGCTTGATATTGCCGATCTCGCCGCCTTTTCAGCTAGCGGATCGGTGACTGCGGCCGACATTGCCAAGGGGAGCAACAGGGTTTCCAGCCTGACGCTTGCCTTCAATCGCACGGGAGAAACGACGGGGTTCGATCTCAAGGCTGCCTATGACGGCAAGCCACTCATCGCCAAGGGTGCCGTGACCCTTGCCGGAGGCAAGACCAGCGTCGCGCTGTCCACGCTCGGTGCGCAGCCGAAGGGGATCGCCCTCAAGCTCGCCAGGCCCACGACCATCGACATCCAAAACGGCACGGCCCAGATCCGCGACCTCACGATTGCGGCAGGCAAGGGGTCGGTGTCGCTGTCGGGTTCGGCAGGAGCCACGCTTGCCCTCAACGCTCAGATCAGCAACCTGCCGCTCAGTCTTGCCAATGCGGTTGCGCCGGGCCTGAATGCCGAAGGCGCGGTCTCCGGTACGGTCACGGTATCGGGCAAGGGCGCGACACCGGTGGTGGACTATCACCTTGCCTTTGACCGCGCCGCCGTGGCGCAGATCCGCAGTGCCGGCCTTCAGCCGCTCGCCATCAAGGCGGACGGACGGTTCGAGAACAATCAACTGCGTCTTGAGACGACGGTGGCAAATGGCGACGGGCTGGCGCTGAAGGGGGATGGCAATGTTGCGCTTTCCGGCGCGAAACCGCTGAACATGGGTTTTTCCGGCAAGCTGCCTTTCAAGGCGCTGGCGGGCGTGCTGGCGCAACAGGGTCTGGACGTCGGCGGGACAGCGGAGATCGACATCAAGATTGCAGGGTCGGCTGCAGCACCTGTAATCACCGGTCGCATCACATCACGGGATGCAAAGCTGGTGGATGTCCGCCACAATATCGCGCTGAAAAACATCGCACTGGCGGTCAGTCTTGACCGCACCCGGGCGACCATCGACAAGCTGTCCGGGACACTGTCGACCGGCGGCACGGTCTCGGTCACCGGCTCGGTCGGGTTGCAGCCGGGCAGCAATTTTCCCGCCGATCTGAAGGTGGCACTCGCCAAGGCCGCCTATGTCGACGGCAAGGTGGTCTCGACCG
Source organism: uncultured Gellertiella sp. (assembly GCF_963457605.1). GTDB lineage: Bacteria > Pseudomonadota > Alphaproteobacteria > Rhizobiales > Rhizobiaceae > Gellertiella. The sequence goes on from NZ_OY735139.1 coordinate 1,790,522, forward strand.
TGGTCGATGGCAACCTGACGCTCACCGGCCCGCTGCTCGGCAATCCCAAGCTGGGCGGTCAGCTGGCGCTCGGTCGCTCGGCCATCACCATCCCGCAGAAACTGCCCGCCTCGCTTGCCCAGATCAATGTCCAGCACAGGAACGAATCGAAGGCAGTAGCCAGCCAGAATACCGAGGTCATGGCGCGCACCAGCAATGGCAGGGGGGCCTCCACCTCAATCGGGCTCGACATCGCCCTATCCGCACCCAGGATATTCGTGCAGGGCCGTGGCATCGATGCCGAACTCGGCGGGGACCTCACACTGCGCGGCACGGCCGCAGATCCGGTCGTGTCCGGTGGCTTCAAGATGAAACGGGGACGGATGACAATCCTGTCACGCCGGCTGGATTTCACCACCGGCACCATCACCTTTGGCGGCGATCTTACCCCGACACTGGATATGGCCGCCGATGCCGACAGTGGCAGCGTGACCGTAACCGTCACCATCAGCGGTCCGGCCAATGATCCGGTGATCGGCTTTTCCTCAAGCCCGTCCCTGCCGCAGGATGAGGTTCTCGCGCAATTGATCTTCCAGCAATCGCTGTCGCGGCTCTCGGTGCTGCAGATCGCCCAGCTTGCCGATGCAGCAGCCCAGCTGGCGGGCGGACGATCAACGTCGCTGCTGCAGGGCCTGCGCGCCAATCTCGGCATCGATGATCTCGACATTTCCTCCGATGCCAATGGCCAGGCCCAGGTCAAGGCCGGGAAATACCTGAACGACAAGACCTATATCCAGGTGGAACAAGGGGCGGCCTCCGGCAGCAAGGCGAGCATCAATCTCGATGTCGGACGGGGCGTAAAGCTGAAGGGCGAGGCCGGGTCGGATGGCGCGGGCGCTGCGGGCATCTTCTACGAAAAGGAATATTGATCCGGCGCGGACCGGCAGGAAAAGAATTACCCGGAAGGACCGGCGGGGTCCTTCCGGGCACAGGATCTGGTGATATCAGGGCTTTCGGTATCCGGGGATGCACATGAAGTGATCCGGGGGGCGGAGGATAGCGAAATGCGGGGGCCTCTGACGGTCCAGAACCTGATGGCAATCAGGGCTTGAGCGCTGCGGGGTCCTCGTTCTCGATCTTCGGCCAGTTTCTGTCGGCCTTGCCGATATAGGTCTGGCGGTCCTTTTCCCAGAGGGTGCGGACCTTCGGGGCGAGGTTGACGTAAAGCTTGCCTCCGGCAACCGTCCATGCCGCGGGATCGGCATCCACCTTCAGGCCGCGTGCCGCGCCAAAGGCGCAGTAGCCGCCATATTGCGGGACATATTTATCGGGATTTGCAAGGAAGAGCTTGCGATGCGCCTCTGACGCGAAGCGGTAGGTCACGCCGGCATGGGTGGCGGTCAGGGCGAAATCGCCGGGTTCGGCCTTGTGGTCGACGAAATAGGCGACGGGATCGTAGCCGCGCAGCGCGAGGCCGGTGGGCGTGACATTGTACTCAAAACCCGCCGCATGGGCACCGGCACCGGCGAGGCCAAGCCACAGGCAGACAAACGCCATTTTGCGGAAAACCATGTCCGTCCCCCCGATAATGCGCCCGGGAATCGGGCTCTGCATCAGGATTAGGGCTGACCGGGCCTCACGGACAACACAACTCGGTGTGACCACGCGTGACTCCGGGAAATGCATAGGCGCTCAGAAGCCCGATTTGCTGGAGCGCAGCAGGATGTTGGTCTCGGTGACATTGATGCCTTCGATCAGCCGGATGCGGCGCAGCGTCTCATCGAAGGCGACAAGATCGCGCTGTTCCAGTTCGGCAATGAAATCCCAGCGGCCATTGGTCGAATGCAGGGCGCGCACTTCCGGCAACCCGCGCAACTGCTCTGCAACCCGGTCGGCCATCTTGCCCAGCACCTCGATCATGATGATCGCCCGGATGCCGGTGGCGCGACTTTCCTGACCGGTCTTCACGGTAAAGGCCGTAATGATTCCCCGGGCCACCATCCGCTCGATGCGGGCCGCAACGGTGGCGCGCGAGGCCCCCGTCATCGCCGCCAGCGACGATACCGGCAGGCGCGCATTGTGGCGAAGTGCCGACAGAAGTTCCTGATCGAGATCGTCCATGTTGCATTATGTCCAGTCGGATTTATCAATTTGCCGAAATTGGCGCAATTATGAGCAATTTTCCATCTTTTTGCCAACGGGCATATGAGGTCTATTGCATCCAGCGCCGCGATTGAACCGGAGAGGACCGCCCTGATGCCCGACCAGAAGACGCCCGTCACGCTTATCGGCGTACCGCTTGAAGAGGGTTCGGGCCGCCGCGGCTGCGCCATGGGCCCGGCAGCACTGCGCATCGCCGGCATCGGGCCGGCACTTGAAGATCTCGGCTACCGCGTAACCGACAATGGCGACATCCGCCCGGTGCCAGCCCGCGATCTGCCGGTTCTGGCAAAAGCGGTGAATCTGCAGACCGTGGCCGCCTATGTGCGGGAACTGGAATTGCAAACCTACGAGGTTGCGAGCACGGGCGGATTGCCGATCATTCTTGGCGGGGATCACAGTCTGTCGATGGGCAGCGTCTCCGGCATGGCGCGGCATGCGGCCGAACTTGGCCGCCCGCTCTTCGTCCTCTGGCTTGATGCGCATGCCGACTTCAATTCGCCTGAAACCTCGCCCTCGGGCAATCTGCACGGCATGCCGGTTGCTTATGTCTGCGGTCTGACGGAATTTGCGCCAATTCTTGCCGCCGACCGTCCCCTTGTCGATCCGCGCCGGGTCTATCAGATCGGTCTGCGCTCGGTAGATCCGCAGGAGCGCGAACTGGTGACTGCCCATGGCGTCAAGGTTTTCGACATGCGTGCCATCGACGAAATGGGCATTGCCGCCATTATCCGCACCATGCTGGACGAGGTCAGCGCCGCCAACGGCCTGCTGCATGTCAGCTTCGATGTGGATTTCCTCGATCCCGATCTCGCCCCTGGTGTCGGCACCACCGTTCCCGGCGGGGCCACCTTCCGCGAGGCGCATCTGGTGATGGAAATGCTGTGCGACAGCGGTCTGGTCTCCTCGCTGGATCTGGTCGAACTCAATCCGTTTCTCGATGACCGCGGCAAGAGCGCCCGCGTGCTGGTCGAGATGACGGCAAGCCTGTTTGGCCGCCGGATCTTCGACCGCCCGACCCGGGCCGCCTGATCTCTGATCGCCTGTTCGCAGTGCGAATGCGGACGAAGTTCAGACTTGGTCAATATTCTCCTGCTAATCTTGCCAGACGACCGGAACAAAAGCCGCCAGAATCACCTGCAAGGTCAAAGCCGGGCAGGGAACGGGTGGAAAAGGAACGGCAGGCCCCCAGGGCCGCAGCGACTTTGACCCGAGCCTCCAGCGGTTCCGCTGCGCTCAAGACACAGGAATATTGGGAAGAATTCTGATGGCAACCACAGTCAACTCGACCAGCTTCAGCGGCGAAATGCTGGAGATCATCGCCTTTCGCCTGCATGACCAGGAATTCTGCGTGAAGACCACGACCATCCGTGAAATTCGTGGCTGGGCCCCTTCAACCCCGATTCCGCACTCGCCGCCGGAAATCATCGGCGTCATGAACCTGCGCGGTTCCGTGATCCCGATCATCGACCTTGCCTACAAGCTCGGCATGAAGAGCACGGTTGCCAACGAGCGCAGCGCCATCGTGGTGGCCGAAGTCCACACCATGGTCATCGGCATGCTGGTCGACCGCGTCTCCGACATCCTGACCATCCCGTCGAGCCAGGTTCAGCCGGTACCGGAAGTGACCGCCTCCTTCGACAAGACCTTCTGCGAAGGCATCATCGCCAACGAAAACGGCATGATATGCTTCCTCAACCTTGCCAAGATGTTCAAGGAAAACGAAGTCGAAGATCTCGCGGCTTAATCAAGTCCACACAAAGCTTCACCATCACGACTCCGGGCCTAAAACCCGGGGTTTTGCTTTGTCCTGTCCCGAAAAAAAACGCCCGGTTTTCACCGGGCGTTTCCTCGAGAGCCAAGGGTGGGGTTTGCCCCTGATCACTTCTGCCAGCTCTTGACCAGTTCGTCATAGTTGACGGTCATGGGCTTGTCCTTTTCGTTCTCGACCTTCAGCTGCGGCGCGAGATGGCCGGCGGCCACTGCCTTGGCATTCTGGTCCTCGAGCGAGGTTTCCTCGGCCAGCTTCGGACCGATGTCACCCTGGACGCCCGACTTCTCGATGCGGCCCATGACCTTTTCCTGCTCGGCGCAGAGCGAGTCCATGGCTTCCTGGGCGGTTTTCGCGCCCGAGGACGCATCCCCGATATTCTGCCACCAGAGCTGGGCCAGCTTCGGATAGTCCGGAACGTTGGTGCCGGTCGGCGACCACTGCAGACGGGCGGGCGAGCGGTAGAACTCGATCAGGCCGCCAAGCTTCGGTGCACGCTCGGTGAAGCTCTTGTCCTGGATCGTCGATTCGCGGATGAAGGTGAGGCCGACATGGCTCTTCTTCACGTCCACGGTCTTCGAGGTGACGAACTGCGCATAGAGCCAGGCGGCCTTGGCGCGGTCGGTCGGAGTGGACTTCATCAGTGTCCAGGAACCGGCATCCTGATAGCCGAGCTTCATGCCGTCTTTCCAGTAGACGCCGTGCGGGCTCGGGGCCATGCGCCATTTCGGCGTGCCGTCCGCATTCATCACCGGCAGGCCATCCTTGACCATGTCGGCGGTAAAGGCGGTGTACCAGAACATCTGCTGGGCAATTGCACCCTGGGCAGGAACCGGACCGGCTTCGCCGAACACCATGCCTGCAGCTTCCGGCGGGGCATATTTGTGCAGCCAGTCGATATATTTCTGGATCGAATAGACGGCAGCCGGGCCGTTGGTGTCACCACCGCGGGCAACGCAGGAGCCGACCGGACGGGAATTCTCGTCGACCTTGATGCCCCATTCGTCGACCGGAAGGCCGTTCGGAATGCCCTTGTCGCCATTGCCGGCCATCGACAGCCAGGCATCGGTGAAGCGCCAGCCGAGCGAAGGGTCCTTCTTGCCATAGTCCATGTGACCATAGACCTTCTTGCCGTCTTCCTCACGACCGGTGAAGAATTCAGCAATGTCTTCATAGGCAGACCAGTTGACCGGCACGCCGAGATCGTAGCCATATTTCGCCTTGAAATCGGCCTTGTTCTTTTCGTCGTTGAACCAGTCGTAGCGGAACCAGTAGAGGTTGGCGAACTGCTGGTCGGGCAACTGGTAGAGCTTCTTGTCCGGCGCGGTGGTAAAGGACTTGCCGATGAAGTCATCCACATCAAGCATCGGGTCGGTGACGTCCTTGCCTTCGCCGGCCATCCAGTCGGTGAGGTTGCGGACCTGCTGGTAGCGCCAGTGGGTGCCGATCAGGTCGGAATCGTTGACCCAGCCGTCATAGATGTTTTCGCCGGTCTGCATCTGTGTCTGGATCTTCTCCACGACGTCACCTTCCTGGATGATGTCATGGGTGACCTTGATGCCGGTGATGGCGGCAAAAGCCGGAGCGAGAACTTCCGACTCATATTTGTGGGTGGTCAGGGATTCGGAAACGACCTTGATTTCCATGCCGGCAAAGGGCTTTGCCGCATCGACGAACCACTGCATTTCCTTTTCCTGGTCGGCGCGCGACAGCGTCGACAACCCGTTGATTTCCTTATCCAGAAAACCCTTCGCCTCGTCCATGCCCGCAAATGCGGTGCCAGACAGCGCCAGTAGCATGAACGCTGTTGATGTCAGTAGATGCCTGCGCATTTTCTTTCCTCCCGAAAGTAAAGTTAGCTGTTGCATGCGAACGAAAGGCCCTTGAACGGGTCATTCGATATGCCTGCACTCAGACGAAGCGGAAGACGCCAACGGCGTAGACCAGGCTGAGGGCAAGAGCCCACCAGAGATTGGCTGTTGTCAGGCCAAGCCAGGCGAGATGGATGAAGGCCGAACCGAGCAGCGACACGAAGAGCCGGTCGCCACGCGTGGTTTCGAACCGAAGAATGCCGATGCGGGGATTGCCGCCCGGAGAGACATATTCCCAGATCCCCATGCCAATCAGCAGGGTAAGGATGCCGAAAAAGAACAGGGCGGTTGGCAGCGTCCAGGCCATCCACGAAAGGTTCATGGTATCAATCCCTTCTCAGACCCGACCGAGGGCAAAGCCCTTGGCGATGTAGTTGCGGACGAAATAGATGACGAGTGCGCCGGGAACGAGTGTCAGCACGCCGGCGGCGGCCAGCAGCCCCCAGTCGAGACCGGCTGCCGACACGGTGCGGGTCATGGTGGCGGCAATCGGCTTGGCATCCGTGGTGGTCAGCGTGCGCGCCAGCAGCAGTTCCACCCAGGAAAACATGAAACAGAAGAAGGCCGCCACACCGATGCCCGAGGCAATCAGCGGAATGAAGATCCTGACGAAGAAGCGCGGGAAGGAATAGCCGTCGATATAGGCGGTTTCGTCGATTTCCTTCGGCACCCCGGACATGAAACCTTCGAGGATCCAGACGGCCAGCGGCACATTGAACAGGCAATGGGCAAGCGCAACGGCGATGTGGGTATCGATCAGGCCGAAGGCCGAGTAGAGCTGGAAGAACGGCAGCGCGAAGACGGCGGGCGGTGCCATGCGGTTGGTCAGCAGCCAGAAGAACAGGTGCTTGTCGCCGAGGAACCGGTAGCGCGAGAACGCATAGGCCGCAGGCAGCGCCGCTGCCACGGAGATCACCATGTTCATCACGACATAGATGATCGAATTGATATAGCCATCATACCAGGACGGGTCGGTGAAGATCACGATGTAATTCTTCAGCGTCGGCGCATGCGGGAAGATCGTCATCGACGAGACGATTTCCTCATTGCTCTTGAAACTCATGTTGACGAGCCAGTAGATCGGCAGCAGCAGGATGAAGATGTAAAGGGCGGGGATCAGCCAGCGGAAACGCCACTCTTGCGATACTCGCGATGCCTTGATGGGGTTCGTGAATGTTTGGCTCATCTCAGGTCTCCGCGTCATAGCTGGTCATGACGGTGTAGAACACCCATGACAGCAGGAGGATGATCAGGAAGTAGATGATCGACATGGCCGCCGCCGGGCCGAGGTCGAACTGGCCGAGTGCCGTCTTCACCAGATCGATCGACAGGAAGGTCGTCGAATTGCCGGGACCGCCACCCGTCACCACGAATGGCTCGGTATAGATCATGAAACTGTCCATGAAGCGCAGCAGCACGGCGATCAGCAGCACCCGCTTCATCTTTGGCAGCTGGATATAGCGAAACACCGACCACCGCGACGCGCCATCGATCTTGGCGGCCTGGTAATAGGCATCGGGGATCGACACCAGACCGGCATAGCAGAGAAGCACGACCAGACTCGTCCAGTGCCAGACATCCATGACGATGACGGTAATCCAGGCGGCAATCGGATCCTGGGTATAGTTGTAATTGATCCCCATCGCGGCAAGCGTATGGCCGAGCAACCCGATATCGCCCCGGCAGAACACCTGCCAGATGGTGCCGACCACATTCCACGGAATGAGCAGCGGCAGCGCCATCAGCACCAGACAGACCGGCACGCCCAAGCCCTTCTTCGGCATGTTCAGCGCTATGGCGATGCCGAGCGGGATCTCGATGGCCAGGATGATCACCGAGAAGATCAGGTTGCGCACCAGCGAGTTCCAGAAGCGCGGCGATTTCAGCACCTCGGTGAACCAGTCGGTGCCATTCCAGAAGAACTGGTTGTTGCCGAACGTGTCCTGTACGGAATAGTTGACGACGGTCATCAGCGGAATGACGGCCGAGAAGGCGACCAGCACCAGCACCGGCAGAACCAGAAACCAGGCCTTGTTGTTCCAGGTCTTTTCCATGGCTCAGGCCTCCGATCCGACGCGCCAGCTGTCGGCATAGATGTTGATGGCAGAGGCGTCGAACCGGACGCGGGGATCGGCCGGTATCTCGATCCCCTCGCCCACCACGATGGCAAGCGGCTTGCCCTCGAAGGCGGCGCGCACGATCTTCTGCCTGCCGATATCCTCGATCTTGGTGATGCTGACCGGCATGCCGTCGCGCCCGAGCCTGACGAATTCAGGGCGAATGCCGAGTTCCACCCGGCGGGCGCTGCCGGTCGAAGGCGTGAAGGACAGCGCAATCGACTGCCCGCCGACCACCGCCGACGCCCCGTCGATCCTTGCATCCATCAGGTTCATTCCCGGCGAGCCGATGAAGTAGCCGACGAATGTGTGGCTCGGCCGCTCGAACAGTTCCGCCGGCGTGCCGATCTGGACGATCTGCCCGTCATACATCACCACCACCTTGTCGGCGAAGGTCAGCGCTTCGGTCTGGTCGTGGGTGACATAGACCATGGTGAAGCCGAACTGCCGGTGCAGCCGCTTCAATTGCGAGCGCAGCACCCATTTCATGTGGGGATCGATCACCGTCAGCGGTTCGTCGAACAGGATGGCGTTGACATCGTTGCGCACCAGGCCGCGGCCGAGCGAGATCTTCTGCTTCTGGTCCGCCGTCAGCCCGCGCGCCCGCCGTTTCGACCAGTCGGAAAGCCCGGTCATTTCGAGGATTTCCCTGACGCGACGGTCCACTTCGCCTTCCGGCACCCGCCGGTTTCGAAGCGGAAAGGCAAGATTGTCGTAGACACTCATGGTGTCGTAGATGACCGGGAACTGGAAGACCTGGGCGATGTTGCGCGCCTCGGTCGAGAGGTTGGTGACATCGCGCCCGTCAAACAGGATCTGGCCCTCGGAGGGATGGATCAGGCCGGAAATGATGTTGAGCAGCGTGGTCTTGCCGCAACCGGACGGGCCGAGCAGCGCATAGGCACCGCCATCATTCCAGGAATGATGCACTTCCTTCAGCGCATAGTCGGCCTCGCTTGTGGGCCTGGCGCCGTAGGCGTGGCGGATATGGTCGAGATCGATGCGTGCCATGGGTCTCTCCCTTATGCCGCCGGGCTGGTTGCGGAGACGAGCGAGCGGCCATCCGGACCGAAGGCCATCAGCCTGCCGGTATCCAGATAGATCTCCATCGTGACGTCGGGGTCGATGTCGTGAATGCCGTGGGCCAGCATCACCCATCGGGCATCGCCATAGGCCACATGGATAAAGCTTTCCGATCCGGCGATTTCCGAAATCAGGGTGCGTACCGACAGCGACTGCGACTGTGCGCCCCGGCTTTCGAGCGTCAGGTGATGCGGCTGGAAGGCGATGGTCACCGGTCCGTCGGCAAGACCGGCCAGATGCGGCGGCACGGCAAAATCTGCCTCCGTTCCGGCCCGGAACCGGTCGCCGGTCTTGGTGACGGCCAGCGTGTTCAGCGGCGGATCGCCGAAGGTCTTGGCGGTCACCAGGTCTGCCGGGTTGCGGTAAACCGAGATGGTCGGGCCGAACTGGGTGATCCGGCCCTCGCTGAGGGTTGCGGTGTTACCGCCAAGCAGCAATGCCTCCGAGGGCTCGGTGGTGGCATAGACGAAAATGGCGCCGGATTCGGCAAAGATCTTCGGTAGCTCCTCGCGCAATTCCTCGCGCAGCTTGTAGTCGAGATTGGCGAGCGGTTCATCGAGCAGCACCAGACTTGCATTCTTGACGATGGCGCGGGCAATGGCGGTGCGCTGCTGCTGGCCGCCCGACAGGCTGAGCGGCGTGCGGTCAAGATAGGGGGTCAGCTTGAGGAGTTCGGCGGCCTGCCGGACCGCCTTGTCGATCACCGTCCTGTCCTTGCCGCTGAGCCGCATCGGCGAGGCGATGTTCTCATAGACCGACAAAGCGGGGTAATTGATGAACTGCTGGTAGACCATGGCGACATTGCGCTTCTGCACGGCCACTCCCGTGACATCCTTGCCATCAAACCATACCGAGCCGCCGGTCGGCCGGTCGAGCCCGGCCATCAGCCGCATCAGCGAGGTCTTGCCCGACAGGGTCGGGCCGAGCAGCACATTCAGCGTGCCACGCTCAAGCGTCAGGTTGACCGGGTGGATGTGATACCCCCCGGCCGCCATCTTCGAGACATCGCGCAATTCCAGCATGCATCCTCCCGAACCGTTCCGGTTCCAGTTCCTGTGCGGCAAGCTTTGCCAGCCCCGTCCTTGCGGTGCCTTTTCAGGCGGCAGCGCGCTGTTTCAGATAGTCATCAAGCGCCTGCGCTTCCGCCTTGGTGAGGTAGAGACCCTTTTTCGTCCGCCGCCACAAAACATCCTCGGCTGTGCTTGCCCATTCACGGGTCACCAGCCAGTCCACTTCCCTGGCATAGAGGTCGCTGCCGAAATGGGTTCCAAGATCGGCCAGCGACCGGGCACTACCGAGCATGTTCATCGCGTCGGTGCCATAAAGGCGCACCAGCCTGCGGGCATGGCGTTCGACCAGATAGGGATGGGCTGCGTGGAGCTTGCGGACCTCGTCTTCATAGCCGGTCACCGCAAAGTCGCCGCCGGGCAGATGGCTTTTCGCGGTCCACGGCTGGCCCCGCACGCCAAGCACCGCTTCGATCTTTTCCAGCGCATGTTCGGAGAGCCGGCGGTAGGTGGTCAGTTTGCCGCCGAAAATATTGAGGAGTGTCGGCCCCTCACCCTCAGCCTCGAGTTTCAGCACATAGTCACGGGTTGCTTCCTGCGCCGCACTGGCCCCGTCATCGAACAGGGGCCGAACTGCCGAATAGCTCCAGACGATGTCCTCGGGACGAACCGGCTCGGCGAAATATTCGCTTGCCGCATTGCAGAGATAGGCAACCTCTCCCTCTGTGATCTTCACGTCACGCGGATCGCCCTTGTAATCCTGATCCGTGGTACCGATCAGGGTGAAGTCCGTCTCGTAAGGAATGGCAAAGATGATCCGGTTATCCGGATTCTGGAAGAAATAGGCGCGCGGCCCCTCGAATTTCCTCTTCACGATGATATGACTGCCCTGCACCAGACGCACATTATGGACGTGGTTGCGGCCAAAGGCATTGTTGAGCACCGTGTCGACCCAGGGCCCTGCTGCATTGACCAGCATCCGCGCCTTGATGGTGCGGGTCGCCTCCGTCTCGCGGTCCTGCACGAAAATCTCCCAGAGACCGTCGACGCGTCGCGCCGAAACGACGCGGGAGCGCGGCAGGATCGTCGCGCCGCGATTGGCCGCGTCACGGGCGTTCAGCACCACCATGCGGGCATCATCCACCCAGCCGTCGGAATATTCGAAGGCCTTGGTGAACAGCGGCTTCAGCGGCTTGCCCGCCGGATCGCGCCGCATGTCGAGGGTGCGGGTCGCCGGCAGCAGCTTGCGCCCGCCGAGATGGTCATAGAGGAACAGCCCGAGACGGATCAGCCAGGCGGGCCGGATGCCGCCCTTGTGGAACGGCAGAATGAAGCGCATCGGCCAGATGATATGCGGCGCCATCGCCCAGAGCACTTCACGCTCCATCAGCGATTCGCGCACCAGCCGGAATTCGTAATGTTCGAGATAGCGCAACCCGCCATGGATCAGCTTGGTGGCGCCCGACGACGTTCCGGAGGCGAAATCCTTCATCTCCGCCAGCGCCACCCTGAATCCACGTCCCGCCGCATCCCGGGCGATGCCGCATCCATTGATGCCGCCGCCGATAATGAACAGGTCATGGATATCAGGCTCAGCCACAGGCATCCCTCGCGTCGACGGCATCATTCATGATTGTTTCGATTAAAATCCGAAACTCGATGCAGTTAAAACGAAAAGAAATCGCGTGTCAAACGAAAGAAATCCTGAGGTGTAATCAGCCCTGAAGCAGGCTTGTCTCGATGATCTCGACGCCAGCGCCCTGGGCGATGGATTTCAACGCCTCCGACGGGCATATGTCGGTGATGAACGTGTGAACCTGCGAAAGGTGGCCGATCCGCACCGGCGCGGTGCGCTCGAATTTGGTGGAATCCGCAACCAGAATGACATGCCTTGCATTGGCGATGATGGCTTGCGCGACTTTCACTTCGCGAAAATCGAAATCGAGCAGCGCGCCGTCCTCATCGATGGCCGACGCGCCGATCACGGCATAATCCACCTTGAACTGCCGGATGAAATCCACCGCCGCCTCGCCGACGATGCCGCCATCCGAGCCGCGTACCACGCCGCCTGCGATCACCACCTCGATGGTCGGATAGATCCGCAACCGGTTTGCAACGTTGATATTATTGGTAATAACCATCAATTCGTGATGATCGAGCAGCGCCTCGCCCACCGCCTCGGTTGTCGTCCCGATATTGATGAAAAGCGATGCATTATCAGGGATCAGGCCCGCCGCCGCACGGCCGATCAACTGCTTTTCCTGGGACGCGATCGACCGCCGCGCTTCATATTTGACATTCTCGGTACCGCTCGGAAACAGGGCACCGCCATGGATCCGGGTGAGGCTCTTGCCGTCGCACAGGTCGTTCAGATCCTTGCGGATCGTCTGCGGCGTCACCTGGAAGCGCTGCGCGAGGTCATCGACCTGCACCCTGCCCTCCAGCTTGGCTATCTCCAGAATCTCCGCCTGCCGCCCCGACAATGCCATACCATCTCTCCCCATCGCTCCAGATCCGCTTTCGCATCATAGGCCAAAACGAAAGAAACGAAAGCACCGCCCTTGCGACAGCCGGTTCACCGTCCACGCGCCGCGATCGGATGACGGTGAGGTTTCCCGGATTTGTGGCTTCCCAGAGCCCCGTCCTTCTGCTCAAACGAAATACGAAGAACAGGCGTCGGCAGCCTGAGATCACCATCCGGACACCATGATCGACAAACTGGAATATTTCATCGCCCTGGCCCGGCAACGGCATTTTGCCCGGGCGGCGGAGGAGTGCGGGATTTCGCAGCCGACGCTGTCGGCGGCAATCCGGCAGCTTGAGGATCAGCTGGGTGTCAGCCTGGTGGTGCGCGGCTCGCGCTTTCAGGGCCTGACCCCTGAAGGCCAGCGGGTGCTCGAATGGGCGCGGCGGATCGTGGGCGATGCCCGTACCATGCGCCAGGAGATGCAGGCGGCGCGCAAGGGCCTGTCGGGCCATATCCGGCTTGCCGCCATTCCGACCGCACTGGCCATGGTCCAGCAGATCACCGCACCCTTTCAGGAAAAGCATCCTGACGTGACGATATCGGTCGCCTCCTGCACGTCGCTGCAGGTGCTGAGCCTGCTTGAAAATCTTGAGATCGACGCCGGCATCACCTATCTGCAGAACGAACCGCTCGGCCGCGTCACCAGCGTGCCGCTCTATGCCGAACGCTACCATCTGATCACCGCCGCGGGCACCCGGTTTTCCGACCGCGACAGTGTCACCTGGCGCGAGGTGGCCGATCTTAGGCTTTGTCTATTAACCCCCGATATGCAGAACCGGCGGATCATCAACCAGCATTTCGCCGAGGCCGGGGTGACGGTCAGGCCGACACTGGAATCGAACTCGGTCATCGTGCTGTTTTCCCATTTGCGCACCGGGCGCTGGGCCTCGGTCATGCCGCTGAATGCCGCGCAATCCTTTGGATTCCCGGAGGAAGTGCGGACGATCCCGATCCTCGAACCCGATACCCGCCATGTCGTCGGCCTGGTTGCGACCCATCGCGAGCCCTATACGCCGCTGGTGTCCGCGCTTTTGCATGAAGCAAGGGCACTTTCCGAGAATATTGCCCATTGATAGGAAAAAACTATCAGTTGACGGAACTGCCTTATTGACCTTGCAGTCCCGCCTTGTAAAGGTGGTCGGAACCGCGCGGCGACCGACAGAGTTCCGGCCCCCGCTTCTCATCCAAAATTCATGTCAGATCTGGCACATCCGCACCGCACCAGCCGGAACCATGTGGAAACGGGCCTTTCGGGAGACCTAGTTCATGACCATCAATGTTGCGGCGGGGGATCTCGCCCAGCGCACCCGGGCGATCGTCGACCGCCTGATCAGCCTCGAAGGGCCGCTTCTGCCGATCCTGCACGAGGTTCAGGACGAATTCGGCTATGTCCCGCAGGAATCCCTGCCGGTGATTGCCGAAGCGCTGAGCCTGTCGCGGGCCGAAGTCCACGGGGTCATGACCTTCTACCACGACTACCGCAACCACCCGGCCGGCCGCCACGTGCTGAAGCTCTGCCGGGCGGAAGCCTGCCAGTCGATGGGCGGCGACCAGCTGGCCGAACGGGTCAAGAAGGCGCTGGGCATCGATTTCCACGGCACCACGCTGGATGGTGCGGTGACGCTCGAGCCGGTCTATTGCCTCGGCCTCTGCTCCTGCGCCCCCGCTGCCATGCTGGATGGCGAGATCCACGGTCGCCTTGATGGCACCTCTGTCGATGCTCTGGTTCAGGAGGCACGCCGTTGACCACCAGGATTTACGTTCCCGCCGACGCCGCAGCCGTTGCCGTCGGCGCTGACAAGGTTGCTGCCCGCATCGAGGATGCGATCAGGGCCCAAGGTCTCGATGCCGCCGTTGTGCGCAACGGTTCGCGCGGCATGCACTGGCTTGAGCCGCTGGTCGAAGTTGAAACGGCGAGCAGCCGGGTTGCCTATGGTCCGGTGTCGCCCGCCGATGTCGATGGCCTGCTGGCCGCTGGTCTTCTTGCCGGTGGCACGCATCGGCTGTCGCTGGGCCTGACGGAAGAAATCCCGTTCCTGAAGAACCAGAACCGCCTGACCTTTGCCCGTTGCGGCCTGATCGACCCCCTGTCGCTTTCCGACTACAAGGCGCATGGCGGGCTGAAAGGCCTGTCGCGCGCCGTCGGCATGACGCCTGCGGATCTCGTCAGGGAAGTGACGGACAGCGGCCTTCGTGGTCGCGGCGGTGCAGGCTTCCCGACCGGCATCAAGTGGAAGACGGTGATGGAGGCGGTCGCCGACCGCAAATATATCGTCTGCAATGCCGATGAAGGCGACAGCGGCACCTTTGCCGACCGGATGATCATGGAAGGCGACCCCTTCGTGCTGATCGAAGGCATGGCGATTGCCGGTATCGCGACCGGCGCCACCAAGGGCTTCATCTATATCCGTTCGGAATATCCGCACGCGATTGCCACCATGACGAAGGCGGTCGAGCTTGCCCGCGCCGCAGGCATTCTCGGCGTTGCGGTTCTGGGCTCGGCCAACAGCTTTGACATGGAAGTCCGCGTCGGTGCGGGTGCCTATGTCTGCGGCGAGGAAACCGCATTGCTGAACTCGCTTGAAGGCAAGCGCGGCATCGTGCGCGCCAAGCCGCCGCTGCCCGCCCATCAGGGCCTGTTCGGCAAGCCGACGGTGATCAACAACGTCATCTCGCTCGCCTCCGTCCCGGTCATCCTCGAAAAGGGGGCCACCCATTACCGCGATTTCGGCATGGGCCGGTCGCGCGGCACCATCCCGCTGCAGATCGCCGGCAATGTGAAGCATGGCGGCCTCTATGAGGTCGCCTTCGGCCTGACGCTCGGCGAGATCATCGACGGCATCGGCGGCGGCACCGCGTCCGGCCGCCCGGTCAAGGCCGTTCAGGTCGGCGGGCCACTCGGGGCCTATTTTCCCCGCGCCCTGTTCGACACGCCCTTCGACTACGAAGCCTTTGCCGCGCGGGACGGGCTGATCGGCCATGCCGGCATCGTCGTCTTCGACGACAGCGCCGACATGCTGAAGCAGGCCCGGTTCGCCATGGAATTCTGCGCGGTCGAAAGCTGCGGCAAGTGCACGCCCTGCCGCATCGGCTCGACGCGCGGCGTCGAGACCGCCGACAAGATCGCCGCCGGGATCGAGCCCGAAAAGAACCGCGCGCTACTGACCGACCTCTGCAACACGATGAAATTCGGCTCGCTCTGCGCACTCGGCGGCTTCACGCCCTACCCGGTGATGAGCGCAATGACGCATTTCCCCGATGATTTTGCACCCACCCCTTTTGCTGATGCTGCGGAGTAATTGACCATGGGCCTTATCCACGAAATCGACTACGGCACACCGGCCTCGGCCTCGCAAAACATGGTCTCGCTTGTTATCGACGGGGTCTCGGTCTCCGTTCCGGAAGGCACGTCCGTGATGCGCGCCTCGATGGAAGCGGGCATCCAGGTGCCCAAGCTCTGCGCCACCGATATGGTGGATGCCTTCGGCTCCTGCCGCCTCTGCCTGGTGGAAATCGAAGGCCGCAACGGCACGCCTGCCTCCTGCACCACTCCGGTTTCCCCCGGCATGGTGGTCCATACCCAGACGGGCCGCCTGAAGGACATCCGCAAGGGCGTGATGGAACTCTACATTTCCGACCACCCGCTCGACTGCCTGACCTGTGCGGCCAATGGCGACTGCGAATTGCAGGACATGGCGGGTGCCGTCGGCCTGCGCGACGTGCGCTACGGCTACGAAGGCGACAACCACGTCAAGGCACGCAACAACGGCGCGCTAAACGCCAAGTGGATGCCGAAGGACGAGTCCAACCCCTATTTCACCTATGATCCGTCGAAGTGCATCGTCTGCTCGCGCTGCGTGCGGGCCTGTGAAGAGGTACAGGGCACCTTTGCGCTGACCATCGAGGGCCGTGGCTTCGGCAGCCGCGTGTCGCCGGGCATGCACGAGGACTTCCTGTCGTCGGAATGCGTTTCCTGCGGTGCCTGCGTGCAGGCCTGCCCGACCGCGACGCTGACCGAAAAGTCGGTGATTGCAATCGGCCAGCCCGAACATTCCGCCGTCACCACCTGCGCCTATTGCGGCGTCGGCTGTTCCTTCAAGGCGGAAATGCGCGGCGAAGAGCTGGTGCGCATGGTGCCGTGGAAGGATGGCCAGGCAAACCGTGGCCATTCCTGCGTCAAGGGCCGCTTTGCCTATGGCTATTCGACCCACAAGGACCGCATCCTGAACCCGATGGTGCGCGAGAAGGTGACCGATCCCTGGCGTGAAGTCAGCTGGGAAGAGGCCTTTGCCCATGTCGCTTCGGAATTCAAGCGCATCCAGTACCAGTATGGCCGCGAATCGATCGGCGGCATCACCTCGTCGCGCTGCACCAACGAGGAAACCTACCTCGTCCAGAAGCTGATCCGCGCCGGTTTCGGCAACAACAATGTCGACACCTGCGCCCGCGTCTGCCATTCGCCGACCGGTTATGGCCTCGGCCAGGCCTTCGGCACCTCGGCCGGCACCCAGAATTTCGATTCGGTCGAACATTCCGACGTGGTGATCGTCATCGGTGCCAACCCGACCCAGGGTCACCCGGTGTTCGGTTCGCGCCTGAAGAAGCGGCTGCGCCAGGGTGCGAAACTGATCGTCGTCGATCCGCGCCGTATCGACCTGGTGGACAGCCCCCATATCAAGGCATCGCAGCACCTGCAGCTGCGTCCCGGCACCAATGTCGCCGTGATGACGGCACTGGCGCATGTGATCGTCACTGAAGGCCTCTATAACGAAGCCTTCATCCGCGAGCGCTGCGACTGGTCGGAATTCGAGGATTGGGCAGCTTTCGTCTCCGAGCCGCAACACGGACCCGAGGCGACCGCCGACTATACCGGCGTCGATCCGGAAACCCTGCGCGAAGCCGCCCGCCTCTATGCGACCGGCGGTAATGGCGCGATCTATTACGGCCTTGGCGTTACCGAGCACAGCCAGGGTTCGACCACCGTCATGGCGATTGCCAACCTTGCCATGGCGACCGGCAATATCGGCCGCAAGGGTGTCGGCGTTAACCCGCTGCGCGGCCAGAACAACGTGCAGGGCTCCTGCGACATGGGGTCCTTCCCGCACGAATTGCCGGGCTACCGCCACATTTCCGATGATGCCACCCGCGACATCTTCGAAAAGCTCTGGGGCGTGACGCTCAACAACGAGCCGGGCCTGCGCATCCCCAACATGCTCGACGCCGCCGTCGAAGGCACGTTCAAGGGCATCTACATTCAGGGCGAGGACATTCTCCAGTCCGACCCCGACACCAAGCACGTGGCCGCAGGCCTCGGCGCGATGGAATGCGTCGTCGTCCAGGACCTGTTCCTGAACGAAACCGCCAATTACGCCCATGTCTTCCTGCCGGGCTCGACCTTCCTCGAAAAGGACGGCACCTTCACCAATGCCGAGCGCCGCATCAACCGCGTCCGCAAGGTGATGACACCCCGCAACGGCCTTGCCGACTGGGAAGTGACCCAGAAGCTCGCCCAGGCGATGGGGCTCAACTGGAACTACACCCACCCGTCCGAAGTCATGGACGAGATTGCCGCGACGACCCCGAGTTTCGCGCTTGTGAGCTACGACTATCTCGAAAAGCATGGTTCGGTGCAGTGGCCGTTCAACGAGAAGAACCCCGAGGGGTCGCCGATCATGCATGTGAACGGCTTCGTGCGCGGCAAGGGCAAGTTCATCCGCACCGAATATGTGGCAACCGACGAGAAAACCGGGCCGCGCTTCCCGCTGCTGCTCACCACCGGCCGCATTCTCAGCCAGTACAATGTCGGCGCCCAGACCCGCCGCACGGAAAATGGCGCCTGGCACGCGGAAGACCTGCTCGAGATCCACCCGCATGATGCCGAGCTGCGCGGCATCCGCGAGGGGGATTTCGTCCGGCTGCAGAGCCGTTCGGGCGAAACCTCGCTGCGCGCCACCATCACCGACCGGGTGTCGCCGGGCGTGGTCTATACGACCTTCCACCACCCGACGACCCAGGCCAATGTCATCACCACCGATTTTTCGGACTGGGCAACCAACTGCCCGGAATACAAGGTGACGGCAGTACAGGTCGCGCCTTCGAACGGCCCGTCGGAATGGCAGCGCGAATATGACGAGCAGGCCCGCCAGTCGCGCCGCATCGTCGGCAAGCTGGAAGCGGCGGAGTAATGTCCGCCAGACCGCACCCTGTGGAAGCAGAGAACCGGCCGGTCTTCCGGCAGGTTCAGCGCATCGCCCGAAAGGGCGGTGTGGTTGCCTCCGGCCAGCGGGCGGTTCCGGAAGAAGTGCCGATTGCCTTTTCCTATGGCGGCTCCACCCATGCCGTGATGATGGGCACACCCGCCGATCTTGAGGATTTCGCCATCGGCTTCAGTCTCACCGAGGGAATAATCCGCTCGGCAACAGAGATCGAGAGCATCGACATTCTCGACGCCGAGACCGGCATCGATGTGCAGATCGTGCTGAAGGAAGAGGTGGCCGACGCGCTTACCTCGCGCCGCCGCCATATGGCGGGGCCGGTCGGCTGCGGGCTTTGCGGCATCGAATCCATCGAGCAGGCGGTTCGCCCCGTACCCGGTCTGCATCAGGTGACGCTATCGCTCCCGGCCCGCGATCTCGTTGCGGCCATCGAGGCGCTGAACGGAGCGCAGCCGCTGCACCGGATGACCCATGCCGTGCACGGCGCAGGCTTCTACCGACCAGGCAAGGGGCTGATCGCCGTGCGTGAGGATGTCGGTCGCCACAATGCGCTCGACAAGCTCTGCGGGGCGGTGCTGCGGTCGGGCATCCCTGCCGCCTGCGGCATCGTGGCCGTCACCAGCCGCCTGTCGGTCGAGATGGTGCAGAAGACCGCAATACTCGGCGCATCCGTGCTGGTGGCAATCTCCGCGCCGACGGCGCTTGCCATTGAAACGGCTGAAGAGGCCGGCATTACCCTCGTTGCGCTGGTGCGCGGCGAAGACTTTGACATATATTCCCATCACACCCGTATCGATACCGGAGTTGTCCCCCATGTCGCATGACAAGATCGTTTACATGGCGAACCAGATTGCCACCTTCTTCAAGTCGCAGCCCGCGCATGAGGCGGTGGATGGCATTGCCCTGCACATCAACAAGTTCTGGGAGCCACGGATGCGCCGCCAGCTGTTTGAAAAGATCGAGGCCGGCAACAGCGGCTTTTCGGATCTGGTGCTGGAAGCCGCGAGGAAGATCAAGCGCCCGGCGCCGGCAGAGCCCACGCCCGCCCAGTCCGCCCACTGAATGATGCAATTCACGCCGGCTGGTTCAGCCGCGCGTGCCCTTGACCTCCAGGAGACCCCGCATGCGCCCGATTGAGCAGGATGAACGCCGGATTGCCAATATTCATGAGGCCGAGTTCAAGCCCTTCATCTTTGAAGACGGCATGATGCTCGGTGACGAGGTGCTGCAACTGGATGACGAGCAGCCGCTCGGCATCGGCTTTCACGTCTACCGCATGCCCGCCGGCATGACGACCCGCGCCCATCGCCACAATGGCCACGAACAGTTCCTGATCCTTGAGGGCGAGCTGATCGAGAGCGATGGCACCGTGTTCAAAAAGGGTGACCTGATCTTCTACAAGGACGGCACCGAGCACCATTCGTACACCCCGAATGGCTGCCTGCTGGCCGTTCATATCGCCGGGCCGGAAGTCAATATCGACTGAGGCACCCTGCCCCACTTGACTTAGGGACCGCGCCGGACGACTTGATGTCGTGACCGATTGAGGGAGTGACATCCATGGCGGACGCAGCGCGCAGCACGATTGACCAGACTGAAGTGGACCGCTTTTCGGCCATGGCGGCGGAATGGTGGAGCCCGACGGGCAAATTCAAGCCGCTGCACAGGTTCAATCCTGTTCGGCTCGCCTATCTGCGCGACACCGTCTGCACCGAATTCGGCCGTGATGCCCGCGCCGCGCGCCCGCTTGCGGGCCTGCGGGTGCTCGACATCGGCTGCGGTGGCGGGCTGCTGTCGGAACCGGTCGCCCGGATGGGGGCATCGGTCGTGGGTGCCGATCCTTCCGAACGCAATATCGGCATTGCCAGCACCCATGCCCGTGAGAGCGGCGTCGAGGTCGATTACCGGGCCGTGACGGCGGAAATGCTGGCGGAAGCGGGTGAACAGTTCGATATCGTCCTGAACATGGAAGTTGTCGAGCATGTCGCCGATGTCGAATTCTTCCTGACCACCTGCGCCGCGATGGTCAAGCCGGGGGGGCTGATGTTCGTCGCCACCATCAACCGGACGATGAAGGCGATGGCACTGGCCATTCTCGGCGCGGAATATGTACTGCGCTGGCTGCCGCGCGGCACCCATCAATATGAGAAGCTGGTCCGCCCGGAAGAGGTGGAAAAGCCGCTGGCGGCCTCTGGCATGGAAACCTTCCAGCGCACCGGCGTCTTCTTCAGCCCGATCACCAACCAGTGGAACCTGTCGCGGGACATGGACGTCAATTACATGCTGGTGGCGCGCAAACCGGCTTGAGTTTCAGTTGACATCATCCGGCAGGACCGGAAGCGGGGCAATCTCGATCCCCTCCTCGATCAGCGCCTGCGCATCATCCATCGTCGCCTTGCCGATGATCCCGCGCACTTCGCTTTCGCCGTAGTGGATACGGCGCGCTTCTTCGGCAAAGCGCTCGCCGACATCGTCCGCATTGGCCCGGATTTCCGCCACGGCTTGCCTGAGCTTGCGCACCGCCTCCTGCTGGGCCGCTTCCAGCACCAGCGTGCGGGTTTCTTCCTTCTTGCGCGAGGTCGCCACCGACGGGGCCATCAGCACCTTGCCGATCTCGGCGGAGTTGCAGACAGGACAGGTGACCAGGCCCGAGGACTGCTGGCGCTCGAAATCCTCGCTTGAGGAAAACCAGCCCTCGAAGCCATGGGCATGCGGACAGGACAGGGCGTAGCGGATCAAGCGGCCTCGCCTCCATCCAACCGGGTGCCACCGTTCGCCACGGTCACTCGTGGCGCAAGGGCAAGGTCCCGGGCATTCCTGAGGTTGGGGATACGGGCGCGGGCGGCAGCAACCTCTGCAATATCGATATTGGCGACGATCACCGCCTCGCCTTCCGGTCCGGCTTCGGCAAGAATCCTGCCCCAGGGATCGATGATCAGCGAATGGCCAAAGGTTTCCCGGCCATCCTCATGCCTGCCGCCTTGCGCGGCGGCGATCACGAACAGTCCGTTTTCGATGGCGCGGGCGCGCAAGAGCACATGCCAGTGCGCCTCGCCCGTCTGCCGGGTAAAGGCTGCAGGCAGCGACATCAGTTCCACCCCGGCTGCGGCCTGCATGCGGAACAGTTCGGGGAAACGGACGTCATAGCAGATGGCAAAGCCGAGCCCGGCAAAGGGCAGCGAAGCGGTCTTCACCTCGCTGCCGGGGCAATAGACCGCACTTTCCCGCCAGCTTTCGCCATTGTCGAGATCGACATCGAACATGTGGATCTTGTCATAGCTGAGCACCCGCTTGCCTTCAGGCGAGAACACATAGCCACGATTGGCAATGAACCCGTCGCCGCGATCAATCGCCGTCGACCCGATGTGGAGAAAGATCCCGCAGTCGCGCGACAGGCGTGCCGCGGCGGCGACCACCGGATCATCTTCCTCGCGGCGCAGGATTTCCATCAGCCCGGCACGGTTCTTCTGCAAGGCGCCGGTCATCTCCGGTGTCTGGACATAGACAGCCCCCTGATCGGCCGCTGCGCGCACCAGCCGCTCCATGCTGGCGATATTGCGCGCGGGATCGGTGCCCGAACACATCTGCACTGCGGCGACCCGGATGACCATCCATCAGGCTCCCGCAGAAAGAAGCGGATCGAGCTTGCCGCTCCGGTCCAGCGCATGGATATCGTCGCAGCCGCCGAGATGCTGGCCATTGACGAAGACCTGCGGAAAGGTGCTGCGACCCGACCGCTCGATCATTTCCTGCCGAAAGGCGGGGTTTTCACTGGCGTTGAATTCCTTGAAGTCCGCTCCCTTCGAGCCGAGCAGGCTCTTGGCCTGGGTGCAATAGGGGCACCCGTTGCGGGTATAGATGATCACGTCTGCCATGTCTTGCTCACTCCGGTCGGGCAGGAAACCTGTCCGCGATACGAGGTCATATACCTGTCATATAAGATCCGAAATGGCCATTGCAAAGCTCAAAACCGTGATGTCGCGAGCGCCGGCACGCCGGAGGGTCCGGGCAACCGCATTGACCGTCGCCCCGGTTGTATAGACGTCATCGACCAGCACCACCCGTTTGCCCGCAAGAGCCATTTTGCCCTCCTCCGTGACCTTGAAGGCACCACGCACATTTTCAAGCCGCGCCCTGCGGCCAAGCCCCACCTGCCGGTCGGTGCGCCTCGCCCGGATCAGGCCATGTGCCAGATAGGGTCGACCCGACTGCTGGGCGACCGCACGGGCAAGCTCGGCGGACTGGTTATAGCGCCGGAAAAACAGCCGGAACCGATGCAACGGCACCGGCAGGACAAGATCGGCCAGCGCCAGTTCCTCCGCCCCCGCCCGGCACATCCAGCCTGCCATCATCGGCGCGAGATCGGTGCGGTCGCTGTATTTCAGCGCATGAACCAGCACGCGGGCGACATTTTCATGCAGGGCAACGGACCGCAGCCGGTCGAAATCCGGCGGCTCGGCAATCGCCTTTGGCGAAACCGCATCGGCACCAGGGTCGAAGGAAAACGGCATGCCGAGCACGGCACAATAGGGTTTCTCGATGAACCGGATCGATGACCAGCAGAAGGGACAGAGGCTGCGATGGCTGCCATTCAGGATGCCGCAACCCGGGCAGATCGGGGGATAGAGGAAATCAGACACGGCCTTGCCTGCCCGCAGGACCATGTCTCCCAAGTCATCTCTGGACAAACCGGCTGGTTTCTGGAAGCGCAATCCCCACATGTCCTGTCCCCAGACTCTAGTGCCCTTTGTTTTCATTTGTCTTTTCGGGAAAACCGGATTCCACTTTTCCCTGACAAACGCTATGTTCTCCCTGATGATTGACAATAGGCCTTCGCTTGCGGCAAGGCGAGGCAAAACCTGACAGGATCTCTCAATGGATGCGCTTTTCGACACGGATCTCATCGGCCAGCGCCGCCGGCGCGCGCTCACGCAACCGGTCGACGGCGCGGATTTCCTGCTGCGGCTTGTTGCCGACGAACTGGCGGAACGTCTGGCCGTGGTGGAACGACATTTCGATGTGGCAGTGGAACTGCATGGAGCGACCGGCATTGTCGGAGATGCCTGCCTGAAAACCGGCAAAATCGGCCTTTTGCGACGTCTGGAGCTTCCTGATGCCTATGCGGGCAATCCTGACGGTGTCGAACCTGCACCGCTCGAGACCCTGCCGCTCGGGCCGGAATCGGTGAACCTGATCCTTTCGCCATTGATGCTGCACCTGACCAATGACACGCCGGGCGTGCTGATCCAGGCGCGCCGCGCACTGAAGCCGGATGGCCTGTTTCTGGCCGCCATACCGGGCGCAGGCACGCTTCAGGAACTGAAGGAGGTGCTGCTGGCGACCGAAGTGGAGATATCGGGTGGTGCCAGCCCGCGCGTCGCACCCTTTGCCGATGTACGCGACATGGGAGCGCTGATGCAGCGGGCCGGTTTCGCCCTGCCTGTTGTCGATACCGAGCCAAGGACGGTGCGCTATGCCTCGCTCTTCCCGTTGATGCGCGATCTGCGTGCGATGGGCATGACCAATGTGCTGACCAACCGCAGCCGCGTGCCGTTGACGCGGGCGTTTTTCGTGCGGGCGGCGGAGATTTATGCGGAGCGTTTCAGCGATGCGGACGGGCGGATCAGGGCAACGTTTTCCGTCCTCTATGCCTCCGGCTGGGCCCCGCATGAAAGCCAGCAGAAACCCTTGAAGCCGGGCTCCGCGACGGCCCGGCTGGCAGATTACCTGAAGCCCGCGTGAGCCTTGGCATGAGGGGTCAGGAGCCACTCATTGTATTGGTAAGGTAATCGTAGGTGGACTTGAACTTGTCGGTAAACAGCAGCAGCACGGGAATGATGGCAACGGCGATCAGCGCCGCAATCAGACCATATTCGATGGCCGTTGCACCGCTCCTGTCGGCGATAAAGGATTTCAGCAAGTCCCTCATGGGCGATCTTTCACTCCAGCGGCTCTTCCCGCGTGCTCGTGCACAGCGCGAAAATTGTCATCGCATTCCGGGCAAGGCCGGACGATCAGTCAGCAATCATCGCCGGACTTGTAGCCATCCACTATACAGACAGAACCGGGGCTTTTCTGCAAAATGCTGCGGCGAATGACGTAGCGCCTGCCATTTTCGGTTTCCGGGCGTGCCGAGGGATCGGCAGGACGGATGGAGCCGGTCTTGATATTGTCATAGGGGTCGGCAATCGTCGCGGTGGCAAAATGCGCGGCCCCACCGGTGCGCACTGCCAGCATCGGCGTGAGGATCAGCGTCAGGGCAATGGCTGCGGTGCCAAACAACAGCGCAATATTCAGCGCGCCCGTGCGTCGGGACTTGTTTGAGTTGCGTTCTTTCATGCGAACGGCCCTCCAAAAATCCTCGTTGATCATCATAACCTCGGCACCAGAAACATTCGCGCGATGAAGGGAATAATTGTCAGAGGTAAATAAACACATCCTTAACGCCGGTGTTAATTTTGGCGGCATCGACGTGGATAACTGCCGATTAAGTGCGGATTTCCGGAAACAACCGACAGATCTCAAAGCAGATCCTGCAGCATCGGGATCAGCGGCTCGTCGGCGGGCGGCATCGCGTAGTCGCGAAGGGCTTGCGGTCGCACCCATTTCAGCGCCTGACCCTCCACCCCCCGCGGCGTGCCCTCGAAGCGGCGGCAGACATAAAGCGGCATAAGCAGATGAAAATCGGGATAGGCGTGGCTTGCAAAGGTGAGCGGCGCCAGGCAGGCAATCCTGGTCTCGATACCAAGCTCCTCGCGCAATTCGCGCACCAGGGTTTCCTCCGGCGTTTCTCCCGCCTCGACCTTGCCGCCGGGAAATTCCCAAAGACCTGCCATCGACTTGCCCTCTGGCCGCTGCGCCAGCAGGATGCGGCCATCGGCATCAATCAGCGCACAGGCCGCAACAAGCACGATTTTCCGGGCGATCTCAGCGCTCATGACCTTGCTTCCCGCCAGTAGTGATATTGATAGGCTTGCGAGAAACCGAAATTGCGGTAAAGCGCAAGGGCGGGCAGATTGTCGGCGGCGACCTGCAGCCAGGCAAGCTTTGCGCCGCGCAGCCGCGCCCAGCGGAGGGCTGCGCTCAGCAGCTCCGTCCCCACGCCATTGCGACGCGCCTCGCCTGCCACCGCCAGCGCCTGAATGCCGGCAAGGTCATTGTCCTGCACGCAGAGCACCACCGCCTCGGGGCCGGTAACCAGGTCTTCCTTCAGGAAATAGCCCGATACCGCCCGGATCTGCCCGAGGATATCGACAAGCACCTCGCGATTTTCCGTGCCGCTCGCGCCAAGCGCCATGCAGGCATCGGCAAAACGCGCCATGGCCTGGGTCGGCAGGTGATCCATCGTGTCGGGAAGCGACGCGGTGTCCAGATCCAGCGTCAGCACCGACACGGTCTCGAACCTCTCCCAGCCGTGATGTTGCAGGTAATCCATCAGCCTGGGCGACGCGAGCGGCGACTGCCGGATCGTCAGCACCTTGCCAGCCGCGCGAAACAGATGATCTGCCTTTTCCAGCCGTTCGGCAATGTCCTTGCTGTCGGAAGGGTCGAGCGGCACGACGGCATTCAAACGCTTCGACGCATGGCCCGGGGTCAGTCGGACCTGCCAGCTGCCGTCGTAATGCACGGAACGGGCAGGCCAGGCGCGAAAGCCGACGGCTTCCAGCCGCCGGACCAGAGGAAGATTATGCGGAACCGAAGGCATGGCCATCATGGTGTCGATCAGCTCCGGTAGTCACCGTTGATGGCGACATAGTCCTTGGTGAGGTCGCAGGTCCAGACCGTCGCCCGCCCGTCGCCAAGCCCGAGATCGACGCGCACCGGGATATCTTCCCGCTGCATCACGGCAGTTGCAGCGTCTTCGGAATAGCCGGGGTCACGCGCACCGTCGACGGCCACGCGGACATCGCCGAACCAGATCGCCAGCCGGTCGCGGTCAGCCAGTTCACCCGCCTTGCCAACGGCCATGACGATGCGGCCCCAGTTGGCATCCTCGCCTGCGACAGCGGTCTTGACCAGCGGCGAATTGGCAATCGACAGCGCGATCACCTTGGCGGCCCTGTCGTTCTCGGCTCCGGTCACGGTCACTTCCACCATCTTGCGGGCACCCTCGCCGTCGCGTACCACCTGCAAGGCCAGATCCTTGAGGAGCGCATTCAGCGCCTGGCGGAAGTCTTCCAGCCGGAGATCACCGGCGTCATCGACCGGCTTCTGTCCCCGGTCACCGGCAGCCCCGGTTGCAAACAGCATCAGCGTATCGGACGTGGACGTGTCGCTGTCGACGGTCACGGCATTGAAGGTGGTGCCGACGCCTGCGGAGAGGAGCGCCTGCAGGGCAGCAGGCGCAATGGCGGCATCGGTGGCGACAAAGGACAGCATGGTTGCCATGTCGGGCGCAATCATGCCTGCACCCTTGGCAATGCCGTTGATCGTCACGGTCACGCCATCGATTTCGGCGCTGCGCGTCGCGACCTTGGGATAGGTATCCGTGGTCATGATCGCTTTGGCCGCCTCCAGCCAGAAATCGCCGGTCCCGCGACCTGCCATGTCACCGAGAACGCCTGCAAATTTCGTCGCGTCCAGCGGCTCGCCGATGACGCCGGTCGAGGCGAGATAGACTTCGCTCTCGAGGCAGCCGACGGCTTCTGCCGCGGAACGTGCCGTCAGTTCGGTCGCCGCCCTGCCCTTCTGGCCGGTAAAGGCATTGGCATTGCCGGAATTGACCACGACGGCGCGCGCCACGCCGTGCGCAAGGTTCTTCCGGCAGAAATCAACCGGCGCGGACGGGCATTTCGAACGGGTGAAAACGCCCGCAACCGCCGCCGGGCGGTCGAACACCATCATCAGCACATCGGTGCGGTTCCTGTATTTTATTCCGGCAGAGGCCGTCGCCATGCGCAGACCCTGGATCTCGGGCATCTCGGGGTAGGATTTCGGGGCAAGCGGCGAAACGGATC
Source organism: uncultured Gellertiella sp. (assembly GCF_963457605.1). GTDB lineage: Bacteria > Pseudomonadota > Alphaproteobacteria > Rhizobiales > Rhizobiaceae > Gellertiella. The sequence goes on from NZ_OY735139.1 coordinate 1,818,209, forward strand.
CGGACATCGTTGTTTCCTGAGGGGGTTGGCGGTCGTCACATGTGGAAGGCAATTTTCCATGCCCCGGCCCGCAGCGCTTCCATTGCCACCGGCCAGATGGCAGAAAGGCCCGCACGACAGGCGGGCCTTTCCGGTCAGTCTTCAGGCATTACTGCTTCTTGTTGGCTTCTTCGTAGCCCTTGCGCAGTGTCTCGTCGAGGATCTGGACGCCCTGGACTTCGCGCGCCTTGGCGAGCAGTTCAAGATACTTGTCGCGCATCACGAGGTTGCGGATCTGCGGCTGGACCTGTTCGAAGGCCGGCGGCGGCGCATCGCGGCGGTCTTCAAGCTTGATGACGTGATAGCCGAAATCGGTCTTGACGGGGGTCTTGGTATAGGCACCCCTTTCGAGCGCGAAAGCCGCAGCTTCGAATTCCTTGACCATCCGGCCCTTGCCGAAATAGCCGAGATCGCCACCTTCCGACTTGTTCGGATCGGTCGACTTTTGCTTGGCGAGTTCCGCAAAGTCCTTGCCTGCATCCAGCTCGGCGATGATCGCCTTGGCTTCTGCCTCGGTCTTGACCAGGATATGGCGGGCGCGCACCTCTTCCTGCTTCGGCAGGGCGGCGATTTCCTTGTCGTAACGGGCCTTGATCTCGTCCGCCGTCACCACATCGACCACGTGCTTCTTGAAATAGGCACCGTGCAGCTCGCGGTCGGTAAGGTAACGCATGCGGGCCTTGAAATCCTCGGCCTCGTCAAGTTTCTCGGCGGCAGCATCCTTGGCGAACAGCTTGATGTCGATGGCACCGGAAAGGGCTGCGACGCGCTTCTGGTCGTCCGGCAGCTGGGCGAGCTGCGGATCGAGATTGGCAACGGCCACATCAAGCTCGGACTGGTGGATTTCGAGATCGCCAACCTTGGCGACAACAGGATCGGGCTTGTCGGCAGCAAAGCCATGGGCGGCAAGCCCGAGAACAGCTGCGAGAGTAAGGGTGGCAAGTCTGTTGTAACGCGGCATGGAATAAAACCCTTCGGAATGAACCGGCTTAACTATTCTTCCTGAATCAGGCCGGAAAGCGTGCTGACCACCACATTGTGGCCATTCTGGTACGGCCTATCCGTTGACATCAATCGACCCCCCTCTTATCTGTCACGCAACCTCGCGTCCAGATACGTTTCCGGGCGTTTTGTGCCTTCGCAGCTGTTTTTCAGACAGGCAGGCGCAGCCGCCGACGGACCAGATACAGAAAGGACCATTTGATGGTCAGCCTCGGCGGCATTGCCCGCAAATTGTTCGGCTCGTCCAACGAGCGCCGCGTGCGCGGCTACCAGCCGAAGGTCCAGGCGATCAACGCGCTGGAGCAGGAACTCTCGGCCCTGTCCGACGAGGCACTTGCGGCCAAGACCGTCGAGTTCCGCCAGCAGCTGGCCAGCGGCAAGACGCTGGACGACCTGCTGATCCCGGCTTTTGCCGTGGTCCGGGAAGCCTCGCGCCGCGTGCTGAAGATGCGGCCCTTCGACGTGCAGCTGATCGGCGGCATGATCCTGCATGAAAACTCGATTGCCGAAATGAAGACCGGCGAAGGCAAGACGCTGGTCGCGACGCTGCCCGTCTACCTCAACGCGCTCGCCTCGAAGGGCGTGCATGTGGTGACGGTCAACGACTACCTCGCCAGGCGCGATGCCGCCCATATGGGCCGTCTCTATGGCTTCCTCGGCATGACGACGGGCGTCATCGTCCACGGCATCACCGACGAGGAACGCCGCGAGGCCTATGCCGCCGACATCACATATGCCACCAACAACGAGCTCGGCTTCGACTACCTGCGCGACAACATGAAATACGAGCGCGGCCAGATGGTGCAGCGCGGTCATAATTTCGCGATCGTCGACGAAGTGGATTCGATCCTGGTCGACGAAGCCCGCACCCCGCTGATCATTTCCGGCCCGCTGGACGACCGCTCGGACCTCTACACCACCATTGATGCCTTCGTGCCGCGACTTTCGCCGGAAGACTACGAAATCGACGAGAAGCAGCGTTCGGCCAACTTCTCCGAAGTCGGCACGGAAAAGCTCGAGACCCTGCTGCGCGAGGCGGGACTGCTCAAGGGCAATGCGCTCTATGACGTCGAGAATGTCGCCATCGTCCACCACATCAACAATGCGCTGAAGGCCCACAAGCTGTTCCAGCGCGACAAGGACTATATCGTCCGCAATGACGAAGTGGTGATCATCGACGAATTCACCGGCCGCATGATGCCGGGGCGGCGTTATTCCGACGGCCAGCACCAGGCACTCGAAGCCAAGGAACGGGTATCGATCCAGCCGGAAAACCAGACGCTCGCCTCGGTCACCTTCCAGAACTATTTCCGCATGTATGACAAGCTGGCTGGCATGACCGGCACGGCAACGACGGAAGCGGAAGAATTCTCCAACATCTATGGCCTCGACGTGGTCGAAGTGCCGACCAACCTGCCGATCCAGCGTATCGACGACCATGACGAGGTCTACCGGACGGCTGAAGAGAAATACCAGGCGATCATCACCGAGATCCGCGCCGCCCATGAGCGCAACCAGCCGGTTCTGGTCGGCACCACCTCGATCGAGAAATCCGAGCTGCTGGCATCCCTCCTGAAACAGGCCGGCTTCGAGAATTTCCAGGTGCTGAACGCCCGCTATCACGAACAGGAAGCCTATATCGTCTCGCAGGCCGGCGTGCCGGGTGCCGTCACCATCGCCACCAACATGGCCGGTCGCGGCACCGACATCCAGCTCGGCGGCAATCTCGACATGCGGCTCGAGCGCGAGCTCGAAGGCATGGAGCCGGGCCCGGAGCGCGACGCGCTCGAGGCCTCGATCATTGCCGAGGTCAAGGAACTGAAGCAGAAGGCGCTGGCCGGTGGCGGCCTCTACGTCATCGCCTCCGAACGCCACGAAAGCCGCCGCATCGACAACCAGCTGCGCGGCCGTTCCGGCCGTCAGGGCGACCCGGGCCGCTCGAAATTCTACCTGTCGCTCCAGGACGACCTGATGCGCATCTTCGGTTCGGACCGCATGGACGGCATGCTGACCAAGCTGGGCCTGAAGGAAGGCGAAGCCATCGTCCATCCCTGGATCAACAAGGCGCTGGAACGGGCGCAGAAAAAGGTCGAGGCACGCAACTTCGACATCCGCAAGAACCTGCTGAAATATGACGACGTGCTGAACGACCAGCGCAAGGTGATCTTCGAACAGCGAATCGAGCTGATGGATTCCCCGTCGATTTCGGATTTCGTCGCCGACATGCGGCATGACGTGGTCAACGAACTGGTCAACGACCACATTCCCGAGCGCGCCTATGCCGAGCAGTGGAATGCCAGGGGCCTGCAGGCCATCGTTGCCCAGACGCTCAATCTCGACCTTCCGGTTGAAGAATGGGTGAAGGAAGAAGGCATCGCCGAAGACGATATCCGCGCGCGCATCAACGAGGCCGCCGACCGGGCTGCGGCCGACAAGGCCGAACGTTTCGGCCCCGAGGTGATGCATTATGTCGAGCGCACCGTCGTCCTCCAGACACTCGACCATCTCTGGCGCGAACATATCGTCAATCTCGACCACCTGCGCTCGGTGATCGGCTTCCGCGGCTATGCGCAGCGTGATCCCCTGCAGGAATACAAGGCCGAGGCCTTCGAACTGTTCCAGGCCCTGCTCAATCATCTGCGCAGTGCCGTGACCGCCCAGCTGATGCGCGTCGAGGTGATGCGCGAACCGTCACCGGAGCTTCCCGAGATGCAGGGCCACCATATCGATGCCAGCACCGGGGAAGACGAATTCGCCACGCCCCGCGCCGGGACCTATGTGGCGCAAGACATGACGGTTGCACCGGAAGACCGCAATCCCCAGGATCCCTCAACCTGGGGCCGGGTCGGGCGCAACGAGGCCTGCCCCTGCGGCTCCGGCAACAAGTTCAAGCATTGCCACGGTGCCTTTGCCTGAACCTGCACGCGACTGAAGACGATCCGGACCCTCCCCGCCGACCCCGCCGGGGAGGTTTTTTGTCGGGCCGCGTCCATTGGCAATGCGCTTTGGCGGCGGCAGGCCTTCCCGCAAATAAACAGCTGGCGGGCGTCCGGGGCGGCGGGCGACTGCACCGTTTCTTAACTGTAATCAGCCAAGACTGTTCCCTGTTATTCCCCAAGCCCCCGGGTCTTGTGAATTGATCATGGCATTCCTCGAAACGGCCGAAAAAGCGCTGCCGCTCGCCCTCAGGCCACGGGCGGGTGTCCTGCTGCGCCAGCTTGCCACCATCCTGACCGACCGGGGTGAACATGCCATTGCCCAGCGCATGGCGCTGATTGCCTTTGTCATCCGCATTGTCAGTGCTGCCATCGCCTTCCTGTCGCAAATCATCCAGGCACGGATCATGGGCGAGTTCGAATATGGCATATTCGTCTTCGTCTGGGTGCTGACCATCCTGATCGGCAACATGTCCTGTCTCGGTTTCCATTCGGTGGTGCTGCGCTTCCTGCCGCAATACCGGACCGAGGGTGCCCATGGGGCACTGTTCGGCATCGCCGTGACGGCGCGGATCTTCTCGATGGGACTGGCCACCCTCGTCGCCATCGCGGGGCTCGTCGCGCTCTATCTGCTCGGCTCCCGAATCGAGACTTATTACATCATACCGGTCTTCCTGGCGCTGTTCATCCTGCCGATGATTGCACTCGGCGACGTGCTCGATGGCACGGCGCGCGCCAATACCTGGGCGGTGACCGCGTTGTCGCCGACCTTTATCATCCGCCCGACACTGATCCTCGTCTTCATGCTGCTCGCGGTAGAGGCGGGGTATCCGAAAACGGCGGTGACCGCGATGCTGGCCTCGATGCTGGCGACCTATGTGACCAGCATCGGCCAATTGCTGACGGTTGCAACCCGCATGCGCCGCCGCTACCCCCGGAGCGTCCGGCAATATGATTTCCTGCCCTGGCTGAAGGTGGCACTGCCGATCTTCTTCATCGAAGGTTTCGGCTATCTCTTGACCAATTCCGATGTGGTGATCGTCGGTTTCTATCTCGATCCAAAGGAGGTCGGGATCTATTTTGCCGCCACCAAGACCATGGCACTGGTGCAATTCGTGTTTTTCTCGGTAAAGGCTGCCGCCGCCCCCCGCTTCTCGACGCTGGTTGCCGAGGATGACCGGATCGGTCTTGCCCGTTTTGCCGGCGAAATGGCCCGATGGGGCTTCTGGCCGTCGCTTGGCGTCGGTGCCATCATGCTGATTGTGGGACATTTTCTGCTGTCGCTGTTCGGTCCGGCCTTTACCGTCGGCTATCCGCTGATGGGAATCCTGTTTTGCGGCTATCTCGCCAAGTCCAGCGTCGGTCCGGGCGAAGTTCTTTTGACCATGGCGGGAAAACAGCGGCTTTGCGCCTTGCTTTATGCGGTGGCGCTGCTTACCAATCTCAGCCTGAACATGGTATTGATACCATATCTTGGATTGAAGGGCGCAGCCATGGCTGCTGCAGGTGCTATGATGGTGGAGGCGCTCATGCTCCATGTGGCCGTCCGGCGTACTCTGGGGATCGTGCTGTTCGTCTTTGCCGATCCGATGCCGCGCCTTGTCTCCGGGAAGGCGTGCTGACCATGGCCCATCCCCCACCCTTCTCGCTTGAGACTCCTGACAGTTCGGCCAATCGCCTGCTCGGCGAAATCGCCGATGTCAATCCCACCGTGCCCCTGCCGGAGCTCAGGTTACCCGCACGCAGTGCCGGTCAGGAATTCTGCCTTTACCCAGCCCGCTCCGGCTATGAGCTGCAGGAGGAAATGGACCGGCTCAGCAACAGGGCGATGGAGCCGAATGTCTTTTTCACCGGACGGTTTCTGGCCCCGGCCATGCCGCGGCTGGAAGACCGCCAGATCCGCATCGGCATCCTGCGCAATACCGACCATGGCCGCAACCGCGCCCGTGTCCTGCTGCCGTTTTCGGTCGAAAAGCCCGGCTTCTCGCTCGGCGCATCGATCATGCGCGTCTGGGCAAATGACTATGGCCCGCTTGGCACGCCGCTGGTCGACGCCGAAAATGCGGCGGAATCGCTCGACAGCCTGTTCGATGTCATGGCCCGGCCCGAAGCCATGCTGCCTGAGGTCATGGTGCTGCCCGATATCCGTCTGAAGGGCAATTTCGCGGCGCTGGCAAAGGCCGTGGCGCTCAGCCGGAACCTGCCGGTCGGAGTGACCAATCCCTATCAGCGGCCGATGCTGGAAAGTTACGACGATGGTCCGACCTATCTGAAGGCCAGCATTTCGTCTCACCACCTGCATGAAATGCGCCGCCAGCGCAATCAACTGGCCGGACTTGGCACACTCACCTATGACGTCGCCCGCCAGCCCGGCGATGTCAGGGTGCGGATGGAAGAATTTCTGGCGCTCGAGGCCCGTGGCTGGAAGGGCGTCAAGCGCACCGCCATGGTCGTCGACCGCTACCGCGCCGCTTTTGCCCGCGAGGCCATCTCCAATCTGGCGGCCTCCGACAGCGTGCGCGTCCACGCGCTGGACCTGAACGGCAAGGCGATCGCCTCCCTTGTGGTCTTCATCGTTTCCGGCGAAGCCTATACCTGGAAGACAGCCTATGACGAGGCCTATGCCGCTATTCGCCGGGCAAGCTGCTGATGGAAAACCTGACGGAATGGCATCTTGACGACGCCAATATCGTGCGCACCGACAGCTGCGCCATTCCCGACCACCCGATCATGAGCCGCTTCTGGCGGGAGCGGGAAGACATGGGCACCCTGATCATCGGGCTTCGCCAGAACAGCGACCGTGACGTGCGCCAGGTCTCCGCGCAGTTGCATCTCTACCGCAACACCCGCAACATGGCGCGCAAACTGCGCGAAAAGATCCTGTCGCTCGCCGGACGCTGATCCCGGAGATTACACTCTGCAAGATCAGGCGATCCGTGTCGCTTTCAGCCGGTCTTCATCCAGCACGACGCCGAGCCCGGGAGCTTCTCCGAGTTCCAGCCAGCCATCGCGATGGGCGAGCGGCGACAGCATCGGATAATCGCGCCGCGCTTCCGACCATTCCGGATTGTCATAGGGATATTCGAGGAAGGGTGCATCGCCCGCCCCTGCCGTCAGATGCGCATTGGCGAGCACGCCGATGCCATTGGTCCAGCTATGCGGGGTAAAGGTGACGCCCGCCTCGCGCGCCTGAAAGGCAAGCCTGCGGCAGCCAGTGATGCCGCCGACCAGCGCCACATCCGGCTGGATCACGTCGAATGCCCGCTCCTCGATGATATCTCGGAACTCGTAGAGTTCGCGGGTCATCTCGCCACCGGCAATGCGGATATCGGTATTCTCCTTCAGCGCCTTCATGCCCTTGCGGTCGGAGCGGTGCAGCGGCTCCTCCATCCAGTAGATGCCAAGTTTTTCCAGCTCGCGCGCCACCGTCAGCGCATCCTTGTAGGTCCAGGACAGATTGGTGTCCCAGGGCATCCGCCAGCCCTGATTGCAATCCACCATCAGCTCCAGCCGGTCACCGACGCGGGCGCGCACCGCCTCCAGCGCCCTGACGTCGTCCCGCCAGCCATTGCGGCCGCCGAGTGACGAGGTGAAGCGCACCTTCATCGCCGGAAAACCTTCGGCGATATAGCGCTCGGCCTGATCGGCCATGGCGGAGGGATCACGCAGCACACCCGAGGATGCATAGAGGCGCACCCGGTCAGCCCGACCGCCCAGCATCCGCCAGACCGGCTCGCCGGTGATCTTGCCCGCGAGATCCCAGAGCGCCAGATCCATCGGCCAGCAGCGGCCATAGTGGAAATTGATGTGGGAGAGCACCTCGTAATGCCGCTCGAGATGGCGGGGGTCCTCGCCAATGAACAGGTCCTCATGGCCTTCGAACCCCTTCATCAGGTCGCCCGAGCCGATTCCTTCCCGGCCCTCGTCATCGCGCACCCGGACGATGGTGGCATCGAAATGCCGGCGCGGACGGCCATCCCAGCTCGCCTTGAAGGCGGGCTCGAGGGGCAGGCGATGGTGGGTGATTTCGATTGCGGTGATCTTGCTCATGGCATCCCGTTTCCGGCTTTCAACGTGGTAGGGCTGGCGCTCAGCTGAATTGCTGCCAGATGGTCTTGTAGTCGCAATATTTGTCGACCGCATGCACCGACCGGTCGCGGCCAAAGCCCGATTGCTTGAAGCCGCCGAAGGGCGTGGCGAAATTCGACATGTCATAGGTGTTGATCCAGACCGTGCCGGCATGGATAGCCTCCGACATCCGGTGGGCGCGGTCCATGTCGCGGGTGAAGACGGCACCCGCCAGCCCGTAGATCGTGTCATTGGCCAGCCGCAACGCCTCTTCCTCGGTCTCGAAGGGGATCGACACCAGCACCGGGCCGAAGATCTCCTGCCGGGCGATCCGCATGTCATTGCTGGCATCGACGAAGACGCCGGGCGAGACATAGTAGCCGCCGGTCTCCGCCAGCACCCGTTCCGCCCCGAAGGCGCGGCGCGCGCCCTCCCGCTCGCCATCCGAGATCATCGACAGGACCTTGTTCATGTGGCCCTCCTCGATCAGCGCGCCGATGGCAGAACCGGGCTCGAAGGGATGGTCGAGCGTGATGGTCCGGGAGACCTGCTCGATCTTGTCAATCAGCGCATCCTGCACCGAGCGGTGCACCAGCAGCCGGGTCGATGCATGGCAGGTTTCACCGGAATTGTAGAAGCAGCCCCAGGCCGCAGCCGAGGCGGCGGCATCGAGATCGGCATCCTCGAACACCACCAGCGGCGACTTGCCGCCGAGCTCCAGCGCCACCCGCTTCAGGTTCGACTGCGCGGCATAGCCCATGATCAGCTTGCCGACCTCGGTCGAACCGGTAAAGGCGATCATGTCGACGTCAGGATGGAGCGCCAGCGGCTTGCCGGTCTCCTCGCCGTACCCGACCACGACATTGAAGACACCGGCAGGCAGGCCCGCCTCGATGGCGAGGCTCGCAAGCTTCAGCGCCGAGAGCGACGACTGTTCGGCGGGCTTCAGCACGACCGAATTGCCCGCCGCCAGCGCCGGTCCGAGCTTCCAGCCATCGATGATCATCGGATAGTTCCAGGGCGTGATCGCCCCGATGACGCCGAGCGGCACCTTGCGCACCAGAGCCCGCGCCTTCGGCCCGGTCGGGGCGATCTCGTCATACATCTTGTCGATCATTTCGGCATAGAACTGGATGCCATCGGCGCAGAGGCGGACATCGACGGTCAGTGACGCCAGGACCGGCTTGCCGACATCGAGCGTTTCCAGCAGGGCGAGTTCCTCGCCATGGGCGCGGATGAGGTCGGCCCATTTCAGCATGATCTTCTTGCGCGCCAGAGGCTCCATGTGCCGCCAGGCCCCGCTTTCAAACGCCCGGCGGGCGGAGGCAACGGCGGCGTCGATATCGGCGGCGGTGCCGCGCGACAGGATCGCCCCCGGCCTGCCATCCATCGGGCGCGGGCGCGAGAAGGTGTCACCGGAGACCGAGGCGCGGGCCGCACCCTCGATGAAATGACGGCCTTCGGGCACCAGCCCGGCTTCGAGCTTTTCCCAATAGGCGCGGCTATGGTTCTGGGTCATCTGAGGCTCCTGGATAAAAAGACCGCCAGCCCGCTGCAGCGTGGCGTGACGGCAAAATGGGTTCAGCCGCGCGGCAGCGCCATCATGGCCCCGGCCATGCGGTCAATGTCGGCATCGGCAATATCGCGGATGGTGGAGCGGCGCATCGGCTGGTTTTCCGGCGCCTTCATTTCCCGGGCGAGATCCGGGGCGGTGACACCGGCAAAGGCCGGCGGCAGCTGCCGCTCGACGCCGCATCTGTCCATCCAGCCGGAGACGAAAGCGGGCAGGTCGGCGGCAGAGGCAAGGCCGCAGGCGCGGGCTGCGCCATGCAGATCCGCGGTATCCGCTTCGACCAGCCAGGAAAGCGTCTGCTCGAAACCGAGCGCCGTTGCCAGGCCGTGATGGATGGGCCGGAGGCCGGCCAGCGCATGGCTGATGGTGTGGGCAATGGCCGTGCCACAATTGTCGATGGCGATCCCGGCATAGCAGGAGCCGAGCAGCACCGCGCCCCGCGCCTCGAGATTTTGCGGCTCACGGATGGCGGTCTCGAGATGGTCGACAAGCAGCGCCATGGCGCGGTGGCCGAACAATTGTCCGCCCGCATGGGCTTTGCGGTTGGTGGAGGCCTCGAAGGCATGCACGAAGGCATCGAGCCCGCACCAGGCGGTGAGCGAAGGCGGCAGCGACACCGTCAGCGCCGGATCGAGCAGCACCAGATCGGCCTTGGTTTCCGCCCCCCAGACCCAGAGTTTCTTGCCATCCGGCCCGGCAAAGATGCAGGTCGCAGACGTTTCCGAGCCGGTGCCGGCAGTGGTCGGCACCAGGATCTTCTTCAGCGGCTTTTCCGGCAGCGGATGGGCCGCCAGCGCATAATGCATCGGATTTTCACCCGAAGCCGCCGTGCAGGCCGCGACCTTGGCGATGTCGAGCGCCGAACCGCCGCCGATGCCGATGACGAGATCGGCCCCCCGCGCCGTCTCCGTTGCCGCCTCGACATGGGCAAGTTTCGGCTCGCCGGAAAAGCCGGAATAGACCGATGCCGCGATTCCCTGCGCCTTCAGCGCTGCGACGAGCCGTTCACCCATGCCGGAGGAGGCGATAAAGCCATCCATGATGACCGCAGCGCGGCGGTTGCGCGTCAGGGCTGCTGCCGCCTCGGCAAGACCATCGATAGCCCCTGGGCGAAACCGGATTTCGGGGATGAAGGATGTGCTGAAATGCATGAGGATACTCTTTGCCATCTGATTTGAAGGCAAACTGTGCATCACAATTTCAAATATTCAAATAGGCTGATTTTTCAGCTATATTGATGATCTGAAATCATGCAGGAGAGTTCCCGATGCTGGACCGCATTCCCCTTGAGGCCTTCAGGGTCTTCGACGCCGCCTGCCGGGCGATGAATTTCAGCCGTGCCGGCCGCGAGCTCAACATTACCCAGGCCGCCGTCAGCCGCCGCATCAAGGGACTGGAGGAGGAGTTGAACACCCCGCTCTTCACCCGCCGGGGCCGCAATCTCGCGCTGACGCCCGCAGGAGAGCGGCTGGCGCTGCGCGTGCGCTCGACGCTCGAATATCTGGAAGAAAGCCTCGAGCCATTTCGCGGCGGTCAGGGACAGGTCATCCAGATGGCCGCCAGCGGTTCGGTTTCCCATCTCTGGCTCGGCGCGCGGCTGCGGGCCTTTTCCGGCGACCATCCCGACGTCACGCTGAAACTGCTGACCAGTGATTCGCAAAGCGAAGTCGCCTCGGACAACAACGATCTGATGATCCTCTACTCGACCGGCGAACACCCGCGCTGGACATTGTCGAAACTCTTTGCCGAGGTGCTGGTACCGGTCGCCTCCCCGGCCTGCCTTGGCGATCTCAGGGCCCGCGCCGCAGACCTTTCGGCGGATGAAATCGCGGCGCTTGGGCTCATCGACTATGAACGGTTCAACGCCCACTGGATATCTTTCCGGCAATGGTTTGCCCGGATGGTGGATCAGCCCCGCCAGCGCATCCCCGCGCCGCGCTTTTCCTATTCGACCTATGCGATGGCAATGAATGCGGCGTTGGCCGGAGACGGGGTGGCGCTCGGCAGCCGGGCGCTGATCGAGGATCATTTGACAAGTGGCCGTCTGGTCGCGCTGGGCGGCCAGTCGCTGGTCACGGGTTTTGGCTACTATATCGGCCTGCCCAGATATCGCGCCGTCGCCCCTGACGTGCGGGTCCTGCATGATCAGCTGCTGGAATTTGCCCGGGTGGATGTCGCCCAATAAAAAAGCGGCCACGAAGGGCCGCCCTGATCTCTGGAGATGTGACGATGCCTCAGGCCGCGACGACAATGCCATTCAGATGGGTGAGTTCGTTGAGGAACTGCTCCAGCCTGGTCTTGTGCTCGTCATTGCCGGCATTTTCCACGTCGACGCGCGCAGCTTCGATGCGGGCTTCCAGCGTTGCACGGTTCATCTCGTCCATCGGAATGGCGGATTCGGCCAGCAGCGTGCAGCCGGACGGCAGAACATCGGCAAAGCCGCCGAACACCACGTAGCGGGTGACCTTGCCTGCACCGTCTTTCACCGTCACCACACCCGGCTTCAGCGTGGTCATGGTCGGCGCGTGATTGGCCAGAACGGTCATTTCGCCTTCGCTCGCCGGGATGACGACTTCGCTGACCTGTGCCGACAGGAGCAGGCGTTCCGGAGACACGAGTTCAAGATTGAAATTGGCGGCCATGGCGGTTCACTTTTCGATTATCTCAGAAATGCTCTTCAAACGAAGACAGCGCGCGGCGCACACCAGGGGGCCCGCGCGCTGTGTCTCAATCGCCTCAGGCCGCTTCGGCAGCCAGACGCTTTGCCTTTTCGATGGCTTCGTCCATGGAGCCAACCATGTAGAAGGCGGCTTCCGGCAGATGGTCATACTCGCCATTGACCAGGTCCTTGAAGCCCTTGATCGTGTCTTCGAGCGCGACCAGCTTGCCCGGCGAGCCGGTGAAGACTTCGGCGACGAAGAACGGCTGCGACAGGAAGCGCTCGATCTTGCGGGCGCGGGCAACCGCGATGCGGTCTTCTTCCGACAGTTCGTCCATGCCGAGGATGGCGATGATGTCCTGGAGAGCCTTGTAGCGCTGCAGGGTCGACTGGACCTTGCGGGCGACTTCATAGTGCTCTTCACCGACGACCAGCGGGTCGAGCATGCGCGAGGTGGAGTCGAGCGGGTCGACAGCCGGGTAGATGCCCTTTTCGGCAATCGAGCGCGACAGAACCGTCGTTGCGTCCAGGTGGGCGAACGAGGTGGCCGGCGCCGGGTCGGTCAAGTCGTCGGCGGGAACGTAGATGGCCTGAACCGAGGTGATCGAGCCCTTGGTCGTGGTGGTGATGCGTTCCTGCATCTGGCCCATGTCGGTGGCGAGCGTCGGCTGATAGCCCACGGCCGAAGGGATACGGCCGAGAAGAGCCGACACTTCCGAACCTGCCTGGGTGAAGCGGAAGATGTTGTCGACGAAGAACAGAACGTCCTGGCCCTGGTCGCGGAAGTTTTCGGCAACCGTCAGACCGGTGAGCGCGACGCGGGCGGGGCACCCGGAGGCTCGTTCATCTGGCCATAGACGAGGGCTGCCTTGGAGCCTTCCCCGCCGCCATGCTTGTTCACGCCGGATTCGATCATTTCGTGGTAGAGGTCGTTGCCTTCGCGGGTCCGTTCACCCACGCCGGCAAATACCGAGTAACCACCATGCGCCTTGGCGACGTTGTTGATCAGTTCCATGATCAGAACCGTCTTGCCCACACCGGCGCCGCCGAACAGGCCGATCTTGCCGCCCTTTGCATATGGGGCGAGGAGGTCGACGACCTTGATGCCGGTGACAAGGATCTGGGCTTCGGTCGACTGCTCGACATAGGCCGGGGCTTCCTGGTGGATGGCGCGGCGGGCTTCCGTCGGGATCGGGCCTGCTTCGTCCACCGGTTCGCCGATGACGTTCATGATGCGACCAAGCGTTTCCGGACCGACCGGAACCATGATCGGTGCGCCGGTGTCGGACACGGGCTGGCCGCGAACGAGACCCTCGGTCGAGTCCATGGCGATGGTGCGAACAACGCTTTCGCCGAGATGCTGTGCCACTTCGAGAACCAGACGGTTGCCGAGGTTGGTTGTTTCAAGTGCATTGAGGATCGGCGGCAGCTCTCCATCGAACGCCACGTCAACAACGGCGCCGATGACCTGCGTCACCCTGCCAGCCGAACTTCCTACCGGGGTAGCTGCCTTAGCCATGATTCTTACCCTCTTTCCTTAACCCTTAGAGCGCTTCCGCGCCCGAAATGATTTCAATGAGTTCCTTGGTGATCTGTGCCTGGCGCTGGCGGTTGTAGCTCAGCGTCAGCTTGTTGATCATCTCACCGGCATTGCGGGTCGCGTTGTCCATCGCGCTCATCTTGGCACCCATTTCGCCCGCGACATTCTCAAGAAGCGCGCGGAAGACCTGGACCGAAATGTTGCGCGGGATCAGATCCGTGAGGATCGCAGCCGCATCAGGCTCATATTCGTATACGGCCGAAGCCGAGCTCGTGGTTTCGGCAACCGCAGGCGCGGCAGCCGGAATCAGCTGCAGAGCGGTCGGGACCTGCGAGATCACCGACTTGAACTCCGAGTAGAACAGTGTCGCCACATCGAATTCGCCCTGCTCGAACAGCGCGATGACGCGCCGGCCGATGGCATCCGCATTGGTGAACGCAACGCGCTTCACTTCACGCAGATCCATGCGCTCGATGATCAGCGAGGCAAACTCGCGGCGCAGGCTGTCGTAACCCTTCTTGCCGACGCAGAAGATCTTGACCACCTTGCCTTCCGCCAGAAGCTTGCGGGCATGGTCACGGGCAAAACGGGAGATCTGCGAATTGAAACCGCCGCACAGGCCGCGTTCGGCGGTGCAGACCACGAGCAGATGCACGCTGTCCTTGCCGGTACCGGTCATCAGCCGCGGCGCGCTGTCATCCGCACCAACCGCCTGGGCGATATTGGCGAGGACGACACCCATGCGCTGCGAATAGGGCCGGGCGGCCTCGGCCGCCTCCTGCGCACGCCGAAGCTTCGCCGCGGCGACCATTTTCATCGCCTTGGTGATCTTCTGCGTCGCCTTGACGGAGGCGATCCGGTTTTTCAGATCCTTAAGTGAAGGCATCCGTTATCCGTCCTTGGCTATTGTACCCGTTCAGGCGAAAGACTTGGCGAAGCTATCGAGAGCAGCCTTGAGCTTGCCCCTGGTATCGTCGCTGATGGCCTTTTCGGTGCGGATTGCTTCGAGAATGGCGCTGCCTTCCGAGCGGAGCCAGGAGAGGAGGCCCTGTTCGAACTTGCCAACCTGGCTGACGGCGATCTTGTCGAGGTACCCGTTCACGCCGGCGAAGATCACGGCAACCTGTTCTTCCGTCTTCAGCGGCGAAAACTGCGGCTGCTTCAGAAGTTCGGTGAGGCGTGCACCACGGTTCAGCAGGCGCTGCGTGGAGGCGTCAAGGTCCGAACCGAACTGGGCGAAGGCGGCCATTTCACGATACTGGGCAAGCTCGCCCTTGATCGAACCGGCAACCTGCTTCATCGCCTTGATCTGGGCCGAGGAACCGACGCGCGACACCGACAGGCCGACGTTCACGGCCGGACGGATGCCTTGGTAGAACAGGTCGGTTTCAAGGAAGATCTGGCCGTCGGTGATCGAGATCACGTTGGTCGGAATGAAGGCCGACACGTCGTTGCCCTGGGTTTCGATGACGGGCAGGGCGGTCAGCGAACCGGCCTTGTTGTCGTCGTTGAGCTTGGCAGCGCGCTCGAGCAGACGGGAATGCAGATAGAAGACGTCGCCCGGATAGGCTTCGCGGCCCGGCGGGCGGCGCAGCAGCAGCGACATCTGGCGGTAAGCAACGGCCTGCTTGGACAGGTCGTCGTAGCCGATCAGGGCATGCATGCCGTTGTCACGGAAATATTCGCCCATGGCGCAGCCGGCAAACGGAGCCAGGAACTGCATCGGGGCCGGATCGGAAGCGGTTGCCGCAACGATGATCGAGTACTTGAGTGCGCCGCGCTCTTCCAGAACCTTGACGAACTGGGCAACGGTCGAACGCTTCTGACCGATGGCGACATAGACGCAGTAGAGCTTCTCGCCGTCAGGACCGTTGTCGTGGATCGCCTTCTGGTTCAGGATGGTGTCCAGGATGATGGCGGTCTTGCCGGTCTGGCGGTCACCGATGACGAGCTCGCGCTGGCCACGGCCAACCGGGATGAGGGCGTCAACGGCCTTGAGGCCGGTCGACATCGGCTCATGAACCGACTTGCGGGGAATGATGCCGGGCGCCTTGACGTCAACGCGCGAACGGCGCGTGGCGTTGATCGGGCCCTTGCCGTCGATCGGGTTGCCGAGCGCGTCCACGACGCGGCCAAGCAGTTCCGGACCGACCGGCACGTCGACGATGGCGCCAGTCCGCTTGACGGTGTCGCCTTCCTTGATGTCACGGTCCGAACCGAAGATAACAACACCGACGTTGTCCGCTTCGAGGTTCAGCGCCATGCCGCGGATGCCGCCCGGGAATTCGACCATTTCGCCGGCCTGGACATTGTCCAGACCATAGACGCGGGCGATACCGTCACCGACGGAAAGCACCTGGCCGACTTCAGAGACCTCAGCCTCCTTGCCGAAATTTTTGATTTGATCTTTCAGAATTGCGGAAATTTCCGCGGCGCGGATATCCATCAGCCAACCTCTTTCAGTGCAAGCTTAAGGGTAGAGAGTTTGGTGCGAAGCGACGTATCGATCTGGCGCGAGCCGACCTTGACGATCAGTCCCCCGAGGATCGACGGATCAACCGTAACGGAGACAGTCACATCTTTGCCGGTGACGCCCTTCAGCGCCGCCTTCAATTCGCTTTCCTGCGCTGGCGTCAGCGCATGGGCCGAGGTGACCTCGGCGGAAACTTCGCCCCGGTGACGGGCGGCAATCACCCGGTAGGAACGGATCATGCCCGGAAGGGCAAACAGACGGCGGTTGCCCGCCACGACCTTGAGGAAATTGGCAGCCAGACCGGCAATGCCCGCCCTGGCGCAAACCGCCATCAATGCCTTGCTCTGGTCTTCAGCCGTGAAAACCGGGCTTTCGATCAGGCGCTTCAGATCGGTGCTTTCATCGAGCATGGCCTGTACGCGATCTAGATCCGCACCGGTCTCAGTGACGGAACCCGCATCGAGCGCAAGCTCGAACAGCGATGACGCATATCTTTCTGCCACGCCAGAAATGTGCTGGGATGTGTCTGCCACGGCCCCATATTTCCCTGATTTTGATCCAAGATCACCTAAACCCATTTTGGAGTATAAGTATCACCTTGAAATCGCTTCAATTTTCCACAAAAAAGACAAGATTGCGTATTTGTCTTTTCCGTAATTCGCGGTCCGTCTAGCATAGGAGATCAGGACTCGCAACACGCGTGATGCATCGAATTGCGCTAAACGGCAGGTCCCTGTCCATTTTCCCCATGGATGGTCGGTTTTGTCGCATTTGATCCGGTCGCGAGGCCCTTTCGGCAGGCCTAGACAAACCCGAAGAAATCACAGAGCGGCAAGGCCGCCAGCAGGATCTGCACAACCAGAAGTATGTAGTTTCGGATCGTGGTTCCCCTGTCCGACAGGATGGACAGGATGCGCCCAAAGGCCGCAACCCCGAAGGCCAGTCCGACAGCGAAATAGGCGAAGGGCTGTGCCACCAGGATGGCAGCGATCCCCAGACCCGCATAGAGCCCTCCAAGCGAGGAGCGCATTTCCGAATAGGGTGCCGTGCGACCGTCCGGCGGGCCGAATCCCAGGATGCGCAGCGCGAAACCGGGCGCAATCATCATCGTCAGGCCGATCAGCACGATAAACACCGCAGCACCGAAGGCAAGCTGTTCTCCGGTCTCGACCGGAAGCGTGAATTCCATGATGTCCTCCCCATGGATCATGCAGGGTGAGGCCTTATGACACGGCTCCGCCGCAAAGGGAATTAACCATTCGCCGATTGTTGACATGTGTCGGCATCACAGGAAGCTCTGGGGATCGATATCGAGCTGCACCTGCACGGACCCGCGCAGCTTCGGCCCGTTCGACAGCATCGCCCGGAGATAGGATTGCATGTCGCTTCCCTTCTGGCCGTGGACGAGAAGCCGGAAGCGATGCCGTCCCCGGATCAGCGCCAGCGGCGCTTCGGCGGGTCCGAGGGTCGCAATTCCCCGCACGGGCGGTGCTGCGAGCCGCAGCGCCCGGGCATGGGTCTCGGCATCCGCCCGCGTGTCGGCGGAGACGATGATCGAGGCGAGCCTGCCGAAGGGCGGCAGCAGCGCCTTTTCCCGTTCGCCGATTTCCCGCTCGTAAAAGGCGGTCGCATCGCCGGAGACAATGGCCTGCATGACGGGATGCTGCGGCTGGTAGGTCTGGAGCAGGCCATGGCTTTTGAGACCACTGCGCCCGGCCCGCCCGGTGACCTGCGACAGCAGCTGGAAAGTCCGCTCGGCGGCACGGGGATCGCCATTGGCGAGGCCGATATCCGCATCGATGATGCCCACCAGCGACATCAGCGGAAAATTGTGCCCCTTGGCAACCAGCTGCGTGCCAATGACGATGTCAGCCTCCCCCTTGGCGATCGCCTCCAGCTCCAGCCGCAGCCGCCGGACACCCCCCAGAATGTCGGAGGAGAGCACGATGGTGCGCGCGTCCGGGAAATGCCGTTCCACCTCTTCGGCAATCCGCTCGACACCCGGGCCGCAGGCGACCAGATGGTCGAAGGTGCCGCATTCCGGGCAGGCATCCGGCGTCTTTTCCGCATAGCCGCACTGGTGGCACTGGATCTGGCCCCTGAACCGGTGCTCGACCAGCCAGCTCGAACAGGTCGGGCATTCGAACCGGTGACCGCAGACCCGGCACAGCGTCAGCGGCGCATAGCCCCGGCGGTTGAGGAACAGCAACGCCTGTTCGCCCTTTTCCACGGTCTTGCCGATGGCGCGCACCAGCACCGGCGACAGGAAGCCGCCGCGTTCCGGCGCATGGCGGCGCATGTCGACCAGATGCAGATCGGGCAGCGCCGCCTCGCCGAAACGCACCGGCAGATGAATGGCCCGGTAGCGGCCCGTGAGCCCGTTTACCTGGCTTTCGACCGAGGGGGTGGCGGAGACCAGCACCACGGGAAACTGGCCGATCCGGCCCCGCACCACCGCCATGTCGCGGGCATTGTAATAGACCCGGTCTTCCTGCTTGTAGGCCGGGTCATGTTCCTCGTCGACGATGATCAGCCCGAGATCGGCAAAGGGCAGAAACAGCGCCGAGCGCGCCCCCGCCACCACCCTCACCTCGCCCGACCCCGCCTGCCGCCAGACCTTTTCGCGGGTTTTCGGCGCGAGATCGGAATGCCATTCGGCGGGCCTGGCACCAAACCGGCCCTGGAACCGTTCCAGGAAACTTGCGGTCAGGGCAATTTCCGGCAGCAGGATCAGCACCTGCCGGCCCTGCCGCAGGGTTTCGGCAATCGCTTCGAAATAGACCTCCGTCTTGCCCGAGCCGGTAATGCCATCCATCAGAGACACGCAGAATTGCCGGGCTCTGACCTCTTCCAGCAATTCCCCGGCAGCAGCCTGCTGCGCGCCTTCAAGCCGGGCGGGGAGGTAATCCGGATCGGGCAGCGGCACCACCGGCGGCGGGGCGATGAACACGGTTTCAAACAGGCCCTGCGTGATCAGCCCGTCGATGACACTGGTCGAGACGCCCGCCGCATGGGCAAGGCCGGAGCGTGTCCAGGAAAGCCCGTCGCCCGCCGTCTCCAGCACCCGTTGACGTGCCGGCGTCATGCGTTCCGGCGCACCGCCGGCGAAGCGCAGACCCTCGACCATCGGCTCGGGGTCGAAGCCTGCAGGCGCACGCAGCGCCATGCGCACCACAAGTCCCGGAGGCGACAGCGTATAGGCGGCGACCCAGTCGAGAAAGCGGCGATGCGGGGCGGTCAGCGGCGGGCATTCAAAAACCCGGGTGATTGCCCTGAGTTTCCTGGCATCGACACCATCGCTTTCCCCGTCCCAGACCACGCCGATCACCTGGCGCGGGCCAAGCGGCACCTGCACGATGGACCCCGGTTCGACCTGCATGTCGTCAGGCACGGCATAGGAATAGGGTTTGGCAGCGGGCATCGGTACCATCACCGGCACCACCCGCCGGTATCCGGCGGCAGGCGGATCGAACAGGCCGGCAAACAGCAAGGCCGAATCTTCGGGAGGAGAGGACGTCATGGCTCAACCTTGCCCCGAAAGCGGGGGCAAAGAAAAGCCCCGATCCCGCAGCCTTGCCTTAGCAAATCCCTAACCTCGCCGGTGCAAGACTTTCCCAAGTGGCCTTATGCCAATGAAATCTGGAGCCCTGGCCCGTGAACGACCTGTTGATCCTTGCCGACCCCGACCTTCTCAGCCAGCGTCAGGCCTGGCTCAGCGGCCTGTCCGACGAGCGGCGGCTCGCGGCAAAGACGCTCGACGCCTATGAGCGGGACACGCGGCAGTTCCTGACCTTCCTCACCGGCCATCTCGGCGGTCCCGCGACGCTTGCCGACATTCATACGCTGCGCATGGGCGATTTTCGCGGCTTTCTGGCGACGCGCCGTCGCGACGGGGCGCAAGCCCGCACGCTCGGGCGCAATCTGGCGGGCGTGCGCTCCTTCCTGCGCTATCTCGAAAAGAATGGCCTCGCCAATGCCGCCGCCGCAGGCGCGATCCGCTCGCCGAAGCAGCCGAAGAGCCTGCCGAAGCCGCTCACCGACGCACAGGCGCTCGCCATCAGCCAGCCGGATGCGCAGATGCATGACGAGCCCTGGATCGCGGCGCGCGACTGTGCGGTGCTCCTGCTGCTCTATGGCTGTGGCTTGCGCATTTCCGAAGCCCTCGGCCTGACGCCCGGCGACATCCCGGAAGGTGCCACCAGCCTGCGGATTTCCGGCAAGGGCGGCAAGGTGCGGATGGTGCCGCTGATCCCTGTGGTGACCGGGGCGGTCCGGACATACCAGCACCTTTGCATCTGGCCACTCCCCAGCGGCGAGCCGCTGTTTCGCGGCGCACGTGGCGGTCCGCTGCAACCGGCCATCATCCAGCGTGCCATGCAGCAATTGCGCGGCGCCCTCGGCCTGCCGGACAGTGCCACGCCGCATGCGCTCCGGCATTCCTTCGCCACCCATCTTCTGGCGGGGGGAGGCGATCTGCGGACCATCCAGGAACTGCTCGGCCATGCAAGCCTCTCCACCACCCAGGTCTATACCGGCGTCGATTCGGCACGCCTGCTTGAGGTCTATGACCGCGCCCATCCGCGTGCCTGAACCGGACCGGCGACACCTGCCGGTTAACCATGTGCGTTAATCCAATGTGAGGTGAGCAGGGCGTATGTCTTCAAAGAAAATGGCCATCAACCCGGAACCTGTCCATGCGTGCCGCCGTCAAAGCCCAGACCCTGCCTCCCCTCAACCGCGCCTGGCTCGGCTTTTACGGACTGGCGAGCCTGCCGCTCCTGCTGCTGGCCATGCTGTTTGCCACCCTTCTGTTGCTGAGCCCGGCGAAGGCGGAGACGATCACCTGCGCGGGCAAGAACCTGCTTGCCGAAATGCAGGCGAAGGACCCGAAGAAATATGCGGACGTGCTGGCAGAGGCCGCAAAGATCCCGAATGGCAAGGGCACCTTCTGGAAGGTGGAAAAATCGGGCCTTCAGACCTCCTACCTGCTCGGCACCATGCACCTGACCGATCCGCGCGTGCTCGACATGCCGAAAGGAGCATCGGCGGCTTTTGCCTCCGCAAGGATCGTGGTGGTCGAATCCGATGAAATCCTCAATGAGAAGAAGGCTGCGGCAGGCTTGCTCGCCAAGCCCGAACTCACCATGTTTACCGATGGCACAACCATCTCCAGCCTGCTCGGCAAGCAGGATGCGGCCAGGCTCGCCGAAGGGCTGAAGGCGCATGGCATCGCGCTCACCTTGGTTGACCGGATGAAGCCCTGGATGATTGCCAGTTTCGTCAGCCTGCCCGCCTGCGAAATGCAGCGCAAGGCGACCGGCGTGTCGTTTCTCGACAAGAAGATTGCCGAAGACGCGGTGGCTGGAGGCAAGCAACTGGTCGGGCTTGAGACCATGCAGCAGCAATTGCAGGCGATGAACGACCTGCCGGTCAAGTTTCACCTGAAGGCCCTGATCGACACACTCGACCTCGGCAAGCGGATGGATGACATCACTGCCACCATGCTCGATCTCTATGCGAGCGGCGATATCGGCATGATCGTGCCGATGCTGAGCGCCACCACCGCCGATACCGGCGGTTCCGCGAGCGATTACGCCGCGTTCGAACAGCGTATCGTCACCGACCGCAACCATGTGATGGCGGCGCGGTCGGCTTCAAGCTTTGCCCGGGGCGGCGTGTTCATGGCGGTGGGAGCCCTGCATTTGCCGGGCAAGGAAGGCGTCATCGCCCTGTTGCGCGACGAGGGCTATACGGTCACACCGGTTCCCTGACCGATTTTCCAGAAGGAAAATCAGGGCCGGCCGCTGGTCATGCGCGGCATGATGTTGCTCTTCCAGAGCAGCCGGTGGATCGGGATCGCGGCGATATGGACGACGATCAGCGCCCAGAGCACGATCTTGAACGGCCCGGCATGCAGGAAACCGGCGGTCTCGTTGCCGAAGTAATATCTGCCGATCCCGGTAAACGGCATCAGGATGAACAGCAGGTAGAAGGCACCATGCGCGAGCTTGGCCGCCAGCTGGAACAGCGGCGGCTCGTCGGCGGGGGCCTCCGGGGCACCCTGCACGACACGCAATATCACCCGCAGCAGCGCCAGAACCAGAAGCGCTATCCCGACATAGGCGTGGATATTGGCCGCCGACACCTGTTCCGGTGTTGCCACGCCACCATTGCGCGTCGCCCGGCCCCATTCTTCCATCGAATCCGAAAAGATCAGATTATAGAAGATCATCAGGGCCATTCCCCAGTGCAGCAGCTTTTGCGCCAGGCTATAGGCCATCGGGCTCGCATTTTTCATGATTATTGCCCTTTATCAAGAAGTTACCCGTAAGGTTTCCGCATGATAGGACACGCGGCTCGTCATCGACAAGCCGCCTGTTGCACCTTTCCTGATATTCTGGCAGGCCGCTTTTACAGTCTGTCTGGTTCAATATGAACCTGACAGACTCTAGCAGCCTACATGTGGATCGGCTTGAAGAAGGTGGCGAGTGCCGCCTCCTTGACCGCTTCCGACATGGTCGGATGGGCGTGGCAGGTACGGGCCAGATCTTCCGACGACCCGCCGAATTCCATCAGCACGGCGGCCTCGTGGATCATCTCGCCAGCCCCGAAGCCGATGATGTGGCAGCCGAGCACCCGGTCCGTTGCCTGATCGGCGAGGATCTTCACCAGACCATCGGTCGCCTGCATGGCGCGGGCGCGGCCATTGGCGGTGAAGGGGAACTTTCCGACCTTGTAGGCGATGCCCAGAGCCTTCAGTTCTTCCTCGGTCTTGCCGACCGAAGCGACCTCCGGCTGGGTGTAGACGACACCGGGAATGACATCATAATTCACATGGCCATGCTGGCCCGCGAGGATTTCGGCGAGCGCCACGCCCTCGTCTTCCGCCTTGTGCGCCAGCATCGGCCCCTTGACCACATCGCCGATGGCATGGATGCCCGGGATATTGGTGGCATACTGCGCGTCGATCTCGACGCGGCCACGCGGATCGAGCCTGACGCCGAGTTCTTCAAGCCCGAGGCCCGCCGTATAGGGCTTGCGGCCGGTGGCGACCAGCACGGCCTCTGCCTCCAGCGTCACGGCATCGCCGCCCATGACGGGCTCGAAGGTGACCCTGGCGCCGGTGTCGAGTTTCTCGACGCCGGTGACCTTGGCACCAAGCTTGAAGTCGATGCCCTGCTTTGCCATGATCCGCTGGAATTGCTTGGATATGTCGGCATCCATGCCGGCGAGGATCGAATCGAGATATTCCACCACCGTCACCCTGGCCCCGAGCCGCGCCCAGACCGAGCCAAGCTCCAGCCCGATCACACCGCCGCCGACGACGATCAGGCTCTCCGGCACCCTGTCGAGCGCGATTGCCCCGGTCGAGGAGAGGATCGTCTTTTCATCGAGATCGACCTTGACGCCGGGAATGCCTGCCACATCCGAGCCAGTGGCAATCACGATGTCTTTCGCCTCGACCGTCCGACTTTCGCCGGCATCGGTCGTCACCGTTATCTTGCCCGCAGAAACGATCTTCGCCGTGCCGGTGATCGCATCGATCTTGTTCTTCTTGAACAGGAAGCCGACGCCATCGACATTGGATTTCACCACACTGTCCTTGTGGGCCATCATCTTCGCCAGGTTGAGGGTCGGAGCCTGAACCTCGATGCCGAGGCTGTCCATGCCATGGGAGATATGGGCGAACATTTCCGAGGCATGCAGCAATGCCTTGGAGGGGATGCAGCCGACATTCAGGCAGGTGCCGCCATGCGTTGCCCGCTTTTCGACAACGGCCACCTTGAGGCCAAGCTGCGCCGCCTTGATCGCGCAGACGTAACCGCCGGGACCCGTGCCGATCACAACCACATCATATGCCATGGAAAGTGCCTCCTCGACGGTCAACGGCCGCCGCTTACATTGAGAATGGCACCCGTGATGTAGGATGCCTGGGGTGAAAGAAGAAAGAGAACGGCATCGGCCACTTCGTCCGCCGTGCCCGCCCGGAGCATCGGGATGGCCGGGGCCATGTCGCGTGCCCGGTCGGGCAGGCCGCCGGACCCGTGGATTTCGGTGTCGATGATGCCGGGGCGGATGGTGTTGACGCGGATATTTTCCGCCGCCACCTCACGCGCCAGCCCGATGGTCAGGGTATCGATGGCCGCTTTCGAGGCGGCATAGTCGACATATTGATTGGCCGAGCCGATGATTGTTGCAATCGAGGAAATGTTGACGATGCCACCGCCGGTGCCGCCATGCCGGGTGGACATGCGGCGAACGCCTTCCCGGGCGGCCAGCACCGCACCCAGCGTGTTGACGCGAAACATCCGGTCCAGCCGCTCGGTCGACATCTCGTCGAGGCGGGCGGGGTGATCGACGATCCCGGCATTGTTGACCAGACCGTCCAGCCTGCCGAAATCGGCCATGACAGCATCAAACAGCGCCGGAACCTCCGCCGCGATCCCCATGTCCGCCCGGTAAGCCCGCGCAGATCCGCCATTGGCCTCGATGGCCGCGACCACCTCGTCGGCAGCTTGCCGGTTCAACGCAAAATTGACCGCGACCTGCCAGCCCGTCCGTGCCGCGGCAAGGCAGACGGCACGGCCAATGCCGCGACTGCCGCCGGTCACCAGAAGGACGGGAGAAATCGAGGTCATGGCGCGCACTCCTTCAGATCGAACGAATCGGACAGGGGGGGTGCCAGCCCGGTTTTGGCCGCAAGCGGCGATGCGGCAAAGGCCGGGCCGAGACCGGCAAGGAGGAGATGGCGCGCGGCAGGGCCGTCGCCCGGTCCGAGATTTGCCGTTTCGCCGGTTGCCGAGATGGCATAGACATAGCCCTCGAAGGCGGTGCAGGCGCGCAGATCCGCACCGGTCACATCGCCATCCGGACAATCCTTCATCATCCGCGCAAGGCTGCGGACCGGTTCGTCACTCTCCAGGATGAGCCCGTCAAGCGTCTGGTTGCCCCTGGCGAGGGTGAAGAGATGGCTGATGGCCGCCGCCTTGTCGGTGACTGGCCGGAATGTCAGCCTGTAGGTCCTGTCGGGTGATCCATAGACCGCCTTTGCCTGCGGGCAGGCCTGATCCGCCGCATGCGCCACCGCCCCTGATACAAGGGCTGCGAAGACAAGGGCAACGGCGGGGCGGATCGGGTGCATCGCATCAATATCCGAACGGGCCGATCAGCATCAGGCCGAGTCCGGCAAGCGAGATCATCCAGATCGCCGAGCGCGACCGGCCAAAGCCGAAGATATAGGCGGGGAGATAGAGGGTGCGCGCCGCAAGCCAGATCCACGCGCCCCAGCCGGTCAGGCCGGTCGAGCGATGGGTAAGTGCCAGCACCACGACCAGCGCGATGAAGACCGGATAGGTCTCGAGAAAATTGCGCAATGCCCGCATGGCGCGGCCGGAATAGAGATTGGGTTCCGGGTCGTGGTCGCGATTGCTGTTGTCCGGGCGGAAGCCGACCTGCATGCGCATGATCTGGCCATGAATGACCAGATAGACAAAGGCAAGAACGATACTCCACAGAAGAACGGTAATTTCCGGGGCCAAGACACATTCCTTTCAGAGCTGATAGCGGATCGGGTTTTGGACCCGACCGGGATATAAGTCCCTCGTTGCAAATGACGAGTGCCGGGCAGGACCGCTCGCCAAAAGACCGCCGTTTCCGGCGGTCCCTGTCGCTATCCCTCAGAGATCGAGAACCAGCCGTTCCGGATCTTCAAGGCTCTCCTTGACCCGCACCAGGAAGGTCACGGCTTCCTTGCCGTCGACGATCCGGTGGTCATAGGACAGCGCCAGATACATCATCGGGCGGATCACCACCTGGCCGCCGATGGCGACCGGGCGATCCTGGATCTTGTGCATGCCGAGAATGCCCGACTGCGGCGCGTTGAGGATCGGCGAGGACATCAGCGAGCCATAGACACCGCCATTCGAGATGGTGAAGGTGCCGCCCTGCATGTCGGCCATCGACAGCTGCCCATCGCGTGCCGCCTTGCCGAGCCTGCCGATTTCCTTTTCGATTTCGGCAATCGACATCTGGTCGGCATCGCGCACGATCGGCACGACGAGGCCCTTGTCGGTGCCGACGGCAACGCCGACATGGCAATAGTTCTTGTAGATGATGTCGGTGCCGTCGATCTCGGCATTGACCGCAGGCAATTCCTTCAGCGCATGGGTGACGGCCTTGGTGAAGAAGCCCATGAAGCCGAGCTTTACACCATGCTTCTTCTCGAAAATGTCCTTGTAGCGGTTGCGCAGATCCATGACGGCGCTCATGTCCACCTCGTTATAGGTGGTCAGCATCGCTGCGGTGTTCTGGGCGTCCTTGAGCCGCTTGGCGATGGTCTGGCGAAGACGGGTCATCTTGACCCGCTCTTCGCGCGCCGCATCCTCGACCGGTGCCGGGCCGCGCGTGGCGGCGGGTGCTGCGGGAGCGGCAGCCGGAGCCGGAGCCGGGGCAGAGACGCCCCTGGCAATTGCGGCAATCACATCCCCCTTCAGCACCTGGCCGCGCTTGCCGGAACCCTCGACGCTGGCGGCAGCAAGCCCGCTGTCCGCCATCATCTTTGCGGCTGCCGGTGCTGCGGGCATGGAAGAGGCCGCAGGGGCTGCGACCGGAGCCGCGGCGATCGGGGCGGGGGCCGGGGCAACGGTAGCGGAAGCAGCGCCGCCAGCGGTGATCTGGCCAAGCAGGGCATTGAGACCGACGGTTTCGCCTTCGGCAGCGGTCACTTCCGACAGCGTGCCCGAGGCTGGCGACGGCACTTCGATGGATACCTTGTCGGTTTCCAGTTCGAGCAGGGGCTCATCGGCTTTCACCGTATCGCCCAGCTTCTTCAGCCACTTGCCGACGGTGGCTTCACTGACGGATTCCCCGAGGGTCGGAACGCGGATTTCTGTAGCCATGGTGTTGGGTCCTGAAACGGTTGGATCAGAAGGAGACCGGCGCACGCGCACCGGTCAGCCGTGGGAAAAGGGTGGCAGGGAAGGAAAGGCCCATCGCATCAGCCCCCGAGCGCATCTTCAAGGAAGGCTGCCAACTGGGCCAGATGCTTCGACATCAGGCCGGTCGCAGGCGAGGCTGCCGCCGGACGCCCGGTATAGCGCACGCGCTGATACTTGGCGTCTATATGGGCGAGCACCCATTCGAGATAGGGATCGATGAAGGACCAGGCCCCCATGTTCTTCGGCTCTTCCTGGCACCAGACCATCTCGGCATTGCGGAAGCGGGAGAGCTCGTTGATCAGCGCCTTGGCCGGGAACGGATAGAGCTGCTCGATGCGCAGCAGATAGACATCGTCGATGCCGCGCTTTTCGCGCTCTTCGTAAAGGTCGAAATAGACCTTGCCGGAGCACATCACCACGCGGCGGATCTTGTTGTCCTTCTGCAGCTTGACCGGGCTGTCCTTCAACACTTCCGCGTCATCCCACAGCAGGCGGTGGAACGAGGTTTCGCCCGCCATTTCCGCAAGGTTGGACACGGCCCGCTTGTGGCGCAGCAGCGATTTCGGCGTCATCATGATCAGCGGCTTTCTGAAGTCGCGTTTCATCTGGCGGCGCAGGATGTGGAAGTAGTTGGCAGGCGTCGTGACATTGGCGACCTGCATGTTGTCTTCCGCGCAAAGTTGCAGGAAGCGTTCCAGCCGGGCGGAGGAATGTTCCGGTCCCTGCCCCTCATAGCCGTGCGGCAGCAGGCAGACGAGGCCGGACATGCGCAGCCACTTCCTTTCGCCCGAAGAGACGAACTGGTCGAAGATCACCTGCGCGCCATTGGCAAAATCACCGAATTGTGCTTCCCAGAGGGTCAGCGCGCCCGGGCGGGCGAGCGAATAGCCATATTCGAAGCCGAGCACTGCCTCTTCCGACAGCATCGAGTTGATGACTTCATAGCGCGCCTGGGTCGGCGACAGGTTGGCGAGCGGAATATAGCGGGCTTCGGTTTCCTGGTCGTAGAGCACGGAATGGCGCTGCGAGAAGGTGCCGCGTTCGCAATCCTGGCCGGAGAGACGGATCTTGACGCCATCGAGGCAGAGCGAGCCGAAGGCAAGCGCTTCGCCCATTGCCCAGTCGATCCCCTCGCCCGTCGCGATCATCTGGGCACGGCCATCCATGAAGCGCTGCAGGGTCTTGTGGATGTTGAAGCCTTCCGGCACGTCCGAAAGCTTGCGGCCGATTTCCTTCAGTTGCTTCATCGGCACGGCGGTCTTGCCGCGCCGCTGCTCGTCGGCATTGTCGGCGACCCTGAGGCCCGACCAGACGCCATCCAGCCAGTCGGCCTTGTTCGGCTTGTAGGCCTGGCCCGCCTCGAATTCGCGCTCCAGATGGGCGCGCCAGTCGGCCTTCATCTTCTCGTATTCGCCATCGGTGATCAGGCCTTCGGAGACGAGGCGGTCCGCATAGATCTGCGATACCGGCTTGTGGCCACGGATGACCTTGTACATCTTCGGCTGGGTGAACGCGGGCTCGTCGCCTTCGTTATGGCCGAAGCGGCGGTAGCAGAACATGTCGACGACGACGGGCTTGTGGAACTTCATGCGGAATTCGGTCGCAACCTTGGCCGCATAGACCACCGCTTCCGGATCGTCACCATTGACGTGGAAGATCGGTGCCTCGATCATCTTGGCGACATCGGACGGATAGGGCGACGAGCGCGAGAAGGCCGGATTGGTGGTAAACCCGATCTGGTTGTTGATGATGAAATGCATGGTACCGGCGACCCGGTGACCGCGCAGGCCGGAAAGCCCGAGAATTTCAGCCACCACGCCCTGCCCGGCAAAGGCCGCATCGCCATGCAGCAGCAGCGGCAGCACCTTGGCCCGTTCGCGCAAGGGGATGATGTCGCCCTCGAACACCTTGGCAAGCTGGTCCTGCTTGGCGCGCGCCTTGCCCATCACCACGGGATTGACGATTTCCAGATGCGAGGGGTTTGCCGTCAGCGACAGATGCACCTTGTTGCCGTCGAATTCCCGGTCGGAGGACGCGCCGAGATGGTACTTGACGTCGCCGGAGCCCTCGACCTCGTCGGGCTTGAAGGAGCCGCCCTTGAATTCGTGGAAGATCGCCCGGTGCGGCTTGCCCATCACCTGCGACAGCACGTTCAGGCGGCCGCGATGGGCCATGCCGAGGACGATTTCCTGCAACCCTTCCTGGCCACCACGCTTGATGATCTGCTCGAGCGCCGGGATCAGCGATTCGCTGCCATCAAGGCCGAAACGCTTGGTACCCTTGTACTTGACGTCGATGAACTGCTCGAAGCCTTCCGCCTCGATCAGCTTCTGGAGGATCGCCTTCTTGCCCTGCGCGGTAAAGGCCACGCCCTTGTCCGGACCCTCGATGCGTTCCTGGATCCAGGCCTTTTCGTCCGGGTTGGAAATATGCATGAACTCGACGCCGAGGGTCGAGCAATAGGTCCGCTCCAGCAGTTCCTTCATCTCGCGCACGGTCGCATATTCGAGGCCAAGCACATTGTCGATGAAGATCGGGCGGTCCATGTCCTTTTCTTCAAAGCCATAGGACTGCGGCGACAGCTCGCTGTAATCCTCCAGCGGATCGGCAAGGTTGAGCGGATCGAGATAGGCGTGCAGGTGACCGCGCATGCGGTAGGCGCGGATCATCATGATGGCGCGGACGGAATCGCGGGTTGCCTGATGGACGTCGCCGGTATTGACCGGCGCGCCGGCGGCAACCGCAACCGCTTCGGCCCTGGCCTGAACCTTCTTGCCGATGTCCTTTTCGACCGTGCCCCAGTCGCCGTCAAGCGCCGAGACGAGATCGCCCCTTGCCGCCTGCGGCCAGTTGGCGCGCTGCCAGGACGCGCCTGCGGCAGCTTTCTTCACGTCCTCCGGCTTGTCGTCCAGCGCCTTGAAGAAGGCCCGCCATTCCTCGTTCACCGAAGAGGGATTGTCCTGATAGCGCGCATAGAGCTGGTCGATATAGGCCGCGTTGGCACCGTCGAGGAACGATGTGATCTGGAACTGCTCGTTGGCTTCTTGCCTTGCCATGATGTCCTGCGGGCCGCATCGACCCGCCTCCTTGGGTTGGTTACTGAACGCCAGAGAAGGAGCATGCACCGCGCCTTCGTCCGCTCACCCGATCCGGTTGGTATTGCATGTCAACCGCCTGCTGCCCGGCTGGTTCCAGCTTTCCCGGACGAGAACCGGTCGGGCCTTGCCTCGGGGACTGCCGAAAATGCCGATACCGGGCAGGGAGATTGCGTAAATCCTCTGCCCGGCTCTCATGTGTCTGGTATCGGCGGGTCAGCCCTTCAGGACTTCAACCAGCGTCTTGCCAAGCCGGGCCGGAGAGGGCGAGACGCGGATGCCTGCCCGTTCCATCGCCGCGATCTTGTCTTCCGCGCCGCCCTTGCCGCCCGAAATCACCGCGCCGGCATGGCCCATGGTGCGGCCGGGAGGGGCGGTGCGGCCGGCGATGAAGCCGACCATCGGCTTCTTGCGGCCACGCCTGGCCTCATCGATCAGGAACTGCGCGGCATCTTCTTCCGCCGAACCGCCGATTTCGCCGATCATGATGATCGACCGGGTTTCCTCGTCAGCGAGGAACATTTCAAGGATATCGATGAATTCCGTGCCCTTGACCGGGTCGCCGCCGATGCCGACAGCCGTGGTCTGGCCGAGACCTTCGTTCGAGGTCTGGAACACCGCTTCATAGGTGAGGGTTCCCGAACGCGAGAGAACGCCGACCGAGCCCTTCTTGAAGATGTTGCCGGGCATGATGCCGATCTTGCATTCGTTCGGTGTCAGAACGCCGGGGCAGTTCGGGCCGATCAGCCGCGAGGTCGACTTTTCCAGCCGTGCCTTGACCTTGACCATGTCGGCAACCGGAATGCCTTCGGTGATGCAGACGATCAGCGGAATTTCCGCATCGATGGCTTCGACGATGGCTGCCGCGGCACCTGCCGGAGGAACGTAGATCACCGAGGCATTGGCCCCGGTCGCATCGCGGCCTTCGGCCACCGACTTGAAGATCGGCAGGCTCTCGCCCTTCGAGCCCGTCCAGGTCTCGCCACCCTTCGATGGATGGATGCCGCCGACCATCTTCGTGCCGTGATAGGCCAGCGCCTGCTCGGTATGGAAGGTGCCGGTCTTGCCGGTCAGGCCCTGGACCAGAACCCTGGTGTCTTTGTTGATCAGGATGGACATGGATCAGGCTCCTTTCACGGCGGCAACGATCTTCTGGGCGGCATCGTCCAGATCGTCGGCGGAGATGACGTTCAGGCCGGATTCATTGATGATTTTCTTGCCGAGCTCGACATTGGTGCCTTCGAGGCGCACGACGAGGGGAACCTTGAGGCCAACCTCCTTGACCGCCGCGATCACCCCTTCGGCAATCACGTCACATTTCATGATGCCGCCGAAGATGTTGACCAGGATGCCCTTGACCGCCGGATCGGCGGTGATGATCTTGAAGGCTGCGGTGACCTTTTCCTTCGAGGCACCGCCGCCGACATCGAGGAAGTTCGCAGGCTCGGCGCCATAGAGCTTGATGATGTCCATGGTCGCCATGGCAAGGCCTGCCCCATTGACCATGCAGCCGATATTGCCGTCGAGCGCGACATAGGCGAGGTCATATTTGGAAGCCTCGATTTCCTTTTCGTCTTCCTCGGTGAGGTCGCGCAGCGCCTGCACGTCGGGATGACGGAAGGTGGCATTGCCGTCGAAGGACATCTTGGCATCAAGCACGCGCAGGTGGCCGTCCTTCATGACGATCAGCGGGTTGACCTCGAGCAGGCTCATGTCCTTCTCGACAAAGGCCTTGTAGAGGATCGGGAACAGCCTGTCGCCGTCAGCCCGGGCAGCGCCATCGAGCTTCAGGGCATCTGACAGCGCCTTGAGGTCGGCAGCGGTGACCCCAGCGCTGGGGTCGATGGCAACCGAAATGATCTTTTCCGGCGTATGCTCGGCAACCGCCTCGATGTCCATACCGCCTTCGGTGGAGACCACGAAGGCCACGCGGCCGACGGTGCGGTCCACCAGCAGCGACAGGTAGAGTTCGCGGGCGATATCGGCACCGTCCTCGATATAGAGGCGGTTGACCTGCTTGCCCGCCGGGCCGGTCTGCTTGGTCACCAGCGTGTGGCCAAGCATTTCCCTTGCATTGCTGACGACCTCGTCGATCGACTTCGACAGGCGGACACCGCCCTTGGAGTCAGGTCCGAGTTCCTTGAACTTGCCCTTGCCGCGGCCACCGGCATGGATCTGGCTTTTCACCACATAAAGCGGGCCGGGAAGCTTGGCCGCAGCAGCGGCAGCCTCCTCGGCAGTAAAGATGGCAACGCCTTCGGCAACCGGCGCGCCATAGCCCTTCAGCAGGGCTTTCGCCTGATATTCATGAATGTTCATGGGGTCTAACCTTTGATCGGAGGTCGGTATGACGACTACTTCAGCGACGGAGCGATGTTGATGCAGGCTTCGCAGAGACCGGCAACCGAGGCGACCGACTTGTCGAAGGCTTCCTGCTCGGCCTTGTTGAGATCGATCTCGATCACCCGCTCGATGCCTCCGGCACCGATGACGGTCGGCACGCCGACATACATGTCCTTGACACCATACTGGCCGGAGAGATGTGCCGCGCAGGGCAGAACCCGCTTCTTGTCCTTGAGGAAGGATTCCGCCATCTCGATGGCCGAGGCGGCAGGCGCATAATAGGCAGAACCGGTCTTCAGCAGGCCGACGATCTCGGCACCGCCATCGCGGGTGCGCTGGATGATTTCTTCAAGCCGTTCCTTGGTGCACCAGCCCATCTTGACGAGGTCGGTGAGCGGAATGCCGGCTACGGTGGAGTAACGGGCAAGCGGCACCATCGTGTCACCATGGCCGCCGAGAACGAAGGCGGTGACGTCCTGGACCGAAACGTTGAACTCGCTGGCGAGGAAGTGGCGGAACCGGCCGCTGTCGAGAACGCCTGCCATGCCGACGACCATGTTCTTCGGCAGGCCGGAGAATTTCTGCAGCGCCCAGACCATGGCGTCGAGCGGGTTGGTGATGCAGATGACGAAGGCGTTCGGGGCATATTTCTTGATGCCCGCCCCCACCTGTTCCATGACCTTGAGGTTGATGCCGAGCAGGTCGTCGCGGCTCATGCCGGGCTTGCGGGCAACACCGGCGGTGACGATGCAGACATCGGCGCCCTCGATGGCGGCGTAGTCGCTGGCACCGGTCAGCTTCACGTCGAAGCCTTCGACCGGTCCGGACTGGGCGATATCGAGACCCTTGCCCTGGGGAATGCCGTCGGCGATGTCGAACAGGACGACATCGCCCAGCTCCTTCAGGCTGGCCAGATGGGCCAGCGTACCACCGATCATTCCCGAACCAATCAATGCGATCTTTTTCCGCGCCATAGATGTGCTTCCTTTGCGAGCCGAAAACCATGGCAAAGCGAAACGACCGCCAGCCATTCTGGAGACAGGAGTAACCATACTTGCTAAAAATGGCAACGGGTTATTTTAGTCGCTGCATTTTCAATCGGTTATATGGCTTTTATCTTACGTGAACGTAAGATATTTATGACGGTTGAGTGACTTCAGCCGTGCCTTTTCCGATGCAGACTCAGATAATCCGCGCTGCGCATTTCGAAAAGTCTGGAGATGGTCCGGTCAAATTCGAACCCTTCCACACCTTTTTTCTCGGTCATGAGATGATCCGGCATGGCATCTGCCGATATGAAAAGCCGGTTCGCGTGGTCGTAGAAAGTATCGACCAGGTTGATGAACCGCTTTGTCGCATTGCGCCTGTCGGGACCGAGAAGCGGAACATGATCAAGAAATACTGTATGAAAATCATTAGCAATTAATAAATAGTCTGAGGCACCGAGCGGTTGCTCGCAGAGATCGGCGAAGGTGAAGCGTGCCGCCCTGCCTGCCGCGCGCGGCACCTTGATCACCCGGCCCTTCAGCGGCAGCTCCACGGGCTTTTCGCGGTGCCCGCTTGCCGCCCGCTCCCAGGCCGCCTCCATGGCCGCATCGGCTTGCTGTGACAGCGGCGCGTGATAGACCGGCAGGCTGTCGAGCTTTTCCATCCGGTAATCGGTGGCGCTGTCCAGCGACACGACATCGGCATGCTTCTTCAGGATCTCGACAAAGGGCAGGAACAGGCCGCGATTGAGCCCGTCACGATAGAGATCGTCGGGGGCAACATTCGAGGTGGCAACCAGCACGCAACCATGGGCGAACAATTCGCCGAACAGCCGTGAGAGGATCATCGCATCGGCAATATCAGTCACCGAAAACTCGTCGAAGCAGAGAAGATCGGCCTGCTCCAGCAGGTCGGCGGCAACCGGTGGCACCGGATCTGTGAGCTTCGTCTCGCCGCGCTTCAGCTTCTGCCGGTGGGCATGAATGCGGTTGTGCACATCCGCCATGAATTCATGGAAATGGGCGCGACGCTTTTTTTGAACCGGTGCCAGCTCGAAGAACATGTCCATCAGCATGGTCTTGCCACGTCCGACGGAGCCGTGGACATAAAGACCGTGGATCGGTTCGCTGCGCTTGCGCCGTGCGGCAAACAACCAGCCGAGCGCACTGGTCTTGGCAGCGGGGCGGCTTTCCTTCAGCGCAGAAAGGATGCGGTCGAGCCGGGCGGCAACCGCCATCTGGGCGGGATCGGCCTGCAATGCCCCCGAGCCCGTCAGTGCCTTCAGCTTCTCGCTGACACTCAGGGCATAGTCCGGCATTGGCTGCATGCGGTTTTCCGATGCTGATGGAAACAGAAGGCGCACCGATTAAACCGCAAAGGATTTAAGGAGCGATTACACGGACGGTCAGGGAATGAAACCCTCCGGGGGACGATGTGCATCGCCGCACGCGCAAAGCGCCACCGCGCCGGTCCTGCGGCGCGGGATCAAACGCGAGACAACCTAGCGGCTGAGCGTGATCGGCTGGCCGCTGGCGGTGCGGCCGTCAAACTTGTTGTCGGCAGTCTTGAAGACGGAGCCGACAACATTGCCGTTGGTATCCTTGAACTGCACCTGCTTGCCCGCCACTTCCCAGGACCGCACCGCGGTCAGTTCACCCGCGCAACCGCGCGTGCCGCCGCGCGATCCGCTGCCGAGATTGGTCAGCGTCAGGAACATGTCACAGCTATTGGCACCGGAGACACGCCAGTTGCCGACCATGGCTTCCTTCTTCACGTCGAGCGCATTGGCGGCCATCGGGTCGGCAGCGCCCGGCTGCAGGGAGGCCTGCTGGTTGGTCGGAGCGGCCGGGAAGGCACCCGGAGCGCCGGGGGCCGGAAGCTGGTTCGACTGGACCGCCGGGACCGGCTGGGCTGCCAGCGGTGCAGGCGACAGCGAAGCCTGCTGGCCATAGCCGCCGTCAAAGGTACGCTGGCATCCGCCAAGCGCCAGAACCATGGCCAAACCCGTCGCCGCATTCCTGAACCGCATTATCCCGCTCCTGCTCTTTGCGCCGCCGTCATAGTTGCGTGCAATCATGGCGGAAATATCGTGAATCCGTGCCAATAATCAAGCGCCACAACCGCGCAATGCCCGGTGCGGTAACGCAGGTGCAGCATTTTGCGGGCAGGCGGTGTCAAGTGGCAACACTCGGCACCCAGACATAGCCTTCCCCATCGACAAGATGACATTCCCTGAGACCGTGCGGCTTGTCGATACTGCCGGCAAGAACCGTAGCGCCCGACGCAATAGCCCGTTGTTCGGCCCGATCGGGATCAAGCCCGTAGAGCCTCAGCTCGATCCCCCGACCCCGGATCGTCTCGCCCTCGAACACGCCGCGAAATTCGTGGGTTCGATAGGTCCAGTCGGAATGAAGAAGAAACAGCGAGCCGAGGATCTCGAATGTGGCAAAATCCCTGTCGCCCCGGATCAGCCGCGCGCCAAGCACATCGCGGCAAAACCGGATTTCAGCGCCGACATCCCGGCACAGCAGATTGACCCCAAGCCCGCGCGGCAGGCGCCTGCCGAAATCTTCCGCCTCGAGTGTCGATAGCGCGTCCATGTCGATCATCTCCGGCCCTCCCGCAGGACAGGCTAGAGTTTGTCTGGTTCAATAAGAACCTGACAGATTCTAGGACAGCGGTTTCGACAGCACAAACAAAAAATATTCAGGACTGCCGGTCGCAAGCGCCCGGCCTCAGCCGCCGCGCAGCACTTCGGACCGGTAATATTCATCCGCCACGGACAGCTTGTCCTCGCCGGGAGGTCGCGCGGCCAGCCTTGCCCTGATCTCCGGCAAACGCCGTTCGAAGTCGCCAAAAACCTTCAGCAGTTCCGGTGGCGGGCTGGAGACCCCGAGCTCCCGGGTGATCTTCTTTCGCGCCACCAGTTGCAGGATCACCTCTTTCGCCTCCGGCGCAAGCCGGGTCTCCTGCATTACCTCAAGCATGTTCATCGGCGGCAGGGCGGCAAAATCCCGCTGGTCAAGCCAGAGCAGCGCCAGGGCCGGACGCAGTGCATAGAGGATCTTCTTGATCTTCACCGCCTGCGTGCCGTTCATCACCATCTGGCTGTGATAGAGGCCGGCATAGTGGAGCGCCACCCTGGCGGGGTCGACGATGTCATCGAGCGCGGACTGCAACCGCTCTCGAAACCCCGGCTGTTCTTCATAGGTAATGGGCGATTTCAGCCATTCGACGATCACCGCATTGCCCTTCAGCGCCAGCAGCAGCGCCTTCTTCAGGTCCCAGCCACCGGTATCGACATCGCCGATGATCGGAAATTCGATGACATCGCGGTGCGGATGCAGGCCGAGGTGATCATCGGCTTTGCGGACATAGACGAAGCGGCAGTCATAATCGCTGTCGGGCGAGGCAAAGCCCCAGGCCCGGCTGCCGCTTTCGATGGCCAGTCCGATGCGGATGCCCTGCGCCCGGACGGACGCAAGGCGGTTCTTGATTTCGGCTACCACGCCGGGGTCGAACTCCTCTGGAAGAGCCTCGCCCGTCATACCCGGCGTTCGACCAGCATCTTCTTGATTTCGGCAATCGCCTTGGCCGGGTTCAGACCCTTCGGGCAGGTCTGGGCACAGTTCATGATCGTGTGGCAGCGATAGAGCCGGAAGGGATCTTCCAGATTGTCGAGCCGCTCGCCCGTCGCCTCGTCGCGGCTGTCGATCAGCCAGCGATAGGCCTGCAGAAGCACGGCGGGGCCGAGATAGCGGTCACCGTTCCACCAGTAGCTCGGGCAGGACGTCGAGCAGCAGGCGCACAGGATGCATTCATAAAGACCGTCCAGCTTCTGGCGGTCGTCATGGCTCTGCTTCCATTCCTTGGCAGGCGTTGGCGACACCGTCTTCAGCCAGGGCTCGATCGAGCGGTGCTGGGCATAGAAATGCGTAAGGTCGGGCACGAGGTCCTTGACCACGGGCATGTGCGGCAGCGGATAGATTTTCACCGCGCCGCTGATTTCATCCATGCCCTTGGTGCAGGCCAGCGTATTGGTGCCGTCGATATTCATCGCGCAGGAGCCGCAGATGCCTTCCCGGCAGGAGCGGCGCAGCGTCAGCGTCGGGTCGATGTTGTTCTTGATGTAGAGAAGTCCGTCGAGAACCATCGGACCGCAATCGTCGACATCGATATAGAACGTATCGATGCTCGGATTCTTGCCGTCGTCGGGGCTCCAGCGATAGACCCGGTATTCGCGAACATTCTTCGCGCCCGAGGGCTTCGGCCAGACCTTGCCTTCACGGATCTCGGAGTTTTTGGGAAGTGCGAGTTCAACCATTATCTAGCCATGCCTTTTGCCATGAGCGCCAATTCGATTGCTGGCATCAAATCGTTATTGTCTTCGATCCGCAGCATCCGGATATCCGTGACCGCAGGAGCGAACCATTCATATTCCAGCGTAAGTCTCTGAACAGCAATCTGACACTTTACGCTATCGATCGTTTCATCGCCAAAGTAGACACTGCCTTGCTGGCGATCAAAACCTTGAGCACGCAGGAATTTTGCGATGTCATTATACGCATTTTGCCAGGACGCGTTGTGATCGCTGCGCTTCAGCGTTTCGGTATCAAGATCGAATGTGATTGCAAACATTGACCTGAATTGCCTTCTGTTATGTCCAATCATGTTCATGGCGATCTTCCTTTCATCGCCAGCCTGACCCAATTCTCAATAGACGCGGGCCTTGGGTGCGATCTTCTTGGGGTCTATGCCTTCGGCGATCAGCTCGGTATGGACAGGGCGGTAGTCGAGCCTGACCTCGCCTGCCTCGTTGACCCAGGACAGCGTGTGCTTGCGCCAGTTTTCATCGTCGCGACCGCCCATCGGACCATCCTTGTAGTCCTCGCGGGCATGGGCACCGCGGCTTTCCTTGCGGGCTTCGGCACCGTAGACCGTCGTGATCGCATTGGCCATCAGGTTTTCCAGCTCCAGTGTTTCCACCAGATCCGAATTCCAGATCATCGAGCGGTCGGTGACCTTGAGGTCAGGCAGTTCCTTCCAGATGGCGGAAATCCGCTTGCAGCCGGATTCCAGCGATTCCTGGGTCCGGAACACGGCGGCATCGTCCTGCATGGCGCGCTGCATCTTGTCGCGCAGCACCGCCGTCGGCGTGCTGCCGCTGGCGTGGCGCAGCCGGTCGAAGCGGGCCATGATCCTGTCACAGGAGGCCATGTTGAGGGCAGGCACCGGAGCCGCGCGGTCGATCACCTCGCCGGCGCGGATGGCGGCAGCGCGACCGAACACCACGAGATCGATCAGCGAATTGGAGCCGAGGCGATTGGCCCCATGCACCGAGGCGCAGCCCGCCTCGCCCACCGCCATCAGTCCGGGCGCGATGCGCTCCGGGTTCTGGCTGTCGGCATTCAGCACCTCACCCCACAAATTGGTCGGCACACCGCCCATGTTGTAATGCACCGTC
This sequence comes from uncultured Gellertiella sp., assembly GCF_963457605.1. Classification (GTDB taxonomy): domain Bacteria; phylum Pseudomonadota; class Alphaproteobacteria; order Rhizobiales; family Rhizobiaceae; genus Gellertiella. The sequence goes on from NZ_OY735139.1 coordinate 1,857,325, forward strand.
GGCAGCACCGGGATCGGTTCGCGGGTGACATCGACGCCGGCAAAGATCTTGGCGCTTTCCGAAATCCCGGGCAGGCGCTCGTGCAGCACAGCCGGATCCAGATGGTCGAGATGCAGGAAGATATGGTCCTTGTTCTTGCCGACGCCGCGGCCTTCGCGAATTTCAAGCGTCATGCAGCGCGACACCACGTCGCGCGAGGCGAGGTCCTTGGCCGATGGCGCATAGCGCTCCATGAAGCGCTCGCCTTCGGAATTGACGAGATACCCGCCTTCGCCGCGTGCGCCTTCGGTGATCAGGCAGCCCGCGCCATAGATGCCGGTCGGATGGAACTGCACGAATTCCATGTCCTGCAGCGGCAGGCCCGCGCGCGCCACCATGCCGCCGCCGTCGCCGGTGCAGGTATGGGCCGAGGTCGCGGAGAAATAGGCGCGGCCATAGCCGCCGGTGGCCAGCACCACCATCTTGGCCGCAAAGCGGTGGATGGTGCCGTCATCGAGGTTCCAGGCAATCACGCCCGTGCAGCGCCCGTCGTCCGACATGATCAGGTCGAGGGCGAAATATTCGATGAAGAATTCCGCATTGTGCTTCAGCGACTGGCCATAAAGCGTGTGCAGGATGGCGTGGCCGGTGCGGTCAGCAGCCGCACAGGTGCGCTGCACCGGCGGACCTTCGCCATAATTCTGCATGTGGCCGCCGAACGGGCGCTGGTAGATCTTGCCTTCCTCGTTGCGCGAGAAGGGCACGCCGTAATGTTCAAGCTCATAGACCGCCTTCGGCGCTTCCATGGCGAGATACTGCATCGCGTCGACATCGCCGAGCCAGTCGGACCCCTTGACGGTATCGTAAAGGTGCCACTGCCAGCAATCCGGCGTCATGTTCTGCAGCGACGCGGCAATGCCGCCCTGGGCTGCGACCGTATGGGAGCGCGTCGGGAACACCTTTGTGATGCAGGCGGTGCGGAAACCCTGCTCGGCCATCCCCAGCGTGGCGCGCAGACCGGCACCGCCGGCACCGACCACGATCACGTCGTAGGAATGATCGACATACTTGTAGGCCTTGCCATTCTGGGCAGGTGAACTGTTCATAGCCATGGGAAATTATCCTGCGAAGGCGATTTTGAGGAGCGCGAAGAGCGAGGCGCCCGCGACAATGACCGCAAAGAAGGTGTTGAGAATCAGAAGGACGAGCTTGGCTGCGTGACCGTGGACATAATCCTCGATGATCACCTGCATGCCGAGCCGCATGTGGATGGTGGCCGAGAGGATGACGAAGGCGCAGACGATTGCCACGACCGGATTGTGCAGCACGGCCACCATGTCCGCATAGGGCGCACCGGCATAGCGGACCAGGAAAATCACGAAGAATGTCAGCAGGAACAGGTTCGAGACGGCGGTCAGGCGCTGGCGCCAGAAATGCTCAGTTCCGTCCTTTGCCGACCCAAGTCCGCGAACCTTGCCGAGGGGAGTACGCATATCCATGGGGCGAACCTTTTAGCGAACGAGATAAGCGATGGCCCAGACCAGAAGGGTCAGGACGATGGAGCCGATGAGATTTGCCTTGGCGAGGCGGGTGGAGACAGCCTTGTCAAAGCCATGGCCGAGATCCCACAGCAGATGGCGAAGCCCGCCCAGCATGTGGTGGATCAGCGCCCAGGTATAGCCGATCAGCACGAGCTGGCCGAACCAGGTGCCCATGAACCAGATCACCCAGGAATAATAGTGCTCGCCCGTTGCCGCTGCCACCAGCCACCAGACGATCAGCAGGGTGCCGAAATACAAAGCCGCGCCGGTAATGCGGTGCAGGATCGACATGGCCATGGTGGGAATGAGCTTGTAAATCTGCAGATGCGGCGACAGGGGCCGGTTGTTTATGCCATCAGCCATCAGAACCTCTAAGGCGTTCAAAGCGCCGCAGCGCTCGACTTTTCAGGGAAGCAATCCCATGCGAAGGGCACTCCGCGCAATATTCTTGCGTGCAGTGCATCATAAAAGACATTTACCTACGCAGTTGCACAGCGGCAAGAGGATTTGCCCGCCCTTTTCAATTTAATCGATTCGAGCGTTTAAGTATCTGCGGAAATGTCTCAAATTTTAGATTTAACCAACATCCAGGAAATAGGCCGATCTCAGGGATGACAAGGGGAACGGGATGGTGCAGATTTGCATTAACCTTTGATTAACCAGCTCCCGAAAGGACAAGCGCAATGGTATCGCGTCGCTTGGGTTTGGCTGCAACACTCGCCGTTGCCCTTCTTGCATCGACCCCTCTCCTCGCCGAGGACTTTGACGGTGGCTTCAGTCCCGGCCATTTCGACGCCGGGCAATTCGATTCCGGCAATTTTGCCGTGGGCGGCGGCAATGATGGCGATCATGATGGCCACCGGCACCATCACCGCCACCACGGTCGCTGGCACCGGGACTATCCGCTGAATGGCGGCTATGGCCTGCCCTCGATCATCCCCGGTCTCGGCACCTATGCCGGCGCGATTTCCGCCGAACGGGTGAAGGGCAATGGCATCTATTTCTATGTGGATGGCCTGGGCGATGGTGGCGTGGAGCCCGTTCGGCCCAATCCATCCGCCAAGGTCATCAAGGTGGAAAAGAACACCAGTGCCTGCGCCTTCGAAGCGGGCGTCTGCGTCATTCGCCCCTGATCACGGCACCATATCTAAAGACGGTTGTCCGCTTGACTTCGCTGTCCTCGAGCACGCGGGTGACCGGCACTTCGTAGGTGGCGAGTGGCTCGAGCTTTTCGCGCGGCAGGTAGGACCGTCCGGGATCTCCCGCCAGTATCTCCACACCCGCCAGGACAAGCGCATCGAACCAGGGGACAAGCGCCCCGGCAAAAGCCTTGTCGTAGAAGACATCGCCTGCCAGCAGCAGATCGGCGTCAAGCGCCCTGCCGATCAGGTCTTCGCCTGAAAAGGCGATCTCGACGCCGTTGGCCGCCGCATTCAGCCGGATCGCATGTTCGGTCCAGGGATCGATGTCGCTGGCCAGCACCTCTGCGGCACCGGCGAGCTTCGCCGCGATGGCGACCAGCCCGGAGCCGCTGGCAAAATCCACCACCCGCCTCCCCCGCACCAGCTGCGGATGATCGAGAACATGGCGGGCCAGTCCCTGTCCGCCCGCCCAGGCAAAGGCCCAGAACGGCGGCGGCAGACCGATTTCCTCGAGCTCGCTTTCCGTCTTCAGCCAGAGATCATGCACTTCGGTCGCCAGATGCAATTGCAGTTCAGGCACATGCGGCGGAGAGAGCAGACTGGTATTGTCCAGAATGAATCGGGTCGGGTCAGTCTTCATCGGCAAGCGATCAGCGCGGGGGATTGTCGAGGCCGCCCATCCGGCAGACCTCCAGATATTCCTCTTCCGTCACCGGCTGCACGGAAAGCCGCATCGACGTGACGAGCGACATCTTGGCAAGCGACGGGGTCTCCTTGATCACCTTCAGCGACACCGGCTTCGGCAGATCCATCACCGCCCTGATATCGACGCAGTCCCAGCGGGCATCGCCCTCGGCGGTCGAATCGGGGTGGGAGAGAGCCGAGACCTCGGTGATCCCGACGATCTCCAGCCCCTCGTTGGAATGGTAGAAGAAGCCCTTGTCGCCGATCCGCATGGTCCGCATATTGTTGCGGGCGAGATAATTGCGCACGCCCGTCCACTCGGTGCCCGCCTCGCCTGCCGCCTTCTGCATCGCCCAGGACCACTTGAACGGCTCGGATTTATAGAGCCAGAACGCCATGCTCAGGCCTCCGGATTGTTGAAGACCCAGTTATAGGGCTTGATGTCGACGCTTTCGAACAGGCCTGCAATCGCATAGGGATCCTGTTCGGCAAGGGCGCGCGCAGCGGCAAGATCGTCGGCCCTGATGATCACCAGACTGCCGCAGGGCTTGCCGTCGGCATCGAGAAACGGACCGGCAATCTTCAGCGTGCCCGCGGCATTGAGGCCGTTCAGCCAGTCCACGTGGGCGGGGCGGGTTTCCATGCGCACCGGCAGATGGCCGGGCTTGTCGGTGCAGAGAAGGGCAAAAAGCATCGGGTCGCAAATCCTCTATTCGGTGGTGATTGGCCGGCTCATCAATTGTTCGAGCGCGGTCGGAATATCAAGCCGGCCATCGATGATGGCGGCAACTGCAGATGTGATCGGCATCTCGACGCCGAGCCCTTCGGCAAGCCGCGAGGCGACGGAGGCGGCAAAGGCCCCCTCGACCAGCCCGCTGCGTGACATGTCCATCGCTTCGCCCCGGCCAAGCGCGATGCCGAAACGCAGGTTGCGCGACTGGTGGCTGGTGGCCGTCAGCACGAGATCACCGAGGCCGGAGAGACCGCGTACCGTATCGGCTTCGCCGCCAAGGGCGGTGGCAAGCCGCGACATCTCGGCAAGGCCGCGTGAAATCAGCGCCGCCCGGGCACTGTCGCCGAGCCCCGCGCCCTCGACCATGCCGCAGGCAATCGCCAGCACGTTTTTCAATGCGCCGCCCAGTTGCACGCCGACCGGATCGGTGGAGGCATAAAGGCGGAAGGTGCGGCCCGAAATCATCCGCGCCAGACTGTCGGCGACAGCAAGATCGGCAGCGGCAATCGCCATCGCCGTCGGCAGTCCCCGGGCGATGTCGGCGGCAAAGCCCGGCCCCGACAGCACCGCCACCGGATGATCCGGCAGCCTTTGCTCCAGCACCTGGCTCAACAGGCCCGTCGTCTGCCGGTCGATGCCCTTGGCGCAGGTGACGACCACCGCACCCGGCTTGAGAAACGGTCCATAGCTGTCGGCGGCGTCGCCCTGCGCCTGCGACGGCATGACGAACAGCACCGTAGCGGCGTCCTGAAGGACGGCGGGATCGGCGGTGAAGGCGAGCGCGTCGGGAAGCGCAATTCCGGGCAGCGCCGCCTCGTGACGGCGCGTCGAAGCGAGATCAGCCATCAGGCTGCTGTCGCGACCGAGCAGGGTCACGGCACCGTGGCCCTTCTGGGCGATCACCGAGGCCAGCGCCGTGCCGAAGGCGCCGGCACCGATGACGACACAGGACGAGGAAGGGTTGCTCATGCCTTGGCTCCCCGTCTTCCGTGGCCAATCAGGGTTTGCGCCCTCTGGTCGAGCGGCCAGCGCGAGCGGGGCTCGACATCGAGACCGTCTGCGGGCAGTCCCGCCGCGATCCGCTCAAGCCCCGCCCAGGCGATCATCGCGGCATTGTCGGTGCAGAGCACGTGCGGAGGCGCGAGAAAGCGGAAACCGCCCCCGGTGCAGAGATCGTCGAGCGTGGCGCGCAATGCGCGATTGGCGGCAACGCCGCCCGCCACCACCAGTGCCGGTTGCCCGACGTCCGGCATCTCGGTCCGGAAACGGGCAAGGCCGCGCCCGATCCGGTCCCGCAAGGTGCGCGACACCGCATGCTGGAAGGAGGCGCAGATATCGGCGATATCCTGATCGCGGAGCGGAGCGATGGCGGTTGCCGCCTGCCGCACGGCGGTCTTCAGCCCGGAGAACGAAAAATCAAGCCGTGCCTCGCCTGCCAGCGGACGCGGAAAGGCAAACCGCTTCGGATCGCCGCCCGCCGCCATCCGTTCGACGGCAGGCCCGCCGGGATAGGCAAGGCCCAGCAGCTTGGCGGTCTTGTCGAAGGCCTCGCCCAGCGCGTCGTCGATGGTCGTGCCCCAGCGTTCGTAATCACCGATCCCGCGCACAAGGATCAATTGCGTATGGCCGCCGGAGACCAGCAGCATCAGATAGGGAAAGGCGAGATTGTCGGTCAGCCGCGCCGTCAGCGCATGGCCTTCCAGATGGTTGATGGCATAAAGCGGCTTTTCTGCCGCCCGCGCCATCGCCTTGGCGGTCATCAGCCCTACGATTAGCCCGCCGATCAGGCCGGGGCCGGATGTGGCGGCAATGCCGTCGAGATCGACAAGCCGATGGCCCGATTGCAGAAGCGCCTCCCCGATCAGCGTATCCAGCGCCTCGACATGGGCGCGCGCGGCAATTTCCGGCACGACGCCGCCATAGGCGCTGTGTTCCTCCAACTGGCTAAGGATGACATTCGACAGGATCTCGCCGCGTCCATCTTCGTGGCGCAACACGACCGAGGCCGCGGTTTCGTCGCAGCTGGTTTCGATGCCGAGGAGCACAAGTCTTGACGTCATGGGACCGTTGATTGATTGCGATATCGCGGAAACCGGTTTACTGGAAACTCCGGTAACAACGGATCAATGCGGATGCAAACAAAACCTTTCCGGATCGGTACGCGCGGCAGTCCGCTGGCGCTTGCCCAGGCCTATGAGACCCGCGACCGGCTGATGGCCGCGCATGGATTGTCTGCCGACCGCTTCGACATCGTCGTCATGTCGACCATGGGCGACCGGATCACCGACCGCTCGCTGGCCGAAATCGGCGGCAAGGGCCTGTTCACCGAGGAACTCGAACAGAAGCTTTCCTCCGGAGATCTGGATTTCGCTGTGCATTCCTCCAAGGACATGCCGACAAGGCTGCCCGAGGGCCTGCATATTTCCGCCTATCTGCCGCGCGAGGATGCACGCGACGCCTTTGTCGGACGCACCGCCGCCCGGCTGCTCGATCTGCCCAGGGGAGCCACCATCGGCTCTTCCTCGCTGCGGCGCCAGGCGCTGATCCGCAGACTCAGGCCTGACATCGAGGTGATTACCTTTCGCGGGCTTGTCGATACACGCCTGCGCAAGCTTGCCGAAGGCCAGGTGGATGCGACTTTGCTGGCCTATGCGGGACTGCGCCGTCTCGGCAAGCAGGACGTGCTGACCGAACTTCTCGACGCGGAAGAGTTTCCGCCCGCGCCCGCGCAAGGGGCGATCTGCATCGAAAGCCGGATCGGAGACGCCAGGGTCGACGGGTTGCTGTCCGCCGTCAATCATCGCGATACATTCGATGCGGTTTCCTGCGAACGCGCCTTTCTCTCGGCGCTGGATGGCTCCTGCCGCACGCCGATAGCCGGCTATGCGACGGTCACAGGCGACGATCTCCGCTTTTCCGGGATGATCCTCACCCCCGATGGCACGAAATCCCATCGCATTCACGCCGAGGGCAAGCGCGGCGAGGCCGATCTGATCGGCATCCGGGCGGGTGAGGATATCCGCGCCATTGCCGGTGCCGAATTCTTTGCCAGCTGGAGCTGAGCGCCGATGCGGGTGATCGTGACCCGGCCTGAACCATCCGCCCGCGCGACGGTCGAAAAGCTCCGCGCGCTCGGCCACGATCCTGTCCTGTTGCCGCTGTTTCGCGCCGAACACCTGCCCGGCGCTGTGCGCGATGCCCTTAGCATCCCGGCAGGCGGGCTGATTTTCACCAGCGCCGAGGCCTGCCGGGCGCTGGCCGCCACGAACGGCGATCTGCGCACGCTGCGCGACAAGCCGGTCTATGCGGTCGGGCAGAGCACCGCACGAGCTGCGGCGAAGCTCGGGTTCAGGATGGTCGTCACCGGCAATGGCGACGGCGCGGCGCTTGCCGCCCGGATTGAGAATGCGGAGCGCTCCGACCTGCCGCTTGTCTATATAGCGGGCGAGCCGCGCAGTCCGGAGCTGGAAATCACCCTCGCAGCCCGAAAAATTCCGTTTAGGACAGTGGTCGCCTACAAGATGAGTGCCCTTGCCCACCCGGCACACGACGTCGCCGCGACCCTTGCAACCGCAGAGGCCATCCTGCTCTACAGCGCCGGGACCGCCAAACGGCTTCTCGACCTTGCCGGGCCGGATCCAGCCGCTCTTGCCGGAAAATCCGTCTATTGCCTCAGCCCGTCCATCGCCCGGGCCTTTGCCGCACCTCAAGGCACCTTACTCCATGTGGCAGAGACTCCAGACGAGGCTTGCCTGCTGGCTTTATTGCCGGGCGGAGACGGCAAAGAGCGATAAAGCGTGCCGCAGGCCTTTTCTTCGCCGGTAACAGTCTCTAATTTCTTCAGGAACTGCGATGAAACGGTGTCGCGATCCGGGGCGAATCCATCTGGCCCCGGGTTTCTCGCGACATTCAGAATGAGGTTGCCATGGTTCCGGATGAAGCGTCTGCCAATGACATGCCCAAGGACGATCCGGATATTCTCGATCTGAAGGCCAATCCCGCTGGAGACGCCAAGGCGCCTGAAGCAGCCTCCTTCCAGCCGGAGGTCCCTGCGCCGGAACCCGTAGCCGCCGCACGAGCTGAAAAATCGCAATCCCTGTTGGCGCTGATGGCCACCGGGGCCTTCGGCGGACTGGTGGCTCTGGCGGCAGCGGGCACCCTGCAACATGCGGGTTACCTGCCGGGCCTGTCGCCTGCCGCGCCTGCGGCCAGCACTGATACGGATCTTGCCGCGCTTCGCCAGGAGATCGATGGCGTCAGGCAGCAATTGGCGGGGATTCCTGCCGATCTCGCGCCCAATGCCGCGCTGGAACAGCGCATTGCCGACCTTGAAGCGAAAGGTGGCTCCGGGACCACGGATCCGGCACTGGCCGGAACCGTCAAGACCTTGCAGCAGACGGTGGCTGACCTTTCCGCCAGGGCAGGCCAGTACGCTGACGGTGCAAGCCAGCAATTCGCGGCCCTCTCCGATCGGCTCGCGACAGCCGAAAAAACCCTGAAAGACCAGCCCGGCGAAGCTGCGGTTTCGAAAGCAATTGCCGCCACCTACCTGAAGGCCGCTGTTGATCGAGGCGATCCCTTCCTCACCGAATTGCAAACCTTTGCCTCCCTCTCGCCGGAAGACCCCGCCATTCCCGGGCTGAAGGGCATGGCAGCGGCGGGTGTCAGGTCGAAGGCAGCGCTGGCCGCCGATTTCGACGCGGTGGCGAAAAGCGCCATCGACGCGGTCAACCAGCCGACAGCGGGCGAAGGCATGCTCGACCGGCTGCTGGCCAGCGCCCGGTCGCTGGTCAGTGTGCGGCCTGTCGGCAACGTCGAGGGATCGGATGCAGGTGCCATCCTTGCCCGCATGGAAGACAAGCTCCGGAATGGCGACATCAAGGGTGCCTCGCTCGAGTGGGATGCGCTTCCCGCACCGGCAAAGGCTGCGACGGCAGATTTCAAGGCGGCGCTGGACCGGCGCGCGACGGCTGACGAGCTTACCCGTGGACTGGCGGGACGCTCTGCCACGCCCGCTGTCAATGCAGGCTGAGGACAAGACAAATGATCCGCATTATTTCCTTCGCCGTCCTGGTTCTCGCCGCCGCCTGGGGCTTTTCCTGGCTTGCCGACCGCCCCGGCCAGATGATGATCCTCTGGCAGGGCCAGCGCATCGAGATGAGCCTGATGGTGGCCGTCAGCCTGTTTGCCGCAGGTTTCGTCCTTGTGCTGCTGGTCTGGTGGCTGCTGCGCACGCTGTGGACCTCGCCACGCATTGCCAGCCGCTATTTCCGCGCCCGCAAGCGGGATCGGGGCTATCAGGCGCTGTCGACCGGACTCATTGCGGCGGGTGCCGGCAATGCGCTGCTTGCTGCCCGCATGGCCGAACGGACGCGCGGCTTGCTCAGCGCCGATCAGGAGCCGCTGATCCATCTGCTGGAGGCGCAGACCGCGCTGATCCAGGGCAAATATGACAGCGCCAGGTTGACCTTCGAAGCCATGGCCGAGGACCCCGAGACCCGCGAGCTTGGCTTGCGCGGTCTCTACATGGAGGCGCGTCGGCTGGGAGCGGATGAAGCGGCCGAACATTATGCCATGCAGGCCGTCGAAAAGGCTCCCTACCTTCCCTGGGCGTCACAGGCGGCGCTGGAATATCGCACCCGGGCCGGAGATTATGAGGAAGCCTTGCGCCTCCTCGGCAGGCAGAAGGCCTCCGGCTCGACCGGTGGCCAGAATATCGAGCGGGAAAAGGCGGTGCTGCTCACTGCGCGCGCCGCGCAAAAGCTCAATTCCGATCCGAAAGCTGCCCGCGACGATGCACAGGCCGCCCTGAAACTCGCCCCGCAACTGGTCCCGGCGGCAATCATTGCGGCCAGGACGTGGTTTCGCGAAGACAACCTGCGCCGGGGTAGCGTCCTGCTCGAACAGGTGTGGAAGGCCGAGCCGCATCCCGAGATCGCGGAAGCCTATATACGCGCCCGCAGCGGCGATACGGCACTCGACCGGCTGAAACGGGCAGAAAAGCTCGAAAACCTGCAGCCCGGCAATCCGGTGGCGCTGGCGGCGACCGCACAGGCAGCCCTCGACGCCCGCCTGTTCGACAAGGCCCGCGACAAGGCCGAAGCGGCGCTGAAAAGCGATCCGCGCGAAGGCATCCTGCTGCTGCTTGCGGATATCGAGGAAGCCGAGACCGGCGATCAGGCCCGGGTGCGCCACTATCTCTCCGCCGCCCTGCGCGCGCCGCGTGACCCGTCCTGGATTGCCGATGGCATCTCCTCGCCGCACTGGCAGCCGATATCGCCGGTCAGCGGCGAAATCGGTGCCTTCCGCTGGAAGACGGCACTCGACCAGGATCCGCATCCGGCCCTCGAACTGGACGAGCTGATGCTGCCGCCGCGACCAGCAGAAGCCGACCCGGTACCCGCTGACCGGATGGTCATCGAACACGTCCCCGAGGCAGAGGATATCGCCTTTCCGGGGCCGCAGGCTCACGCTGAAACCACGAAGGCCGCCTCCGCGCAAGCCGCGGCCAGCGCTGCCGCTCCGCCCCCGCGACCGCCGGAAGGTGCCACCGTCGTTCCCTTCTTCGGCCATGCGCCGGATGATCCCGGCGTGCGCAAGGGGGCGAAAGCCGAGCCGAAGAAGCGCAAGCCGCTGTTTTGATTGAGACATGATCGCCGGACCGGAAAGGATGCGCATGCTGGAGCGTTTTCAGGAATTCCTCAAGAGCCTTGGTGGCATGAGCTCGGGCAAAGGCTTCGACGCCGACGACCCGAGGCTCGCTGTGGCCGCGCTCTGCATCCAGGTGATGGAGGCCGACGGCGTGGTTCTCGAAAGCGAACAGAAGCAGCTGAAGGCGATCCTGTCGGACCATTACGGCCTGGAAGGCGGCGAGTTGCAGGCCCTGATCGAGGCAGGCCGGGAGGCGGGCAACGAGGCGGTCGATTACTACCGCTTCACCTCCGAACTCAAGCGGCATCTTGACGAGACCCAGCGCAGGGAGCTGATTGGCCTGCTCTGGGATATGGTCTATGCTGATGGCGAACGCAGTGAAATGGAAGATCACGCCCTCTGGCGCATCGCCGATCTGCTCGGCGTCTCCGGACGCGACCGGATCGAGGAACGGCAGAAGGCGGCACGAAGAGCCGAAAACATCAGCCCCGATGACATCAATCCTGTCTGAGCCCGCAACGCCCCTTCATCCGCCGGTGCTGATCATCCTGCATCAGGAACGTTCGAGCCCCGGCCGTGTCGGGCAGATGCTGCAGGCCAAGGGCTTTCCGCTCGACATCAGGCGACCGGCGCTGGGCGATCCCCTGCCGAAAACGCTGGCCAACCATTCCGGGGCGGTGATCTTCGGCGGGCCGATGAGCGTCAATGATCCGGAAGCCTATGTGAAGGCGGAGATCGACTGGGTGTCGGTGCCGCTTTCAGAGGGAAAGCCGTTCTTCGGCATCTGCCTCGGCGCGCAGATGCTGGTGCGCCAGCTCGGCGGCACGGTCAAGGGGCACGACAGTGGCCACACGGAAATCGGCTGGTACCCGATTGCCGCCACACCGGCGGGACAGGCACTCATCGACTGGCCGCAACAGGTCTACCAGTTCCACATCGAAGGCTTCGACCTGCCGAAGGATGCGACACTGCTTGCCGAAGGTTCGCTCTACCCGAACCAGGCCTTTCGCTACGGCAAGAACGCCTTCGGCATCCAGTTCCACGCCGAGCTGACGCGGGCCATGATGCAGCGCTGGGTGGTGCATGGCGCGCATCGTTTCGTGCTGCCGAACGCGCAGCCGGGCCGCGCCCATCTGGAAGGCCGGTTTCTCTACGACGATCCGCTGAAACAATGGCTCTGGAACTTCCTCGATCTGGTTTTTGCCGGCGACATCAGCCGTTCCGGCTGAGAGCGGGTATCAGCCGTTCCGGCTGATGCGGTCATCAGCCATGGTGGCTGATGACGGGTGCATCGAGGCTGTCGATGTCTCGGAGTTTCGGAAAACCCGCCGCCCACAGGATGGAGACGGCAAGCGTGCCGATGCCGCCGATGATGACGGCAGGCACCGCACCCACGACATGCGCCATGGTGCCTGCACGGAACTCGCCAAGCTCGTTGGAGGCCCCGACGAACACCATGTTGACCGCATTGACCCGCCCGCGCACCTCGTCCGGCGTCCAGAGCGTGATCAGGGTTTCCCGGACATAGACTGACACCATGTCGGCACCGCCCATCACGAACAGCGCCGCAATCGACAGCCAGACCGTGTGGGACATGCCGAACACCACGGTCGCCGCGCCGAACAGCGCCACGCCCGCAAACATCCAGAGCCCGGCGTGATGGCGGATCGGCCAGGCGGCGAGGCAGACCGCAACCAGGATGGCCCCGACACCCGGGGCTGCCCTGAGCAAGCCAAGCCCCCAGGGGCCGAGCACCAGGATATCCCTTGCAAAGACCGGCATCAGCGCCACCGCACCACCGAGCAGGACGGCAAAGAGATCAAGCGAGATCGCGCCAAGCACGACTTTTTCCGAGGAGATGAACCGGAAGCCCGCCAGCACGGTGCTCCAGCTGCGAACCTCTCCGGACCGGCGCTGCGCGGGCTTTGGAATGGTGAAGACCAGCAGCGCAGCCGTCGCCAGAAAAGCGAGCGCCACGCCATAGGCAATCGCCGCATCAACGCCATAAAGCAGGCCACCCGCCACCGGTCCGGCAATCGAGGCGGTCTGCCAGGATGAGGAATTCCACGCGATGGCGTTGGCGAGATCTTTTTCCGGCACCAGATTGGGGGCCAGTGACTGGACGGCAGGGGCCATGAAGGCCCGCTCGATGCCGAAGACCAGAAGGATGGCAAAGACCGGCACCGGCGTAAAGGCATGGGCGAGCGTCAGGGCCAGCATGGCGGCGGCACAGGCCGCACTCAGCACCAGACAGAAGGCGACGATCACCCGGCGATTGTAGCGGTCGGCGACCGAACCCGTCACCAGCAGCAGAAGCAGCGACGGCAGGAACTGCACCAGCCCGATCATGCCGAGCAGCAGCGTGTTGCGGGTTTCGTCATACATCTGCCAGCCCACCGAAACGCTGATGATCTGGATGGCAAAGGAGGCCAGAAACCGCGCCATGAAAAATCGCGCATAGGACCCGTGGCGGAAGGCCGCGAACCGGTCGTTGTCTGATTTGTGCATGGCTGGCTTTCCGGGTCGTTCCTCTCGCGGCCCGCTGGACTGGGGCGCGATGGTGAGTGTCATTCCATCCCGGTATTAAACATGATTCTGAAAGGGCGCCAGAGCCCCACTTGCCGGTTCCCCCTGCAATGATTACATGTCAGGAAACACGAAAATTTGGAGTTGCGCATGTTTGCGATCTTTTGGCTGATCAATCAGATCCTCAACATCTATTTCTGGATCCTGATCGGCAGCGCCATCTATTCCTGGCTCTACGCCTTCAATGTGATCAATCCGCGCAACGCCGTCGTTGCCTCGATTGGCCAGTTTCTCTATGCCGCCACGGAGCCGGTGCTGGCACCGATCCGCCGCCGCCTGCCGAACCTGAACGGCATCGACATTTCACCGATTGTCGTGCTGCTGGCGATTTCCTTCATCCAGATCTTCCTGAACACCTCTGTCTACCCCTGGCTGATGGGCCACGTCGGCATTTGAGCCTGCCGTTTACGATCTTTGCCGATCATGCGCGCCTGTCGGTGCGGCTGACGCCGTCGGGCGGGCGCGATGCGTTTGACGGGTTTGAAGAGGCAGCGGATGGTACCGTCTGGCTGAAGGCCCGGGTCAGCGTGCCGCCCGAAGACGGCAAGGCCAACAAGGCACTGGTCGCACTTCTTGCCAAGACACTGAAACGGCCGAGGAGCGCCATCCGCTTCGTCTCGGGGGAAACGGCACGCAAAAAAATCCTCCGGATCGAGGGCGACCCGGAGGACCTGGCAGCAAGGCTGCAGATACTGGCGAAAAGCTGATCAGCCCTTGGCCTTGTGGCGGGCAATGGCCTCGACGATCAGTTGCTGGGCTTCGTCAACGCCGTGCCAGCCGAAGATCTTGACCCACTTGCCGGGCTCCAGATCCTTGTAATGTTCGAAGAAATGCTCGATCTGCTGCAGGGTGATTTCCGGAAGATCCTTGTAATCCTTGACCTTTTCGTAACGCTTGGTCAGGTGGTCGGACGGAACCGCAATGATCTTTTCGTCCTTGCCGGAATTGTCTTCCATCATCATCACGCCAATCGGGCGGACATTGATGACGCAACCGGGCACCAGCGGACGGGTATTGGCAATCAGCACATCGATGGGGTCGCCATCTTCCGACAGCGTATGCGGCACGAAGCCGTAATTGCCGGGATAGGTCATCGGCGTATAGAGGAAACGGTCGACGACCAGCGTGCCTGCTTCCTTGTCCATTTCATACTTGATCGGGTGGCCGCCGACCGGGACTTCAACGATGACGTTGATATCGTTCGGAGGGTTCTTGCCAATGGAAATTGCGTCAATGCGCATCAGGTGTCCCCATGTGAAAGTGCGGATGGGCGGGCAATAAACAATTTCCGACCGCAACGCAACACGGGCTTTCGGCTTATCCCTCGCGTGCCTGATGCCTGCGAACCTGGCCTGTGTGGCTCAGGCCCAGACATAGCCGATCTTCTTCAGCGAATGCTCGCCGAAATTCTCCATGCCTTCCGCGACATCCACCCCGCCATGGGCGCGGAAGAAGTGATCGGCCTGCGCGCTGTCTTCCAGGCACCAGACGACCATGCCGGTGCAGCCGAGCGATTTCAGTAATCTCCGGCATTCGCCGAACAGCACCCGGCCGAGGCCGATGCCCTGATATTCCGGCCGCAGGTACAATTCGTAGATTTCGCCTTCCTGCGGCAGCGCACGCGCGCGGTTGAGGCCAAGCGTTGCATAGCCGGCCAGCGTCCCCGCCACGTCCACCACCAGCAAGGTTGCCGGACCACGGGTTGCCTTCAGCCACCAGCCCTCGCCACGCCGCTCGATCATCTCGCGCAAGGGACGATGGGGAATGATGCCGCTATAGGTATATTGCCAGGACAGCCGGTGCACATCGGAGATGGCACGCGCATCGCTCGGTTCAGCCCGGCGGACATCGATGGATACTGTCTTCATGACACTTGCTCTGGCCCTTGAAAAGACCGGAAGCGGCACGCATGGCCGAACCGTTCCGTTTCACAACTCACACTGGACGAGAGTGAAATTAACGTTTTTTTAACCGGGTCAGCAAGCGTTAAAACTTACATCTCACAAGCAAAAGCCCCGGCGCGAGCCGGGGCCTTGATATCATGCAGGCGACGGAGAAGCTTGAGCCCCTTTATCGTCTTACATGGCGGCGCGGCTCTTTTCGGCGCGCTTGCGATCATTGGCATCGAGGAAGATCTTGCGCAGGCGGATTGACTTCGGCGTCACTTCCATCAGCTCGTCTTCCTGGATCCACGACAGCGCCCGGTCGAGCGTCATGCGGATCGGCGGCGTCAGGCGGACGGCTTCGTCCTTGCCGGCCGAGCGGATGTTGGTCAGCTGCTTGCCCTTGAGCACGTTGACTTCCAGGTCATTGTCGCGGGTATGGATGCCGATGATCATGCCGGCATAGACCTTTTCGCCGGGCTCGATGATCATCGGGCCACGGTCTTCCAGGTTGAACATCGCATAGGCAACCGCTTCACCGGCCTGGTTCGACAACAGAACGCCGTTGACGCGCCCACCGATCTCGCCCTTGTAGGGCTGATAATCGTGGAACAGGCGGTTCATGATCGCGGTGCCGCGGGTATCGGTCAGCAGCTCCGACTGATAGCCGATCAGGCCACGGGTCGGCGCGAAGAACACCAGGCGGACGCGGCTGCCGCCCGAGGGACGCAGCTCGACCATCTCGCCCTTGCGCTCGGACATCTTCTGCACGACCACGCCGGAATGTTCTTCATCGACGTCGATGACGACTTCCTCGATTGGCTCCATCAGCGTGCCGTTTTCGTCATGGTGCATGACGACGCGCGGACGTGACACGGCCAGTTCGAAGCCTTCACGGCGCATGGTCTCGATCAGAACGGCAAGCTGCAATTCGCCGCGACCGGAAACGTAGAAGGAATCCTTGCCTTCCGATTCTTCGATTTTCAGCGCCACATTGCCTTCCGCTTCCTTGTAGAGGCGGTCGCGAATGACGCGCGAGGTGACCTTGTCACCTTCGGTGCCAGCCAGCGGGCTGTCATTGACGAGGAAGGACATGGTGACGGTCGGCGGATCGATCGGCTGGGCAACCAGCGGCTCGGTGACCGAGGGGTCGCAGAATGTATCGGCAACCGTGCCCTTCGACAGGCCGGCAATCGCCACGATATCGCCGGCATGGGCCTCGTCGATGGCGGTGCGCTCGATGCCCCGGAAGGCGAGAATCTTCGAAATACGGCCGTTTTCAATCAGCTTGCCGTCGACGCCGATGACCTTGACGGCCTGGTTCGGCTTGATCGAACCGGAATGGATGCGGCCGGTGATGATACGGCCGAGGAAGGGGTTGGCTTCGAGAAGCGTGCCGATCATGCGGAACGAGCCTTCGCCGACGGTCGGCTCAGGCACATGCTTGACGACCAGATCAAGAAGCGGGCCGAGACCCTCTTCCTTCGGACCTTCGGGCGCGTAGTTCATCCAGCCATTGCGGCCCGAACCGTAGAGGATCGGGAAATCCAGCTGTTCGTCGGTGGCGTCGAGCGCGGCAAAGAGGTCGAACACCTCATTGATGACTTCGTCGGCGCGGGCATCGGGACGGTCGATCTTGTTGATTGCGACAATCGGGCGAAGGCCGACCTTCAGCGCCTTGCCGACCACGAATTTGGTCTGCGGCATCGGGCCTTCGGCGGCGTCGACGAGAACGATCGCGCCATCCACCATCGACAGGATACGCTCGACTTCACCGCCGAAATCGGCGTGGCCGGGGGTGTCGACGATGTTGATGCGGGTGCCGTGCCATTCGACCGAGGTCGCCTTGGCAAGGATCGTGATGCCGCGTTCCTTTTCCAGATCGTTGGAATCCATCACCCGTTCGGCGACGCGCTGGTTTTCGCGGAACGAACCGGACTGTTTCAGGAGCTCGTCGACAAGGGTGGTTTTCCCATGGTCAACGTGCGCGATAATCGCGATGTTGCGAATAGCCATAACTGATCTTCTCTGGAGCTGTGGCGCATCATCGGGAGGCGGCGCCAATTACTGTTGGCGGGCTCATATCCTGTTTTTTGCGTTTGCGAAAGGGGGGAGGCCGCTTTCGGCCCGTGGCATCCTTTGCCGCTGGCCGAAAACCCCTTGCCCCGCCCTGCCCCTCAGGCGGCGAACCCCTTCTTGGCCAGCATGGCCTGCGGGCTCGGAAGCTTGCCGCGAAAGGCGATATAGGCCTCTTCCGGATCGACCGATCCGCCCACCGAATAGATGTGGTTCAGCAGTCTTGCGGCCATTTCGGCATTGAAGGCATCTCCCGTCGCCTCGAAGGCGGCAAAGGCATCGGCATCCAGCACCTCCGACCACATGTAGGAATAGTAGCCCGCCGAATAGCCGTCGCCCGCAAAGACATGCTGAAAATGCGGCGAGGCGTGGCGCATGGTGATCGAGTGCGGCAGGCCGAGCCTTTCCAGCACGCTCGCCTGCAGGGCCATCGGATCTTCAGGCGGCGGGCTGGTATGGAAGGCCATGTCGACCAGCGCCGAAGAGGTAAATTCCACCGTGGCAAAGCCGGAATTGAAGGTGCAGGCCGCCAGAACCTTGTCGAGCAGCGCCTGCGGCATCGGCTGGCCGGTCTCGTGATGAAGCGCGAAACGGGTGAGGATATCGGGCACGGTCAGCCAGTGTTCGTAGAGCTGCGAAGGCAGTTCGACGAAATCGCGCGACACCGACGTGCCGGACACCGAGGGATAGCGCACATTGGACAGCATGCCATGCAGGGCATGGCCGAATTCGTGGAACAGGGTGCGGGCATCGTCGAGCGACAGGAGGGCAGGCTTGCCCTCGGCGGGTCTCGCAAAATTGCAGACATTGTAGATGATCGGGATTTCGCCAACGGTGCCGTCCTTCATGGCAAGACCGTGCTGGGACTGGAAGGCGCTCATCCACGCGCCGGAACGCTTGGAGGGCCGCGCAAAATAATCGCCGAGGAACATCGCCCGCAAGTGCCCGTCGCGATCCCGGATCTCGAAGGTGCGGACGTCAGGATGGTAGGCGCTGACGTCCCTGATCTCGGTGGCGCTGATGCCGAACAGCCGGTGGGCCACCTCGAAACAGGCGGCAATGATCAGCTCCAGCTGGAAATAGGGCTTGACCTCCGCTTCCGAAAAACTGAAGCGCTCGGCCCTGAGTTTCTCGGCATAGAAGCGCCAGTCCCACGGCATGATCGGATGGTTCTGGCCCTCCGCATGGGCGAGCGCTGCAAGATCGCGCTCTTCCTCGCGGGCCCGCGCCACCGCCTTTTGCCAGACATCGGTGAGCAGCCCGTTCACCGCATCGGGGGTCTTGGCCATGGTATTGTCGAGCTTCAGGGCGGCGTAATTGGCATAGCCGAGCAGCCGCGCCTTTTCATCGCGCAGTGCCAGCGTTTCCCGGATGATCTGGCGGTTGTCGGTCTCCCCGCCATTGGCCCCGCGCGCCACCCAGGCCGAAAAGGCCTTTTCGCGCTGGCCGCGGTTCTTCGAAAAGGTGAGGAAAGGCTCGATGATCGAGCGCGACAGGGTGACGGCGTGGTGGCCCGCCCCGCCATGCATCTCCGCCGCCTCCGCCATGGAATTCCTGACGAAATCCGGCAGGCCGTCGAGGTCTGCCTCGTCGGTCAGGATCAGGCTCCAGGCGCTTTCGTCGGCAAGCACGTTCTGGCCGAAGCGCGCGCCCAAACCTGCCAGCACCTCGTTGATGGTCGCAAGCCGCTCCTGCCCGGGCTTTTCAAGCTTTGCCCCCGACTTGACGAAACCCTTCCAGTGGCGCTCGAGCACGCGCGCCTGTTCGAGGTCCAGGCCAAGCGTCTGCCGCGTCTGCCAGAGCGCATCGATCCGGGCAAACAGGGCTGCATTCATGCCGATCTTTGAATAATGCCGCGACATTCTTGGCGCGATCTCGCGTTCCAGCGCCTGGATCTCTGGATTGGTATGGGCACCGGCCCGGTTCCAGAACAAGGCCGAGACCCGCGACAGCGGATCGCCCGCCATCTCAAGCGCCACGATCGTATTGTCAAAGCCTGGTGCCTCGCCCTTGTTGGCGATGGCCTCGATCTCCGCTTCATGCGCGGCAAAGGCGCTTTCGAAGGCCGGGGCGAAATCGGCAATGGCGATGCGGTCGAAACGGGGCAGGCCATTGCGGCCGGTCCAGGTGAAAATCTCGGGGTTCACTGTGGCAGGCATGCGTCCATCCCGGGTCAAGAGCTTGAAATCGTCGTGTGTATCCGATCCCTATATATGAAGCGCCGGATGATTTGCCTAGGGTTTGTCAGGGAAAAGTGGAATCCGGATTTTCCAAAAAGGCAAACAAAAACAATGAGAAATAGCGTCGGCATGACCCTGGCAAACTCTATGTCCCGGACGCAACGAAAAACCCGCCACCGTTTCCGGAGGCGGGTCATCTGAAAGTCTGAACAGGAGACGGGTCGCTCAGAACTTGCGGTTGCGCTTGCCGAGCGTGCGCAGACGCAGGGCGTTGAGCTTGATGAAACCTGCCGCATCCTTCTGGTCATAGGCACCCTGGTCATCCTCGAAAGTGACCAGCGAATCCGAATAGAGTGACTGGTCGCTCTCGCGGCCGATGACCATGACATTGCCCTTGTAGAGCTTCAGCGTCACTTCGCCTTCGACATGCTCCTGGCTCTTGTCGATCAGCGCCTGCAGCATTTCGCGCTCGGGCGAGAACCAGAAGCCGTAATAGATGAGCTCGGCATATTTCGGCATCAGCTCGTCCTTGAGATGGGCGGCACCCCGGTCGAGCGTGATCGATTCCATCGCCCGGTGGGCAGTGAGCAGGATGGTGCCGCCGGGGGTCTCATAGACGCCGCGCGACTTCATGCCGACGAACCGGTTTTCAACCAGATCGAGACGGCCAATGCCATTGTCGCGACCGTAGTCGTTGAGCTTGGCCAGAAGCGAGGCGGGCGACAGCCTGACGCCGTTGATCGACACCGCATCGCCGCGCTCGAAGCCGACCTTGATGATGGTCGCCTTGTCGGGAGCAGCTTCCGGTGAAATCGTGCGCATATGCACATATTCCGGTGCTTCCTTCGCGGGGTCTTCAAGCACCTTGCCCTCGGAAGAGGAGTGCAGGAGATTGGCATCGACCGAGAACGGTGCTTCGCCCTTCTTGTCCTTGGCAACCGGGATCTGGTGCTGTTCGGCAAACTCCAGGAGGTCGGTGCGGCTCTTGAACGACCAGTCACGCCAGGGGGCGATGATCTTGATGTCGGGGTTCAGCGCATAGGCGGAGAGTTCGAAGCGAACCTGGTCATTGCCCTTGCCGGTGGCACCATGGGCAATGGCATCGGCCCCGGTCTTGGCGGCGATGTCGATCAGGTGCTTGGAGATCAGCGGCCGGGCAATCGAGGTGCCGAGCAGGTAGACGCCTTCATAGACCGCATTGGCACGGAACATCGGGAAGACGAAATCGCGCACGAATTCCTCGCGCACGTCCTCGATATAGATTTCCTTGATGCCCATCATCTCGGCCTTCTTGCGGGCCGGCTCAAGCTCCTCGCCCTGGCCGAGATCGGCGGTGAAGGTCACCACTTCCGCGCCGAGTTCGGTCTGGAGCCATTTCAGGATGATCGAGGTGTCGAGACCGCCGGAATAGGCGAGAACGACCTTCTTGACTTGCTTGTGCGATGCCATGGATGAGGGTCCGTAAAGAAGGGGCGGACACGCCGCCCGAGGCCAATATCGGCGGCACTTTTAGCGAGATTACGGCGGTGCGCAAGTGCGGAGTGCCGGCTGCGGCATTTGCAGCACGGGCGGGCAATCCGGGCAGGCTTCACGGGCCATGGAAACCGCAATGGCCCGCATGCGCCTGCTGTTTACAGCGCCCGGCAAATATGGGACGCAGGACCATGAACCTTGCCGGGGCTTTTCACCATGGATTTCCTGCCTGCCGCCTCCACCCTTGCCGCCTTTTCGCTTGCTTCTGTCCTGCTGGCGATCACGCCGGGGCCTGACATGACGCTGTCGATCGGGCGAGCGCTGAAAGAGGGGAAGATCGCCGGACTTGCGGTGATCGCAGGCACCAATCTCGGTCTGGTCGTCCATACCATGCTGGTTGCCTTCGGGCTTTCGGCGCTGATCATCGCCTCGCCGCTGGCTTTCGCGATCCTGAAGACCGGAGGGGCGGGCTATCTTGCCTTTCTCGCCTTCCAGGCCGTGCGCAAGGGCTCGGATTTCGTGGTGACCGATACGCAGGCACCGCGCGACAGCCTTCTCGGCGCGATGTTCAACGGTTTCTGGGTCAATCTGCTCAATCCGAAGATCATCATCTTCTTCATGACGTTCCTGCCGCAATTCGTCAGTTCGGGCGATCCCGCCGTCACCG
Source organism: uncultured Gellertiella sp. (assembly GCF_963457605.1). Taxonomy (GTDB): domain Bacteria; phylum Pseudomonadota; class Alphaproteobacteria; order Rhizobiales; family Rhizobiaceae; genus Gellertiella. Next base: position 1,878,920 of record NZ_OY735139.1, read on the forward strand.
GCAAGCTCCTGTTCCTGGGCCTGTGGTTCATTCTCGTGTCGCTGCCCATCGTCATCGGCATCGTGCTTGCCGCCGACCGGCTGGCGGCCTGGCTGACGGGCAATCGCAAGGTGCTGCGCGGCATTGACTACACCTTCGCCACCGTCTTCTCGATCTTCGCCGTCAAGATCCTGCTGACCCACAGCCGCTAAGGACGAAACTGGACAAATACCAGCCCCTCCGGCATTTTAGAGTCTGTCAGGTTCAGATAGAACCTGACAGACTCCAAGCAAATTTGTTTTCGTTTGTCTTTTCGGGAAAACCGGATTCCACTTTTCCCTGACAAACTCTAGCAAGAACAGGAGATGGCCATGTCCACCAACAGCAAGCATGTCATTCCGAATGGCTCCAAATGGAGCGTGAGGACCACCGGCGCAGCCCGTGCAAGCGCTACCTTCCCGACCCGGAAGGAAGCCGTCGACCGAGCCTGCGAGATGGCGCGCGTCGCCGGGACAGATCACTATATCCACGGCAAGGACGGACGCATCGCCGAACGGCTGACCTTCGGCAAGGATAATCCCATTCAGAAAGCATAGTTGTGGCGCAAGGCGATTTTGATCATTCCCTTTTTATCAACTGCCCTTTCGACAAAGATTTTGAACCACTGCTGCAAGCAACCGATATCCGCGAATTTCCGACCTCGGAACTTTTGGCCATCATGCAGGAATGGATGGCAAGGGGCCAGCCCCTGCCCTGATCAGTCATCATCCTCGCCATGGCCGGCGATCATCATCGCTTCGAAGGCCAGACGTTCGGTCTTTTTCATGCGCTCCGATTCCGATTTCAGCTGGCCGCAGGCGGCGAGGATGTCGCGGCCGCGGGGGGTGCGGATCGGCGAGGCGTAACCGGCCGCATTGATGAAATCGGCAAATTTCTCGATCTGCTCCCAGTCCGAGCACTGGTAATTGGTGCCCGGCCAGGGATTGAACGGGATCAGGTTGATCTTGGCGGGCACGCCTTTCAGCAGCTTGATCAGGCCCTTGGCATCCTCGAGACTGTCATTGACGTCCTTCAGCATCACATATTCGAAGGTGATGCGCCGGGCGTTGGACAGGCCGGGATAGGCCCGGCAGGCATCGATCAGCTCCTTCAGCGGATATTTCTTGTTGATCGGCACCAGCATGTCGCGCAGTTCGTCGCGCACCGCATGGAGCGAGATCGCCAGCATTACGCCGATTTCATCGCCGGTCCGGAAAATTTCCGGCACCACACCCGAGGTCGAGAGCGTGATGCGGCGCTTTGACAGCGACAGGCCATCGCCATCCGAGGCAATCAGCAGCGCTGTCTTCACCGCCTCGAAATTATAGAGAGGCTCACCCATGCCCATCATCACGATATTGGTGATCTTGCGGCCCTCGCCGGGCACGATCGCCCCCTGCGGCGTGTCGCGGTCGGGGAAATCGCCGAGCCGGTCGCGCGCCAGCAGCAATTGCGACAGGATTTCCTCCCCCGTCAGGTTGCGCACCAGCTTCTGCGTGCCGGTATGGCAAAAGGAGCAGGTGAGCGTGCAGCCGACCTGGCTCGAGATGCAGAGCGTGCCGCGCCCTTCTTCGGGAATATAGACGGTTTCCACTTCGACCGGACGACCGGCCCCGCGCGGCGGAAAGCGCAAGAGCCATTTGCGGGTGCCGTCGCTGGAAATCTGTTCCTCGACGATTTCAGGCCGGGCAATGGTGAAATGCCGCTTCAGCATTTCGCGCATGTCCTTGGCGACATTGGTCATGTGGTCGAAATCGGAAACCCCGCGCACATAGAGCCAGTGCCAGATCTGGCTGACCCGCATCTTCGCTTGCCGCTCCGGCACCCCCTTTTCGATCAGCACCGCCGCCATGTCTGGGCGTGATATGCCGATCAGGCTCGGTTTCGGCAGCAGGGACTGGCTGTTCGAACCGGCAGGGCTGGCCTCAGCGAAACGGGGCTTGGTGTCGATCTCGGACATTATGGTTTCCGTAAGGGGTCATGGACCGATCCACGTCGGGGGATCAGCAGGCCATCTCTAAAGCCGGTTCCGGCAGGCGGACAAGGCTGCGCGCAACCTGTTGTGCCGGGCTTTAGCACCAAATTGCCCTGCCGTCATCCCATCCGGGTTACGAGGCCAGGGCACAGAACGACAAAAGGCCGGAAATCCGGCCTTCTGCACCCCTTCTGACCGCAGAAGGCCTATTTGCAGGTTTCGATCTGCTTCAGCGCGGCGGAAATGCCCTGCAGCGAATAGGCATAGGAGGTCGGCGTGCCCTTGCGCGACTGGGCCTTTACCGTCATCGCCTTGCCGGTTTTCATCGCCATGACCAGCGCCGGTTCCTCGGCGGCATTTTCCACCCAGGCGGCCTTGTCCTTGGTGAACATCACGAAGGTCTTGTCATCGATCTGCACATTGACCTTGGAGGCGGGCTTCAGCGTGTAGCCCATCATCGCCTGCGGTTCGTAGGAGATGTTCTGGCCGGGGCGCTGCGAGACGATGAAGAACACTTCGCCATGATCAACCGCTGCCGGTTCCTTTGCCGTCGGAACCGACAGGACATAGCAGACCTTGCCGCCATTCGACTGATAGGAATAGGCGCCCCAGGCCTTGAATTGCTGGATACGGGTCGGCGCCTGCGCAGCGGCAATGCCGGCACCGGCCAGAACGAGGGTGAGAGCGAGAGCGAGACTTTTGAGAGACATGATTCCCTGCCGGTTACTGGAGAAGCCACGGCCTGCATGTCTGCAGGCGGGCCAGCCAATGCTGTTGCCGATTCCATTCATTATGACTTAATTGACCTTAACAAACCGTGAAAACCTCCGCTCGCATTGGAAAACCGTGTCATTTCCGACCAGCTCGCCGCGTTTGTCAAAACGGATGCCACCGCCTTGAAGGAACAACCGGTCCAGACGCTTTGCCTGCAGTGTTGATCGAATGATTGGGGCAAGAGTGGGGCCTGAACGGCAATCGCCGCCCCACGGGATGCGTGGCTCCCTGAGTCACGCAGGTTTTCAGGCCTTCAGGTCGGCAATTTCACCGATCAGCGCCCGGTCGGCGGCGATATAGTGGTCGTCGCGGATATGGCCACGCACCAACGCCAGCGCGGCGGTCATCACGGCAAGGTCATCGGTAAAGCCGATCACCGCGAAAACATCGGGAATAACGTCAAACGGCATGACGAAATAGGCAAGGGCGGCAAGCAGGACACCCTTGACCCGACGCGGCGTGACGGGATCCACGGCACAATAATAGGCCGCGACAGCATCCCGCGCGAAGGGAATATGGCGGGCGGACTTGCGCAGCACACCCCAGAATTTCTCCCGCACGGTCTTTTCCCGACGGGCCTGGGTTTCGTCGTCGCCCGGCAGCAGAATCTCGCCGAATATCACCTCGTCACCCAAATTCGCATCACGCATGGACGCCATCCTCTTGTCATGTCCGCCAAAACATATGGGGTCAGGCCATCAGGATTTCAATTTATGCAGGCCTCATCCCGGCAAGAACATAACCCAATTGGGTGGAAAAAGCGGATCAGGGCCGTCGTTCTGCCGCCCGGTTCATCATTGTCGCCATCCTGATATCGAGATCGGTCAGGCCGCCGGCCGCATGGGTGGTGAGTGTCACTTCGACCCGGCCATAGACATTGAACCATTCCGGATGGTGGTTCATCTTTTCTGCCAGCAGCGCCATTTCAGTCATGAAGGAGAAGGCCTCGGCAAAATTGCGGAAGCGGAATTTGCGGTTCAGCGCCAGCCCGTCCTCCTGAAGGTTCCAGCCTTCGAGGCTTTCCAGGGCGATGCCGATCGCCGCCGCATCGAGCTTCAGATGGGCGGGGGCGGTATTTGCAGACGTCAACAGAACTCTCCTCGGGATCTGGATGTCGGCAGTGGGCACCCAGCGCAAGAAAGCTCTTGCGCCATCGCGCGAACGACATCCGTTAAAACAACAGCTTAACCCGGATCCTGGTGTTCTGGAAGAGTTTGCCGTCACTCAAGGATGCAATATCCCCGGTTCATGCAGCACGCGACCGGTTTCACGAAGGCTGAAAACCTCCTCGGTCACATAGGGCCCGCCACCAACCGATTCCCGCGACGAGAGCAGCACAAAACGCGGTACGGTGAAGGGCGCGGTCATGAAATTGCTGCGCCCTTCCAGATAGTGCACGACATCATCGACACGCGACGACTTCAGGCGGGCGAGCGTGACATGCGGGGAAAACCTGCGCGGATCGGGCGCAAGGCCGAGCCGCTGGCAGATCCGTTCGATCTCGCCCTGCAGCGCGGTCATCTCCGGATGCGGCGTCACCCCGGCCCAGACCGAATGGGGCTTGCGCGAGCCGAAGGAGCCGGTGCCCATCAGGCTGATCTGGAATTCGGGCCGGTCGATCCGGTCGAGCCGGTCGACGATCTCGTCCGCCGTCCGGTTGTCGACATCGCCGATGAAGCGCAGGGTGATGTGGTAGTTTTCCACATCGATCCAGCGCGCACCGGGCAGGCCACCACGAAGGAGAGAAAGGCTAAGGGCCGCATTTCGCGGAATTTCGAGGGCGGTAAAAAGTCTCGGCATAACGAGCACTCCCCGAATCTTCATCAGATATAAGCAGCGAATCACGCAACGCCCCAGGGTGCAACCCCTATTTTGCGCGAGGCTTTAGGCTATGCACAAAGGCTTTCACTGTGCTTAAGGTTTTGTCGACAAGGTGATCGACGCCCCGGGGATTGGGATGCATGCCATCGGCAATCTTCAGGCTGCTGTCGGAAATGATCCCGTCGAGAAAAAACGGATAGAGGGCCACATCATGGGCACGGGCGAGCTCGGGATAGATGGCATTGAACGCATCGCCATAGGGCTTGCCCATGTTCGGCGGTGCCAGCATGCCATAGAGCAGCACCGGAATGTGGCGCGCCCTGAGCCCGGAGAGCATGGCGTCGAGGTTCTTGCGGGTATCAGCGGGCGCAAGGCCGCGCAGGGCGTCGTTGGCGCCGAGTTCCAGCAGCACGCCGTCGGTGCCATCCGGAATGCTCCAGTCGAGGCGCGACATGCCGTCGGCGGTGGTATCGCCCGACACGGCGGCATTGGTGATCGTCACATCCATGCCCGCCTGTCGCAGTGCCTTTTCGAGCTTGGCCGGATAGGCATCACCCGCCTGCAGTTCATAGCCGGCCATCAGGCTGTCGCCAAAGGCGACGAGCTTCAGCTCTGCCGCCCCGGCTGGCCTAAAAAGGCCGGAAAGCGCTGACATCAGCAAACATGTGGCGAAAACCGCTTTAAACCGCATCCCGTCGACCCTACCTACGAAAAGGCGTCACCGCCATCCTGCATCCAATTCCTGTCTTTCTCCTATATAGGGCCAAATTTTGTGACCGAAACGATCATCGCGCTGAAACAGGCGGATCTGACGCTGGGACGGGACGCCGCGCGGGTTCATGTGCTGAAGACAATCGACCTGGACATCAGGAGGGGCGAGGCGGTGGGCATCGTCGGGCCGTCGGGCTCGGGCAAATCCACCCTGCTGATGGTGCTCGCGGGCCTCGAACGGCTCGACAGCGGCACGCTCGAGATTGACGGCACGGCGCTGCATGCGATGGGTGAGGATAAGCTCGCAGCCTTTCGCGGACGCCATATCGGCATCGTCTTCCAGTCCTTTCACCTGATCCCCAACATGACGGCGCTGGAAAATGTCGCGGTGCCGCTGGAACTTGCCAACAATCGCGATGCGTTCCGGCGCGCCGAGCGCGAACTGGTCTCGGTTGGACTTGCCGACCGGCTGCACCACTATCCCGGCCAGCTCTCAGGCGGCGAGCAGCAGCGCGTGGCCGTGGCTCGTGCGCTCGCCCCCAACCCGCCGCTGCTGATCGCCGATGAGCCAACCGGCAATCTCGACAGCGAAACCGGTCGGAAGATTGCCGATCTGCTGTTTGCCAAGCAGGAAGAGCGGCAGATGACCATGCTGCTCGTCACCCATGATCCATCGCTGGCCGCCCGCTGCGGCCGCCAGATTGCCATGCGGTCCGGCCGCATCGAAGCCTTGCCTCTTGCAGAGCCTGCCGCGGCGGAAAAGCAGGAGCTGAGCGCGTGAACAGGGCTCAGTCCTTGCTCAGTGTGCCCTCGCTCGCCTTTCGCTTCGCCCTGCGTGAAATGCGCGGCGGGTTCAGGGGTTTCCTGATCTTCATCGCCTGCATTGCGCTCGGCACGGCAGCGATTGCCGCGATCAATTCGGTGTCGCAGACCATTTCCGAAACCATGGCCAGCCAGGGCCAGCAACTGCTGGCGGGCGACGTGCGCTTCGAATTCACCAATCGCGAGGCCAGTGCCGCCGAACTTGCCTATATCCGGGGCCTTGGCACCGTCTCGCATTCGACGACACTGCGCTCCATGGTGCGCCGCGCCGATGGCGGCGATCAGGCGCTTGCCGAACTCAAGGCCGTCGATCCGGCCTACCCGCTCTACGGCCAGTTTTCGGCAGCGGGCGGCAAGCCGCTTGCCAGTCTGCTGGAACGGCACGACGGACAGTTCGGCGCGGTGGCGGCAGGCATGCTGCTCGACCGGCTGAACCTGTCGGTTGGCGACAGCGTGCTGGTCGGCAACAGCAAGGTCACCATTACCGGCACGATCAGCAACGAACCGGACTCGGTGTCGGAAGGCTTTGCCTTCGCGCCGCGCCTGCTGATGTCGGGGCAAGGCCTTGCCGAAACCGGGCTGGTGCAGCTCGGCAGCCTTGTCAAGCAGGACTATCGGGTAAAGCTTGCAGGATCGTCGCAAGACGTGGCACAGGCGCTTGCGGGTCTTGCCGGGCGGGCCAATGCGGCCTTTCCCGATGCCGGCTGGGCGATCCGCACCAGCCGCAATGCCGCCCCTGTGCTCGCCGAAAACATCGCCCGCTTCACCCAGTTCCTGACGCTTGTCGGCCTGACCGCACTTGTCGTCGGCGGGGTCGGCATCGGCAATGCGGTCCGGGCCTATCTGGATTCGAAGCGGACGACCATCGCCACCTTCAAGTGCCTCGGTGCGCCAGGAGGCCTTATAACCCTGATCTATCTGTTCCAGATCACCCTTGTCGCCCTGGTCGGGATTGCCATCGGGCTGCTGATCGGGGCAGCGGCCCCGTTGCTTGCCAATCCCTGGCTTGCCACCTTCCTGCCGGTGGAGACCGGGTTGCGGTTTTATCCCGGCGCTCTGGCGCTGGCCACGGGCTTTGGCCTGCTGACCACACTTTCCTTCTCGATCCTGCCGCTGGGCCTTGCCCGCAGGGTATCTGCCGTCACCCTGTTTCGGGACGGCGGCGATTTCGCACGCCGCTTTCCATCCATGGCGAGCCTGCTGGCACTGGCTGTGGCGTTGGGTCTGCTGGCGGGCCTGGCAATCCTGACCGCCGCCGACCGCAGGCTCGCGCTCAACGTGCTGGTGGCAATCGCCGTCGGCTTTGTCGGCCTCCTGCTGGTCGGCCTCGCCATTGCTGCCATTGCGCGCCGCCTGCCGCGAATGCGCTCGCCATCGCTGCGGCTTGCCATCGGCAATATCCACCGGCCCGGCGCGCTGACCGGGCCCGTGGTCCTGTCTCTGGGACTGGGGCTGGCGCTGCTGGTCAGCCTGTCGCTGATCGACGTCAACCTGCGCCAGCAGCTGACCGGAACACTGGCCGAAAAGGCCCCGAACTTCTTCTTCCTCGACATCCAGGCCCATGACCGGGAGGCCTTCCAGCGGATTCTGGCGAGCCGGGCACCGGGGGCCAGTATCGTCGCCGTGCCGATGCTGCGCGGCCGCATCACCGCGCTTGATGGCGTCGAGGTTGCCAGGGCGAAAGTTGCGCCCGAGGGCAAATGGGTGCTGAGCGGTGACCGGGGCATCACCTATGCCGAAACGCTTCCCGCCAACGCCCGCCTGACGGAGGGCGACTGGTGGGCGAAGGACTATTCGGGCGAACCGCTCGTCTCGTTTTCCGCCGAGGAGGCCGGCAATCTCGGCCTGAAGCGCGGCGACACCGTGACCGTCAATGTACTCGGCCGCCAGATCACGGCCCGCATCGCCAATCTGCGCAAGGTCGACTGGGGGTCCATGTCGATCAATTTCGTCATGGTCTTTTCGCCGAACACATTCCGGGGCGCGCCGAATTCCTGGCTGGCGACGCTTTCCGATCCCACGCTGTCAGCCGGACAGGAGGCCGTCGTTCTGCATGATGTGGTTGCCGCCTATCCGGCGGTCACCTCGATCCGCACCAGGGATGCACTCGATGCCGTCGCCCAACTCACCGGTCGCCTTGCCAATGCAATCCGGGCGGCGGCAGCCATTGCGCTGGCGACATCGATCCTCGTTCTGGCGGGCGCGCTGGCTGCGGGCAACCGCGCCCGGCTGCAGGATGCCGTGGTGATGAAAACGCTGGGCGCGACGCGGGCGATGCTTGTCGGCACCTACGGGCTGGAATACGGGCTGCTCGGACTGGCAACCGCGCTGTTTGCCACGCTCGCGGGCGGCGCGTCGGCCTGGTATGTGGTCGCCCGGATCATGAAGCTGCCCTTTGCGCTTTATCCCGGTCCTGTCGCGCTCACTCTGGCGCTCGGCCTCATCGTCACGGTCGGCATCGGCCTTGCCGGGACATGGCGGCTCCTCGGCCAGAAACCGGCGCAACACCTGCGGGAATTGTAGATCGGGGTCGCCGGAACGGATTTCGGCAGAAAGCTCTTGTAAGAGATCTGCCGACACCTCATATTTGCCACAGGCATGCTGTAGCTCCGACGGCAGCCGGGACATCATTCCCGAACAGGTGCCGGAGCTTTCTAAGAGGAAAAAATGGCTGATCTTCGTAACTATCAAAATCGTGGGGCCCAAACCCAGTCTGGCGCCGTGATCGACGAAGGGCTGCGGACCTATATGCTGAAGGTCTACAACCTGATGGCGATGGGTCTGGCAATCACCGGTCTGGCCGCCTATTTCACCTTCGCGCTCGCCTTCAGCAATGGCAGCGTGACGTCGTTCGGCATGGCGATCTATGGCAGCCCGCTGCGTTATGTCGTGATGTTTGCGCCGCTCGCCATGGTGTTCTACCTGAGCTTCCGCATTCACAAGATGAGCGTCAGCGCCGCGCAGCTCGCCTTCTGGGTCTATGCGGGCCTGATGGGCCTGTCGCTGTCGTCGATCTTCATCCTTTATACCCAGGGCAGCATCGTCCAGACCTTCTTCGTGACGGCGGCGTCCTTCGGTGCGCTGTCGCTCTATGGCTACGTCACCAGGCGTGACCTGTCGGCCATGGGGTCGTTCCTGGTGATGGGCCTGTTCGGCCTGATCATCGCCTCGCTCGTACAGCTCTTCCTGCAGTCGCAGGCGCTGAACTTTGCCATCTCGGTGGTCGGCGTGCTGATCTTTGCGGGCCTCACCGCCTGGGATACGCAGAAGATCAAGGAATCCTATTACGAATCCGACAGTGCCGACATGGCAGGCCGCAAGGCGATCATGGGTGCGTTGCAGCTTTACCTGGATTTCCTCAACCTGTTCCTGTTCCTGCTGCGCTTCATGGGCAACAACCGCAACTGACAGGTCTGCGGATCTCTTCGAAAAGGGCGGCTCTCGGGCCGCCTTTTTTTTGCGTTCGCCGGATATCAAATCGTGCGGGGTAAGAGGGTGCTGGTGAACCCTCAGGGATCGACGAGCTTCAGCGCCTTGTCGAAGACCTTCAGCACCTGCTTCAGCTCATGGCCACGCTTCAGCACCATGCCTTGCGTGTTGAGGACCGAGAAGGCCCCCTGCTTGGCTGCCAGTTTCGGATTTTTCTCGATGCGGTAGAGCGGCATTTCGCCGGAGCGCTTGAACACCGAAAATACCGCCCGGTCCCTGAGGTGGTCGATGGCATAGTCTTTCCACAGGCCCTCGCCCACCATGCGCCCATAGATCCACAGGATCATGTCGAGTTCGCGGCGGTGAAAGGTGACCGGCAGCGGGTCGAGCGCCTTTCGATATTCACGCAGATCCACCACCACGGCGGGGCGGCCTTCACCTTCGCCTTCGTGGCTTTGCGCGTTCGTCTCATCCGTCATTGAGCAAAGCAGTCCGTGCTTGATTTGCGACAGGGCAATGACAGTTTGCCTCAGGAACGGCAAAAAGCAAGCATGGATGCGCACAGGCTTCGCCGGGAAGGCACGCCAGTCCGGGAGACAATTGCCCAAATCATGCCGAAACGCCGCCGCAATGTGCGGCTATTTTCCACGCTGCCGGTTGTCGCCAGTCGCACCGGAGCCCGGTTCGCCACCACCTTTCCCAGCCCGGTCGTGGACGGACCGGGCATATCTTGCGGAGAGAGGTCGCAGCCCGGGAGATCAGGCCTTGGGAATGAGACCGGCTCCACGCACCGGGCCGAGGCCGCCGCCCTTGCCTTCTCCCTGCACCAGGATGGCGCCGCCATCCCTGCCTGCCTTGCCGAGCACGTCGGGCGGCAGCATCAGGTCAAGCTCCTTGCCATCCCACATGCCGATGGTTTCGACCGAGGAGACGATGTTGCGATAGGTGACGCTCTGGCCGGAATTCTCGCCCTTGGCGATCTCCACCTGCTTTTCTCGGGTGAAATAGGCGATCACCACATTGGCCTTGCCGGAGCCCGAGCCGACGGCGATGCGGATGCCATCCGCATCGCGCCGGATCGTCACCGGAATATCGAGGCCCTTGCCGTCTTCCGCCATGTCTTTCAGCCCGGACCGGATCGAATCGAGATCGGCACCATTGAGATGGCTGCGGCCGTTGAGCACGGCCTGGGGCGTATAGACGCTGCTGCGGCCAAAGGCCGCCGCATAGTCATACTGGCGCTGGGTATGTTCCGGCGAACTCATGGTGTCGGCCCAGCCGAGATAATTCCAGTAATCGACATGGAAGGACAGGGCCACCGTCTGGGGATCGCTGATCAGTTCCTCGAAGGCGGCGTCGGCGGGCGGGCAGGACGAGCAGCCCTGCGAAGTGAAGAGTTCCACCACGCCGCGCGGACCCGGCTTGTCTGCCGCCAGTACGGAGCGGGCGGAAGGCGCAGCAGCCAGCAGCGACAGGAATGTCAAAGAGAGAGCCAAGCGAATTTTCATTATCAGTCCCGCGCCGTCTCCGGCAGAAGCGGCACATCCGTGCAGGGGACATGCGGCGTGAATGAACCGGGGCAATGCCCTTTGCGCCTATCCATACAGGGTTGCAGGATCACCGCAAAGTCACTTTCGGGTGAAACATGCGTGCGGCGAAACAGGATCGCGGGGCCGTTCCGGCACAGAAAAGCCGGGTACCCGAAACAGGGAACCCGGCTCGGTCTTGTCAGCGTCCGTCAGGGTCAGACGGCGAGATCGCGCAGAACCGTCTGCAGGATGCCGCCATTGTTGACATAGGTGACCTCATCCAGCGTATCGATCCGGCAGAGGATCGGCACATCCTTCACCGTGCCATCCGCATAGGTGATGCGGGCAATCTTCCTTTCGCGCGGCTTGATCTGCTCAAGGCCCTCGATGCTGACGGTCTCGTCACCCTTGAGGTTCAGCGTCTGCCAGGTGGTGCCCTCCTCGAAGCAGAAGGGAATGACCCCCATGCCGACGAGGTTGGACCGGTGGATGCGCTCGAAGGACTGCGAGATCACGGCGCGCACGCCGAGCAGGTTGGTGCCCTTGGCCGCCCAGTCGCGCGACGAGCCGTTGCCATATTCGACACCGGCGAAGATGACGAGCGGCACGCCCTCGGCCTTGTACATCATGGCCGCGTCATAGATCGACATCTCTTCCTTCGAGGGATAGTGGAAGGTGTAGCCACCTTCCTTGCCGTTCGGGCCGAGCATGTGGTTGCGGATGCGGATATTGGCGAAGGTGCCGCGCATCATCACCTCATGATTGCCGCGCCGTGTGCCATACTGGTTGAAGTCGGCGACATTGACCTTGTGGTCGAGCAGGTAGGCGCCTGCAGGCGACTGCGCCTTGATCGAACCGGCCGGCGAGATGTGGTCAGTGGTGATCTTGTCGCCGAAGAGACCCAGAACGCGCGCGCCCTTGATGTCGGACACGCCGGCACCGGTCTTGCCCATCCCGACGAAATAGGGCGGGTTCTGCACATAGGTGGATGCGTCTTCCCAGGCATAGGTCTGCCCGTCGGGGATCTTGACCCCCTGCCAGTTGGCATCGCCCTTGAACACGTCGGCATACTTGCTCTCGTAGAGCGCGCGGGTGACGTATTTCAGGATGAATTCCTGGATCTCGTGCGAAGTCGGCCAGATATCCTTGAGATAGACCGGCTTGCCATCCTGGTCTTCGCCGAGCGGCTCGCGGGTGAGGTCCTTCTGCACCGTGCCGGCCAGCGCATAGGCCACCACCAGCGGCGGCGAGGCGAGGTAGTTGGCCTGCACGTCGGGTGAGACGCGGCCTTCGAAGTTGCGGTTGCCTGACAAGACGCCAGCCGCAATCAGCCCCTTGTCATTGATGGTCTTCGACACCGGACCCGGCAGCGGGCCGGAATTGCCGATGCAGGTGGTGCAGCCATAGCCGACCAGATTGAAGCCGAGCGCATCGAGATCGGTCTGGAGACCGGATTTCGACAGATATTCGCCCACCACCTGGCTTCCCGGTGCCAGCGACGTCTTTACCCAGGGCTTCGACTTCAGGCCGCGGGCAACCGCGTTGCGGGCAAGAAGACCAGCGGCAATCAGCACCGAGGGGTTCGAGGTATTGGTGCAGGAGGTGATGGCGGCAATCGCCACGTCGCCATGGCCGAGGTCATAGTCGGTGCCTTCGACCGCATAGCGGTTCGACAGCTGGTTCGGCTTGTTGTAGTCGTTTTCGAGCGCAGTGGCGAAACCGGCGGCGATGTTTTCCAGCGCGACGCGGCCTTCCGGACGCTTCGGACCGGCCATGGCAGGCACGACATCGCCGAGGTCGAGTTCCAGCGTGTCGGTAAACACGATGCCGCTGCCGTCATTGTCGCGCCACATGCCCTGGGCGCGGGAATAGGCTTCCACCAGTGCTATGCGGTCGGTCTTGCGGCCCGACATGGTGAGATAGTTGATGGTCTCGCCATCGACCGGGAAGAAGCCGCAGGTCGCGCCATATTCCGGACCCATGTTGCCGATCGTCGCGCGGTCGGCAAGCGACATGTGGTCGAGGCCGGGGCCGAAGAATTCGACGAATTTCGACACGACGCCCTTCTTGCGCAGCATCTGCACCACCATCAGCACCAGGTCGGTGGCGGTGACGCCTTCGCGCAGCTTGCCGGTGAGGCGGAAACCGATGACTTCAGGCAGCAGCATCGACACGGGCTGGCCGAGCATCGCCGCTTCCGCTTCGATGCCGCCGACGCCCCAGCCGAGAACGCCAAGACCGTTGATCATCGTCGTGTGGCTGTCGGTGCCGACGCAGGTATCGGGATAGGCAATCGTCTCGCCGTCCTCTTCCTTCGTCCAGACGGTCTGGCCGAGATACTCGAGATTGACCTGATGGCAGATACCGGTGCCGGGCGGCACGACGCGGAAATTCTGGAAGGCCTGCTGGCCCCATTTCAGGAAGCGGTAGCGCTCGCCATTGCGCTCATATTCCAGCTCGACATTGCGGGCAAAGGCCTGGGCCGTGCCGAATTCGTCGACGATCACCGAGTGGTCGATGACCAGATCGACCGGCACCAGCGGGTTGATCTTTTCCGGATCGCCACCGAGGGCCACCATCGCATCGCGCATGGCGGCCAGGTCGACCACGGCGGGAACACCGGTAAAATCCTGCATAAGCACGCGGGCCGGGCGGTAGGCGATTTCGCTCTCGGCCTTGCCCTTGTCGTTGAGCCAGGCGGCAACGCTCTCGATATCGGCCCGTGTGACCGAGCGGCCGTCTTCGTTGCGCAGCAGGTTTTCCAGAAGAACCTTCATGGAATAGGGAAGCTTGGACACGCCGGAAAGGCCGTTCGCTTCAGCCTTGGGCAGGCTGTAGTAAACGTAGTCCTTGCCATCCACGGTCAGCGTGGAACGGCAATTGAAGCTGTCTAGAGATTTGGACACGAGTGACCCCGTCTGTCTGATTAGCCAACACAGTCGTGCGAACGCCAATGCACTTTCATGCACATCAGATGCGGGTACGGCCATTTCCGCGGTCCGCACGTGGGGCAAGCCTTGTTGCCCCAAGTTCGGCGGAAGGATGAGAATCACGCCGACCGCTGGCGTGGTTGCATGCCTTATAAATAATTTCGTACATAGGTGCCAGATCAACGAAGGTACAATCTGGACAATTTTATCCAGTTTGGTTTTCAAACACGAAAGACCGGCCATGCGGCTGATTGCCGACAACCTTTCCGTCAGACGCGGCGACGACCTGCTTTTCTCCAATGTTTGCTTCAGCTTGGGCGCAGGCGAGGCGCTTGTTGTCACCGGCCGCAATGGCAGCGGCAAGTCGACGCTGCTTCGGACGGTGGCCGGACTGATCCGCCCGGAAAGCGGCAGCGTCCGGCTGGAAAATGCCGGTTCCGAATCGGGCGCGCGGGTCAGCGAGGCGAGCCACTATCTCGGCCACCGGAATGCGATGAAGCAGGAGTTGAGCGTGCGGGAAAATCTCGTCTTCTGGAAGGCCTGGCTCGGCGACCATGGCGGGGGCCAAAGGGCGCACACGGGCATGGATGTCGAGGAGGCGGCAGAGGCCGTCGGGCTCGCCGGCATCACCCACCTGCCCTACGGCTATCTGTCGGCGGGCCAGCAGCGGCGTTTCGCCATGGCACGGCTGCTGGTCGTCCATCGACCGGTCTGGATTCTCGACGAGCCGACGGCAGCGCTGGATACCGCCGCCGACGCGCTGTTTGCCGGACTGGTGGAAGCCCATCTCGAAACTTCAGGCATGGTGCTTGCCGCGACCCATCAGCCGCTCGGCCTGTCGCACGCGACGTCCCTTGAGATGACCGGGTTTCAGTATGCAGGCGAGGACGCCCTGTCATGATGGCGCTGTTTCTCCGCGACCTGAAACTGTCGGTGCGCTCCGGCGGCGGCGCGATGATCGGCGTGCTGTTCTTCACCACCGTGGTGGCGGTCATTCCCTTCGGCGTCGGGCCGGATCTCAATCTGCTCGCCCGCATCGGCCCGGCCATTGTCTGGATCGGCGCGCTGCTCGCCTCGCTGCTCGGGCTCGACCGGCTGTTTCAGGCCGAGCGCGACGATGGTTCGCTCGACATCCTGCTGATGCAGGAAACGCCGCTGGTGCTGACGGTGCTGGTGAAATGCCTTGCCCACTGGGTAGCGACAGGTCTGCCGCTGGTCATTGCCTCGCCGCTCCTTGGCCTGTTCATGAACATGAACGAGACGGCCATCGGCGCGGTGATGCTGACCTTGCTGGTCGGCTCGCCCGCCATCACCTTCATCGGCGCGGCGGGGGCGGCGGTCGCCGTGACGCTGCCGCGCGGCGGGTTGCTGGTGTCGATCCTGATCCTGCCCTTGACCGTGCCGGTGCTGATCTTCGGGGTCAGCGCCGCCTATGCCGCCGTCGAGGAACCCGCCCCGTTTCTGCCGCCCTTCCTGATCCTTGCCGCAATTACGCTGTTCTTCGCGGTTATCGGCCCGGTCGCGGCAGCGGTTGCACTGCGCAACAGTTCTGATTGACCCTGATCAATTGCAGGCTTGCCCTGTTCGAGATAAGAAAAGCCCATGAGCGAACCCCTGCCTGCCATCAAGAAATTCAGCGATCTCGCCAATCCCACGGTATTTCTGGGCCTTACCGCCCGGATCGTGCCCTATATGGCCGGGCTGACGGCGATCCTGTTTGCCATCGGCCTCTATCTCGCCTTCACCAGCGAAGCGGATTACCAGCAGGGCGAAACCGTGCGGATCATGTATGTGCATGTGCCCGCCGCCTGGCTCTCGATGATGTGTTATTCCGTGATGGCCGCGTCCGCGCTCGGCACGCTGGTCTGGCGGCATCCGCTGGCCGATGTCTCGGCCAAGGCCGCAGCGCCGCTGGGCGCCGGCTTCACCCTGCTGGCGCTTGTCACCGGCTCGCTCTGGGGCAAGCCGATGTGGGGCACCTGGTGGGTCTGGGATGCGCGGCTCACCTCGGTCTTCGTGCTGTTCCTGATGTATCTCGGGCTGATGGCGCTCAACCGCGCGCTGGACGACCCCTCGAAATCCGCCCGCGTCAGCGCCGTGCTGATCCTGATCGGCTTCGTCAATATCCCGATCATCAAGTTTTCGGTCGAATGGTGGAACACGCTGCACCAGCCGGCCAGCATCATGCGCCTCGGCGGTTCGGCCATCGACGCGGAATTCCTGCGCCCGCTGCTGGTGATGGCGGCAGCCTTCACGCTTCTGTTCTTCACCCTGCATTTTCTGGCGATCCGCAACGAGATCTGGCGCCGTCGCGTCAGCGCCCAGCGCCGGCTCGCCGCCCGCATGGCAAACCGGGAGGCCGCAAATCCATGAGCCACGCCTTTTATGTGGACCTGTCCTATGTGTTTTCCGTCGCCATCGTCGCGGCGCTGATCGGCTGGACCTGGCTTGACGGGCTGGCCCGCCGCCGGGAGCTTGCCGAACTGGAAGCGGCAGGCATCCGCCGCCGGTCTTCCGTTGCAAACCAGGCAAAGGGCGGCAGCGCACAATGAGCGAAAACCCCTCCGGCACGCCTGCACGGCGCGGTCATGGCCGCTACGCCATCGCCCTGATCCCGCTCCTTTTCTTCGGTGTGATTGCCGCCGGTGCGGCCAAGGTGCTCTATGACCAGGACGTCAACGGCAAGGACATTTCCGAAATTCCCTCGGCACTGATCGGCACGAAGGCCCCAAGCCTCAACCTGCCGCCGCTCGAGGGATCGGGCCTGCCCGCTTTGACGGACGCGTCAATTGCGGGGAAGTTGACACTTGTCAACGTCTTTGCCTCCTGGTGCATACCCTGCCGCGAGGAGCATCCGATCCTGCTGGAACTGGCGAAAGACCACCGGCTTAACCTTGTTGCCATCAACTACAAGGACAAGACGGAAAACGCCCTGAAATTCCTCAATGAACTCGGCAAGCCCTATGCCGCCATCGGCGTTGACCCCAAGGGGGCTGCCGCCATCGACTGGGGCGTCTACGGCATCCCGGAAACCTATCTGGTCGCCCCTGACGGCACGATCCTCTACAAGCGGGTCGGCCCCTTCAACGAGCGGAGCCTTGCCGACGGGCTTTATCCGGCCATCGACAAGGCACTCAAGAAGGTGGGTTCGTAAGGGTCAGAGCCCGCCCTGCCAGGTGCGGATCGCCTCTACCGGATGGATCAGCATCAGGACATTCAGGGTCAGGTTGTCGCGGATGATATAGAGCGTCAGCAACTCGGCACTGACCGCCAGCGCCACCGTCAGCCAGACCGGCAGGCGGGCGGCAAGCCAGAAACCTGCCATCATCATGATCAGGTCCATCACCGAATTCAGCACGCTGTCGCCGTAATAGTTGAGCGAGATGGTCGCCGCCCGGTAGCGGTCGATGATCAGCGGCGTGTTTTCGAGGATCTCCCAGAAGCTCTCCAGTCCCAGCGCCACATAGAACCAGACATGCCGGGGAAAGCGCCGCAGCAGGAGATAACCGAGGCCGAAGAACAGGAAACCGTGTTCGATATGGCTCGGCGTGTACCAGTCGGCAAATTGCTGCGAATTGCCGGAGGAGGCAACATCGGCTTCAAACAGCTTGACGGTGCCGCAGGCACAGGTCCAGACATGGCCCATCAGATGCTCGGTGCCCGCCTGCAGCGCAATCACGATCAGCGCAGGAAGACCCCAGAGGCGCAGAAGCCGATCCCGGTCCGGCATCGGAACCGACAGGCTCATGCCGCGCCTCCGTCACCTCTATTGCCGGCCTTGTCGTCAAGGCTGTGGCGCAGGATCAGCGGCATCTGGGCGAGCGTGAAGATCACCGTGATCGGCATCGTTCCCCAGACCTTGAAATTGACCCAGACATCATTGGAGAAATTGCGCCAGACGATTTCGTTCAGCACCGCAAGAAACAGGAAGAACAGGCCCCAGCGGATCGTCAGCTTGCGCCAGCCGATGGCATCGAGTTCGAAGGCGGCGTTGAAGACATGGCCGAGCAGCGACTTGCCGAACAGCAGCCCGCCGAGCAGCGCGCCGCCGAACAGCAGGTTGATGATCGTCGACTTCATCTTGAAGAAGGTATCGTTTTGCAGATAGATGCCGAGCCCGCCGAACACCAGCACGACGATGCCCGAGACGAAGGGCATCAGCGGCAGGTGGCGGTAGACAAGCTTCGAGACGGTGAGCGAAATCACCGTTGCCGCCATGAAGGCGGCCGAGGCGACAAAAAGCGGTCCGCCCAGCTTGCCAAGCACCGGAAATGTGGAGATCAGCCAGGCGGCGCGCAGGTTGGTGAAGAAGAACACCATCAGCGGCCCGAGTTCGAGCAGCAGCTTCATGGCCGGGGCTTCACGCGGAACCGGCATGCGCGCGGCACCCGCCAGGGCTGCGCCATCGGACTTGTCATTCTCGGGGGTCATGGGTCTTCCTGTTTCGACGCGCCCTGCCATCCCTAGAGTCTGTCTGGTTCAATGTGAACCAGACAGACTCTAGGGATGGCGGCGAAGCGCGGCCTCTACATCGCACATCCGGCAGTCACCTGCCAAGACGTGCGGCGACGGGGCCCGACTTGACGGCCCCGCCAGCCCCGTTCGCTCAATAGCCCTCATAGGCAAGATAGGTCATCATGCCTGTCGCCATGTGGTAGAGGTGGTGGCAGTGGAAAGCCCATTTGCCGGGATTGCCGGCATCGACGGCAATCGTCACCTGCCGCATCGGCGGCAGCAGCACGGTATCGCGGACCGCACCGGAAAACCGCTTTCCATCAATCGCCACGACCTGGAAATGATGGCCGTGCAGATGCATCGGATGGGCCATCATGGTGGTGTTGGCAAGGGTGATTTCCAGCCGTTCGCCGGGCCTGGCGACAAGCGGCTGCGATGTTTCAAAGCCCCATTGATAGGTCATCATGTTGCCGACGAGATCAAGGCGGATGGCCCGGTCGGCGGCCTTGTCGGCAAGCGGACGGGCGGCCCGAAGGCCTGCCTCGAAATCGAGATCGAGCACGGGGCCCGCCTTCTCCCCCTTCACGGCCAGCCGCGAGACGGTGGCGCCTCTGGTCGACAGAATCAGGCCGGAGCGATCGGGCGTGCCCTCGCGCAGGGCGAGGATCGGGAAACTGCCGCCTTCCTTCGGGATTGCAAGCCGGATATCGGCGCGCTGCGCCATGCTGAGCGGCAGGCGTGTCACCTTCCGGGGTGCGACAGGCTGGCCATCGACGGCGATCAGCTCACCTTCGAGCCCACCGAGATCGAGCAGATAGGCGGTCGAGGTCGAGCCATTGATCACCCGCAGCCGCACCCTGCCGCCCTTGTCGACCATCACCGTATCGGGATCGTCAAGCGTCCGGTCATTGATCAGATAGGCGTCATACTCGATGTCGTTCAGGTCCATCGGCATTTTCATCTGGTCGGCCATGGAGGACCCGTCCATCTTCATGCCGTCGATCTTCATGTTGCCCATGTCCATGTTGCCGGAGCCCATGCCGCCGGAACCCATGTCCATGCCCTTCATGTTCATCGCAGCCGAACCCTTGCCGGTAAGCGAGGCGAGGATCTCCTGGGGCGTGCGGAAGCTGAAATCATGCAGCATCAGCGCCACCTCCTGCTCATCCGCCGCGATGTCTTCGGCAGAGCGGATGATCAGCGGCGCGGCGAGCAGGGCCTGCTCCTGCAAGGTATGGGCATGCATCCAGTTGGTGCCGGAACTGGCGAGATCGAAGGCATAGGCGCGCCTTTCGCCCGGCGCGAGCAACGGCGCGGGGAGATCGGGGACACCATCCTGCGGCCAGGGCGGGGTCAGCCCGTGCCAGTGAATGAGTGTCGGTTCGGTCAGCGTATTTTGAAGCTCCACATGAAAGCCCGCGGCCTGATCGAGCACCAGGCCAGGCTTGCCGTCCGGGCCGGTCAGGCCGAAGACGGTCGCCGCCCTGCCATTGACCTCAAGCGTCCGGCTGACCGCTTTCAGTCCCAGCGCAGCCGAGGCGCGGGCGGGGATGAAGGGAAAGGCAACGGAAAGTGCGGCAACAGTGCCGGACTTCAGAAATGTTCTGCGGTTCATCGAATTGATCCTTGTCCTGAATGGGGAAGCCGCAGGCCTGCGGCCGGTTTGTCAGACAGGGAAGGTTCGGGGCGGGCCGACGGGCGGCGGTACGCGACGACCGGCAAGACCGGGCAGATCGATGGTGATGAAAGGGCTGGCAGCGATCTCCGGCGCGGTCGCGGGTTCTTCGGGCGAGAGGATCGCCGTGGCGCAGCCGATCATCCGGCAAAGGCCGGCATCCGTGCAGCAATCCGGCAGGGACGGGGATGTGCGGTGGTTGATCCGTTCCGGCGACGCCTTGATGTGAGCGGCATGGCACCCCGTAAGGGGCCCCTGCACGGCCATGGCCTGCCCTGTCCCGCCCGTCAGGAGGGAAAAGACAAGGCCCATCGCCAGAAGCAGCATGCGTGGAAACATCAGGAAACCGGATCAAACAGCGCAGGGTGACGTGTCGAACATATGGGACCGGCAAGGGCATCGGTCAATGGGACAGGTTGGCCTTTCGGCCCGTCCGGCCTCAATGCGCAAGACCGGCGATGGCGCGGGCGAAATCACCGGCTTCGAAGGGTTCGAGATCGTCGACCCCTTCGCCGACGCCGATGAAATAGACCGGCAGCTTGTGCCTGGCGGAGATCGCCACCAGAATGCCGCCCCGGGCGGTGCCGTCGAGCTTGGTCATGATCAGCCCGTTGACGCCTGCGACATTGCGGAAGATTTCCACCTGATTGAGCGCATTCTGCCCGGTCGTGGCGTCAAGCGTCTGCAACACGGTATGCGGCGCATCCGGATCGAGCTTGCCCAGCACCCGGACGATCTTTTCCAGCTCCGCCATCAGCTCGGTCCTGTTCTGCAACCGTCCGGCGGTGTCGATGATCAGCACGTCGCTCTTTTTCGCCTGCGCCTGCTGGAAGGCATCGAAGGCAAGGCCTGCGGCGTCAGCGCCGAGTTTCGTGCCGATGAAATCCGAGCCGGTCCGGTCCGCCCAGATCTTCAATTGCTCGATGGCGGCGGCGCGGAACGTATCGCCGGCGGCCAGCGTCACCTTAAGACCTGCGCCCGACAGCTTGGCGGCTAGCTTGCCGATCGTCGTGGTCTTGCCGGTGCCATTGACGCCGACGACGAGAATGACATGCGGCTTGTGGCTGAGGTCGAGCTTCAGCGGTTTTGCAACCGGCGTCAGAACCTTCGAGATTTCCGCCGCCATGATCCTTGTCACATCCTCGCCGGTGACATCCTTGCCGTAACGCTCCGACGACAGGGCCCCGGTGACGCGCATCGCGGTTTCGACCCCGAGATCGCAGCGGATCAGCAATTCCTCCAGCTGCTCGAGCGTCGCCTCATCGAGCTTGCGCTTGGTGAAGAGCGCGGCGATCTGCCCGGTCAGCTGCGAGGAGGTGCGCGACAGCCCCTGCGCCAGCCGCTGGAACCAGCTGAGCCTGACCACCTCGACGGGAGCATCGGCCAGTTCAGGCGCACTTTCGGCTACGGCAAACCCCTTCGGCAGGAGGGGAGCTGCGGCTGGCTCCGGGGTGTCAACCGCAGCCTGCGTGTCCGCAACCTCCAAGGACGGCTCGCCGACGCCTGCGGGCTGCGCCTCGATGACCTCGTCAGGCAGGCTTGCGGCGATCTCGTCGGTTGCTTCGAGGCTCTGGTTTTCCGCCTCTTCGGCGATGGTTTCGAGATTGTCATGGGCGGAAGGCACCCCGGTCTCGACATGATCTGCCGCGGGATCGGGGGCAACCGTTGCCGGATCGTCCTTGCCGAAGGTGAAAATCTTCCTGATGAAACCAAGCGCCATCTGAATGTCCAGTCAGGCCGCCGGAGCGGCAGTGTGCGTAAAGGTAAGGTGGCGGCCGGTATGGCCGGTAATCGTGACCTCTGCGAATTCGCGGGGCTGAAGGCCGGGGGCTGCAACCAGCGTGAAGTTTTCCGTATGCGCCATGCCGTTCATTTCGACAAGCAGCCGCTGCCTCGTCCCGACCATGCGGGTCAGATGGGCGCCTTGCAGGCTCTCGCCCACCTCGCGCAAACGAGCGGCGCGTTCCTTGACCAGCGCCCGGTCGAGCTGCGGCATCCGGGCGGCGGGGGTTCCGGGCCTCGGACTATAGGGAAAGACATGCAGCTGCGCGATGCCGCACGCCCGCGCATGCCGGGCAGCATTCTCCGCCATCCCCTCCGTCTCGGTCGGAAAACCCGCGATCATGTCGGCCCCGAAGGCGATGTCGGGCCTGAGCCGCCGGGCCTGGTCGCAGAAGGCAAGCGCCTGCGCCGAGAAATGCCGCCGTTTCATCCGTTTGAGGATCAGGTCGTCGCCATGCTGCAGGGAGAGGTGCAGATGCGGCATGAAGCGCGGCTCGTCGGCAATCAGGTCGAGAAGATCCCGGTCGACCTCGATGCTGTCGATGGAGGAAAGCCGCAGCCGGGCAATGTCGGGCACCTGCTTCAGCAGGGTCTTTGCGAGGAGCCCGAGGCTCGGGTGTCCCGGCAGGTCCGCCCCGTAGCTGGTCGCATCGACGCCGGTCAGCACCACTTCGCGATATCCCGCCTCGACCAGATGCCGGGCCTGATCGACCACCGCCCCCATCGGTACCGAGCGCGAATTGCCGCGGCCGAAGGGAATGATGCAGAAGGTGCAGCGATGATCGCAGCCATTCTGCACCTGCAGGAAGGCGCGGACATGGCCATCGATGTGATCGACCAGCTGCGGCGCGGTTTGCGTGACACTCATGATGTCGTTGACACGGAGCTTTTCCTCGCCCGACAGGCCGAAATCCGGTGCCATCACATAGTTTTCGGCCTTCAGCTTTTCCGTGTTGCCGAGCACCAGATCGACCTCGGCCATCGCGGCGAAGCTCTGCTTGTCGGTCTGGGCGGCACAGCCGGTGACGATGATGCGGGCCTCGGGGTTCTGCCTGCGGGCGCGGCGGATCGCCTGACGGGCCTGGCGCACCGCCTCGCCGGTAACGGCACAGGTATTGACCAGGATCGCCCGGTCCAGCCCGGCCTTTTCGGCCTCGCGCCGCATGACCTCGGATTCGTAGGTATTGAGGCGGCAGCCGAAGGTTATGACCTCGATGCCGCTCACGGCGCGACCGTCTCCCGGTCACGCTCGAAAGCCCCGGTCTCCGGATCGACCCGGCCCGACCATTCCCATTCCGCAGGGCCGGTCATGATCACGTGGTCGTCGCGCTCGCGCCATTCGATGAGGAGCGGCACCCGGCCCGGGCTGGTGGCGACATCGATGGTGACCTTGCGCCCGGTCTTGCCGAGGCGGGCCGCGTTGACGGCGGCAGCGCAGGCCGCAGAGCCGCAGGCCAGCGTTTCGCCCGCCCCCCGCTCCCAGGTCCTGACCGTCATCGAGGCTGGCGAGGTGACCCGTGCAAGGGTGATATTGGCGCGTTCGGGAAAGATCGGATGGTTTTCGAGCAGTGGCCCGAAACGGGCGAGATCAAAGCCCATCACGTCGTCCTTCACCCAGAAGGTGGCGTGCGGATTGCCCATCGAGGCAACGGCCGGCGAATGCAGCACCGGATTGTCGATGGGTCCGATCTGCAGCTCGATGCGGGACGTGTCGTGAAACTCTTCCGACAGCGGAATTTTCGTCCAGTCGAAGGCGGGCTTGCCCATGTCGACCGAAATCAACCCGTCTTCAAGCTCGCGGGCAAACAGCAGGCCGGCGCGGGTGTGAAAGGTGAAACTCTTCTGCCCGGTCTCGGCGGACAGCGCCTGCACGACGCAGCGCGTGCCATTGCCGCAGGCCTCCGCATTGCTGCCGTCGCAATTGATGATGTCGATCCAGGCATCGGTGCCGTCAGCCTTCGGATCGTGGATTGCCATGATCTGGTCGAACCGGGTGGCGGGATCGGCGGCAAGCGCAATCGCCGCATCCGGGGTGACGCGGTCCGGGCGGCCACGCATGTCGATGACGAGGATCTTGTTGCCAAGCCCGTTCATGCGCGCAAAGGGAACCATCTCTGCCATCTGCCTCACTATACTCCGCCGGAATAACGCCCTGTTCCCCGTGTATATGGCGGAAGTCGGGCGAAATTACCAGTCTCGGCAGCGGCGCGTTTTCTGTCGCCGGAAGCCGTCAGACCGGCGACACGTCAAACACCTCGCCGGGCCGCAGGGCCAAGAACCGGTCACGCGCTATCCCGGCCTGATCCAGCGCCCGGCCGAGATCCTCGACCGGCGCATCGATCCCCTCGTTGGTGAGCTGGAACGTGCCGAAGTGATGGCCGATGGCATGGGCGGCGTGGCAGAGTTTCATGCCCTCCACCGCCTCTTCCGGGTTCTGGTGCTGGCCGCGCATGAACCAGCGCGGCTCATAGGCGCCGATGGGAAGGATCGCCAGCCGGAAATCGCCATGCTTGCGATGCAGTTCGCGATAGTTGATACCGCGGTGAAAGCCGGTATCGCCAACATGGTAGACCTTGCCCGCTGGCGTCGACAGCACGAAGGCCGCCCAGAGCGCCATCCGCCGGTCCGCCGCGCCGCGCGCCGACCAGTGGTGGCAAGGCTCGCAATCCAGCGTGAGGCGATCATTGATCTCCAGCCGGTCACCCCAGTCCATGCTGCTGACATGGGCGGCGGGAATGGCCCGATGGATGATCCGGTCATTGCCGAGCGGCGTGACGAATTGCGGCGCCCAGGCCCGTTGCAGCGATTTCAGCGTCGCGAGATCGAGATGGTCATAGTGGTTATGGGTGACGATGACGACATGGATCGGCGGCAGGTCGGCAAAGGCGATGCCGGGCGGCAAAGCCCGCTGCGGGCCGATGAAGCTGAGCGGGCTCACCCGGCGCGACCAGACGGGATCGGTAAGAATGTTCATTCCCGCCACCTGGATGAGCAGGCTGGCATGCCCGACCATGGTGACCCGCAGGCGCTCGCCATTGATATTGCGGACCGGGCGAACGGCAGGAAGCGGCGCTGGACCCGGCCTTGGCCAGCGCGCCCGACCGCCGCCGAACTGCCATTTCAGCAGATCGGTGAAGGAGCCGGGCTCGACACCGCCGGGATTGAAGAACCGGAGACCATCGAAATGGTCGGTGACCGGTCCCTGATAGTAGGGATTGCGTGCGGATATTGGTCCAGCCATGAAGAGGTCCCGTGCGTGTCTGTTGCGTGTCAGGTGTCCCGCCCGGATGTGAAATTCAAGGCGGGACATGCAAAAGATCCGGATGCCTGCCCCGGCTGCCTCCACCCTGACCGGCAAAACGTCGGCTTTTGGCAGCGCTACAGCGCCCCAGCTTGACTTTTGCCGCGCAATCGTGTCTTAAGCGCCCATTCAGCGAGAGCATTGAGCATCACGCCGCCGACCGGGGCCCTTCAAAGTGGCAAGGTATCCCGGAGGTCAACATCCGACAGCGCGATGCGCCCTCGGGTGCTTTCCGGCATTGCGTCTTGTCATTCTTCCGTTGAGCGCCAACGTTTCCGGTACCCCGAAAACGGCACAAGGAAGAGAAGATGTTTGAAAACCTCCAGGACCGTCTTGGTTCCATTCTGAATGGACTGACAGGCCGTGGCGCCCTTTCGGAAGCCGATGTTTCCGCCGCGCTGCGGGAGGTTCGCCGCGCGCTTCTGGAAGCCGACGTGTCGCTGGACGTGGTGCGCTCCTTTACCGACCGCGTGCGCGACAAGGCCGTTGGCGCGGAAATCCTGAAAAGCATCAAGCCCGGCCAGATGGTGGTCAAGATCGTCCATGACGAGCTGGTCGAAATGCTGGGTTCCGACGGCGTCGGCATCGACCTGCACGCCGCCGCCCCGGTGGTGATCATGATGGTCGGCCTGCAGGGTTCGGGCAAGACCACGACGACGGCGAAAATCGCCCACCGGCTGACGACCCGCGACCGTCGCAAGGTGCTGATGGCCTCGCTCGACACCCGTCGCCCGGCAGCCCAGGAACAGCTGCGCCAGCTCGGCGCGCAGGCCTCCATCGATGTCCTGCCCGTCATCGCCGGCCAGTCGCCCGAAGACATAGCCACCCGCGCCGTGCAGGCAGCAAGGCTCGGCGGCCACGATGTCGTCATCCTCGACACCGCCGGCCGTACCCACATCGACGAACCGCTGATGGCCGAAATGGCCGAGATCAAGCGGCGCTCCGGTCCGCATGAAATCCTGCTGGTGGCCGACAGCCTGACCGGTCAGGATGCGGTCAACCTTGCCCGCAGCTTCGACGAGCGGGTCGGCATTACCGGCCTCGTCCTTACCCGCATGGATGGCGATGGCCGTGGTGGCGCGGCGCTCTCGATGCGTGCCGTGACCGGCAAGCCGGTCAAGCTGATCGGCACCGGCGAGCGGATGGGCGAACTCGACGAGTTCCATCCCCGCCGTATCGCCGACCGCATTCTCGGCATGGGCGACATCGTGTCGCTGGTCGAAAAGGCTGCCGAAAACATCGACGCCGAGAAGGCAGCCGCCATGGCCGCCAAGATGGCCAAGGGCAAGTTCGACCTCAACGATCTCTCCGACCAGCTTGCCCAGATGCAGAAGATGGGCGGCATGGGCGGCATCATGGGTCTGATGCCCGGCATGGGCGGCATGAAGGACAAGATGGCGGCGGCAGGTCTCGACGACCGGCTGTTCAAGCGCCAGATGGCGATCATCTCCTCGATGACCAGGGCCGAGCGCTCCAATCCCGATCTGCTCAAGCATTCGCGCAAGAAGCGCATTGCCGCGGGCTCCGGCACCGATGCCGCCGAAATCAACAAGCTTCTGAAAATGCACCGCCAGATGGCCGACATGATGAAAATGATGGGCGGCAAGGGCAAGGGCGGCATGATGAAGCAGATGATGGGCGGCCTTGCTGGCAAGATGGGTCTCGGCGGCCTGATGGGCGGCGGCATGCCCGACCTTGCCAACATGGATCCGAAGCAGCTCGAAGCGCTGGCAAGGCAGGCGGAAGCCTCCGGCCTGATGAAGCCCGGTGCAATGCCCGGCGGTCTTGGCGGGCTCGGCGGTCTTGGCGGCGGTGCGGCTCCGAAACTGCCGGGTCTCGGCGGTTTGCCGGGCCTTCCCGGCCTGCCACGGAAGAAGTGAGGGAGGGGAGCGATGACGACACAATCCGCCAGAGAGCAGCTTGCAGGCTACCGCCAGTCGATTGACAATATCGATGCGGCGCTGGTGCACATGCTGGCCGAACGCTTCCGCTGCACCCAGGCGGTCGGCGTGCTGAAGGCCACCCACGATTTGCCGCCGGCCGACCCGGCGCGCGAAGAATACCAGATCACCCGCCTTAGGCGTCTCGCCGACGAGGCCAATCTGGACCCCGATTTTGCCGAGAAATTCCTGAATTTCATCATCAGGGAAGTCATCCGGCATCATGAAGCCATCGCTGCCAATCTCGGCAGCCAACCCAAACATCCCGCCTGATCCAGGCGGAAACAAACAGCCTCAAGGAGTAACTGAAAATGGCCCTGAAAATCCGTCTCGCCCGTGGTGGTTCGAAGAAGCGTCCCTACTACCACATCGTCATTGCCGATGCCCGTTCGCCCCGCGACGGCCGTTTCCTCGAGAAGGTCGGTTCCTGGAACCCGATGCTCGGCAAGGACGACGCAAAGCGCGTTGAAATCGACGCCGAGCGCGTCAAGCACTGGCTCGACAACGGCGCCCAGCCGACCGACCGCGTGCTGCGCTTCCTCGACCAGGCCGGCCTTGCCAACCGTGCGGCCCGCCAGAACCTTGAAAAGGCAAAGCCCGGCAAGAAGGCCGTCGAACGCGCCGCTGAAAAGGCCCAGAAGGCCGAAGACGCCGCGGCTGCCGCTGCCGCAGAATAAGGTCCTGTTCCGACAGGACAGACGGGCGGCATGGCACCATGCCGCCCGTTGTTGTTTTTGACGTTCCGGCGGCGGCCAAATATCCATGATCCATCACGGCGGCAGACCGCCGGACGCAACGCGCGAGACAGGCCAATGACGAAACTTGAAAATCCGGTTCTCATCGCCACCGTCGGCGCGGCCCAGGGCTTGCGCGGCGAGGTCAGGATGAAGGCCTATACCGACGACCCGATGGCGGTTGGCGACTATGGCAACCTGCATGCCATGGACGGCCGTGTGTTCGAAATCCTCGACCTGCGCGAGGCAAAGACCGTGGTGATCGTCAAGTTGCGCGGCGTCAACGACCGCAATGCGGCGGAAGCGCTGAACGGTCTCGACCTTTATATCGACCGGGCAAACCTGCCGGACGAGGAACTTGAGGATGACGAATTCTATTTTGCCGATCTCGAAGGACTGGAAGCGGTTGACGCGGAGGGCAAGTCCTATGGCCATGTCAGCGGCATCTATGATTTTGGCGCGGGCGACCTGCTTGAACTCAAGGGTCATGGTCGCCGCCCGGCGCTGATCCCGTTTTCCGAAGCCGCCGTGCTGGAAATCGACCTCGAAGCGGGCAGAATGCTCGTCGACCCGATTGCCGCAGGCCTGGTCGAGGAGCCCTCCAGCACGTTCCAGAAGCCCAGGGATCGCGGGGAGCGCGAGAATTGAGCTTTCGCGCCAGCATCCTCACCCTTTACCCGGAAATGTTTCCGGGGCTTCTCGGCCTGTCACTGTCCGGCAAGGCGCTGGAGCGCGGCTTCTGGTCGCTGGAGGCAGTGCAGATGCGTGATTTTGCCACCGACCGCCACCGCACCGTCGACGATACCCCTGCGGGTGGCGGGGCGGGCATGGTGCTGAAGGCGGATATCGTGGCGCGCGCCATCGACAGCCTCGGAGCCGACGACCGGCGTCCGCGGCTGATGATGAGCCCGCGCGGGCGACCGCTCACCCAGGCCCGCGTCCGCGAACTTGCCTCGGGCGAGGGCGTGGTGGTGGTCTGCGGCAGGTTCGAGGGGATCGACCAGCGGGTGATCGACGCCCGCCAGCTCGAGGAAGTCTCGATTGGTGACTATATCCTGTCGGGTGGCGAGCCGGCGGCGATGATCCTGCTCGATTCAATCGTGCGAATTCTCCCAGGCGTGATGGGCAATGACCTCTCGGGTCTGCATGAAAGCTTCGAGAGCGGACTTC
This sequence comes from uncultured Gellertiella sp., assembly GCF_963457605.1. Classification (GTDB taxonomy): domain Bacteria; phylum Pseudomonadota; class Alphaproteobacteria; order Rhizobiales; family Rhizobiaceae; genus Gellertiella. Next base: position 1,907,986 of record NZ_OY735139.1, read on the forward strand.
TGGAACATCCGCACTATACACGGCCGCAACTGTTCGAAGGCCGCGAGATCCCGCCTGTGCTGACCTCCGGAAACCATGCGGCCATCGCCCGCTGGCGCGAGGAGGAGGCCCGCAAGCTGACGGCAGAACGCCGGCCCGACCTTTTGTCCCGGCCCGAAACCGCCAAAAAATAAGGGTCGCGCGGGGTGACAAGCCCCTGCAATTGGTGTAGACGCACCAGCGGAAATGGGGTTTCCCCCGTCTGCCAGCAAACAAAGAACATGCGAACCCGCTCCTGCCCTTGGTCTCGAGGGCATGGTTCCAAGGCTTATGCCGAAGAACTGCAGTCGAGCGCTCTGGCTGTTTCAGAAGAATGGAAAGGTTAGACCATGAACATCATTCAGCAGATCGAAGCCGAACAGGCCGCCAAGATCGACGCCAAGCGCACCCTGCCGGAATTCTCCCCGGGCGACACCGTCCGCGTCAACGTCCGCGTCACGGAAGGCACCCGTACCCGCGTGCAGGCCTATGAAGGCGTCTGCATCGCCCGTTCTGGCGGCGGCATCAACGAAAGCTTCACCGTTCGCAAGATCTCCTATGGCGAAGGCGTCGAGCGCGTGTTCCCGGTCTACTCCCCGATGGTCGAAGGCGTTGAAATCGTTCGCCGCGGCAAGGTGCGTCGCGCCAAGCTCTATTACCTGCGCGACCGTCGCGGCAAGTCTGCCCGTATCGTTGAAAACACCGGCACCCGCGCCCGCAAGCTGAACGACGCCGAGCGCGCCGCCGTGGCCGAGGAAAAGGCCCGCGTCGAAGCCGAGAAGATTGCAGCCGCACAGGCTCTGGCCGCCGAAAAGGCAGCAGCCGATGCCGCAGCAGCTGCTGCTGCTGCCGAAAAGGCCGCTGCCGATGCAGCCGCTGCTTCTGCGGAATAATCTGGAACAAAATTCCACATCAAAGGCGGCCTTCGGGTCGCCTTTTCTGTTTTTGGCGCTGGCAACGGCCCTGCCACCCTTGCCACGGCCAAGCGATCTGTGACAGTTTCTGGAAAAACGATAATCCGGGAGAGATTTCCAATGTTGATCAGACGCTCCATCCTTGCAGGGCTTGTTGCCGCCGTGCTGTCCCCCCTCGTCGCCTTCGCCGCCGACCTGCCCGATCTCAAGGGCAAGAGCGTGGTGGTGGTGACCGAAAACGCCTATCCGCCGCTGCAGTTCATCGAGCCGAAATCCGGCAAGCAGATGGGCTGGGAATATGACGCCATGGACGAGATCGCCAAACGGCTGAACTTCAAGGTCGAGTACCAGCACACCAGCTGGGATGCGATGATCCAGTCGGTCTCCGACGGCCAGTACAATATCGGCATGACCGGCATCACCATCAAGGAAGAGCGCAAGGCCAAGGTTGATTTCTCCGACCCCTACATGCGCTCGCAGCAGTTCATGCTGGTGCGTGGCGACGAGAAGCGCTTCAGCGATGCCAAGAGCTTCTCCGCCTTCAAGGACGGGCTGGTCGGCGCACAGCCGGGCACGACACCCTTCTACACCGCCGTCTATGAAGTGCTCGACGGCAACGAGCAGAACCCGCGCATCAAGCTGTTCGAGACCTTCGGGGCCACCGTGCAGGCGCTGAAGGCCGGCGATGTCGATACGGTTCTGACCGATGGCACCTCCGGCAAGGGCTATGTCGATGCGTCGAATGGCGGGCTGAAAATTATCGGCGGGCCGCTCGGCACCGAGGATTTCGGCTTCATCTTCCCCAAGGGCTCCGATCTCGTCGCCCCGGTCAATGCGGCAATTGCCTCGCTGAAGGCCGACGGCACGCTCGACAAGCTGAACAAGAAATGGTTCCTCGATTACAAGATGGGCCAGTAAGCAGCCACATGACTTTACTTCAGGCAAGGCGCTGACATGAGCTTCCAGACCCTTTCCGGAGGCACGAAGGAGGGCGACCGCCCCTGGTGGCTGTTTGCCCTCATCGCCATCGGCGTCACGCTCGCGGTGCTGATTTCAGTCAATGGCATCTTCACCCAAGTGTTCCTGACCGTGATCACCGGCACCGGCGTGACGATCTTCGTCACGCTGGCCGGCTACACGATTGCGCTTTGCACCGGGCTCGGCATTGCGCTGCTCGGCCTCTCCTCCAGCCTTTTCCTGCGCCAGGCGGCCCGCTTCTATGTGGAAGTGATCCGCGGCATTCCGGTGCTGGTGCTGCTGTTCTACATCGCCTTTGTCGGCGCACCGGGTGCGGTTGCCCTTTACAACATGGTCCTCGCACCGGCGATATCGGCAGGATACCTCCAGCCGCTGATGGTGCGCGAGGTGTCGCTGATGTGGCGGGCGATCTTCGCGCTCGGCATCGGCTATTCGCCTTTCATCGCCGAGATCTTCCGGGCGGGTATCCAGTCGGTCGACAAGGGGCAGATCGAGGCCTCCAAGGCGCTCGGCCTTTCCGCCAGCCAGCGCTTCCGGCTGGTGGTGTTTCCGCAGGCGATCCGGGTGATCTTCCCGCCGCTCTCCAACGATTTCGTGGCGATGACCAAGGACAGTTCGCTGGTCTCGGTGCTGGGCGTCGCCGACATTACCCAGATGGGCAAGGTCTATGCCTCCGGCTCCTTCCGGTTTTTCGAAACCTATTCGATCATCGCCTTCATCTATCTCGTGCTGACCATCGGCCTGTCGATCGGGCTCCGGGGGTTTGAAAAGCGGATGCGCGGCAGGCAGCTGGCATGAGCGGACGGCGAAATCCGCCGCCTTCGCTGCCGCGACGGCAACAGGAATCCGATTGCTGAAAAGCCGGAATGTTGCTAAGACCCCTCCCCATGGAAACGACATTTCACGCGAACGCAACCCGGTTGGCCGCGATCATCCTGCAGGATCACAAGCGCCTGCCGGCGCGGTTCTTCGCGATCAATTCCGGCGCGATCAACAGTCGCCTGCGCTGACGTGCGCCGGCCAGTCCGGCCGGTTTTTTTCCCGCCCGATTTCTTCATTGCCGCTACCAAGAACAAGATGGATGTGTACCATGAGCGCACCGCGCACCCTCTATGACAAGATCTGGACCGATCACGTGGTCGACCAGCAGGACGACGGAACCTGCCTGCTCTATATCGACCGCCACCTCGTGCATGAAGTGACGAGCCCGCAGGCGTTCGAAGGTCTGCGCATGACCAACCGCAAGGTCCGCGCCCCGCAGAAGACGCTTGCCGTGGTCGACCATAACGTGCCGACCTCGGCGGATCGCCTCGAAGGCATCAAGAACGAGGAAAGCCGCATCCAGGTCGAGGCGCTTGCCACCAATGCCGCCGAATTCGGCGTCGAATATTATTCCGAGCGCGACAAGCGCCAGGGCATCGTCCACATCGTCGGCCCCGAGCAGGGTTTCACGCTGCCCGGCATGACCATCGTCTGCGGTGACAGCCACACCTCGACCCACGGCGCCTTCGGCGCGCTGGCGCATGGCATCGGCACGTCGGAGGTCGAGCATGTGCTCGCCACCCAGACGCTGATCCAGCAGAAGGCGAAAAACATGCTGGTGCGTGTCGATGGCGCGCTGCCGCCGGGCGTCACCGCCAAGGACATCATCCTCGCCATCATCGGCGAAATCGGCACGGCCGGCGGCACCGGCCACGTGATCGAATTTGCCGGCGAGGCGATCCGCGCCCTGTCGATGGAAGGCCGCATGACGGTCTGCAACATGACCATCGAAGGCGGTGCCCGCGCCGGCCTGATCGCGCCGGATGAAAAGACCTTTGCCTATATCAAGGGCAAGCCGCGCGCCCCGACCGGCGAGGCCTGGGACCGCGCTGTGGCCTACTGGAAGACGCTGCACACCGACGAAGGTGCCCATTACGACCGCGTCGTCGTGCTCGATGCCGCCAGCCTGCCGCCGATCGTCTCCTGGGGTTCTTCGCCGGAAGACGTGATCTCGGTACAGGGCGTGGTGCCGAACCCGGATGAGATCCAGGACGAAAACAAGCGCACCTCCAAGTGGCGGGCGCTTGACTACATGGGCCTGAAGCCCGGCACGAAGATCACCGACATCGCCATCGACCGGGTGTTCATCGGCTCCTGCACCAATGGCCGCATCGAGGACCTGCGCGCAGCCGCCAAGGTGATCGAGGGCCGCAGCGTTGCCGCGACCGTTTCGGCGATGGTGGTCCCGGGCTCCGGCCTGGTCAAGGAACAGGCGGAAGCCGAAGGCCTCGACAGGATCTTCAAGGCCGCAGGCTTCGACTGGCGCGAGCCGGGCTGCTCGATGTGTCTTGCCATGAACGATGACCGGCTGAAGCCCGGCGAGCGCTGCGCCTCGACCTCGAACCGCAATTTCGAAGGCCGCCAGGGCTACAAGGGCCGCACCCATCTGGTGTCGCCTGCCATGGCCGCCGCCGCCGCCATCGCCGGCCACTTCGTCGATATCCGCGAGTGGAAATAAGCGGAACTGAGCCGACACGGACGTAAAGGGCTGGCATGCCCGGCCTTTTACCAGAGATTGCCGGAAAAATGTGGCGGCTGCTGTTCCCGCGCGGATCTGTTCGCGCGGGAAACTTTTTGTGCGAAAAGACACACGAAAACGAGGAGCGAGACGCTTCACAAGACTCAAGGCATATACCAAGCGCCTCGGTTATCCCGATGCCCCGGTTTCCAGGATCATCCGGATTTTCCTACTTCTGCCGGTTCGCGACAAAGCGGGCTGCCTGGCATAGGATCTCGGCACGGGAGCCATAGGGCTGAAGCAGGGCCTCCGCCTCGGCAACCAGCGCTGCAAGCGTCGCGCGGGCCCATTTGGAGCCGTGCAGGCCGACCAGCGTGCCCTTGCCGCGCGCGGCGTCCTTGCCGGTTGCCTTGCCGAGGGTGGCGGCATCGGCGGTCAGATCGAGAAGATCGTCGGCAAGCTGGAAGGCAAGGCCGATCTTCTGGCCGAAGATCCGCAGCCTTTGCCGGTCCGCATCGGCGGCTCCGGCAAGGATGGCACCGGATTCGGTGGCAAAGCGGATCAGTGCGCCGGTCTTCATCGCCTGCAGGGTGACGATGCCCGCCTCATCGGGACTTTGCCGTTCAGCTTCGAGATCGAGCATCTGCCCGCCCGCCATGCCGCCAAGTCCGGAACCGCGCGCCAAAGCCAGCACCAGCTCGGTCTTGCGCGCGGGATCAAGCAGGGTCTCCGGCGCGGCGATTATGTCGAAGGCGTAGGTGAGCAGGCTATCGCCGGCAAGGATCGCCGTGGCGTCGTCATAGGCCTTGTGCACCGTCGGCTGGCCCCGGCGCAGATCGTCATTGTCCATGGCAGGCAGGTCGTCATGGACAAGCGAATAGCAATGGACGCATTCGAGTGCCGCCGCCACCCGCAGCCCGGCCTCGCGGGGTGCGTCGAAAAGGGCAGCGCTTTCCAGCACCAGAAACGGCCGCAGCCGCTTGCCGCCATTCAGCACGCCGTGGCGCATGGCGGCCCGCAGGCGCGCGGGCCGGGCGATCTCGTCAGGCCTGAGGGCTGCCGACAGGAGATCATCCAGCAGGGCTTCGACATCGCGGGCTTGCGCCTCCAGGCGCTGTTCAAAGGCGGGCTCTGTGCTCATGCCTCTCCTTTGCCACGTCCGCCCCGCGCCTTGCAATCCTTTTGCCGATGCCGGGGGTCAGATCGGTTTTCCCCAAATGCGACCTTCCGGATTAAGCACGTGGTGCGGTTTGCGACCTGCAAGGCTGGCAAAGCCGCGTTCCAGGGTTTATGAGGGAAGAGGATCGGGGAAGGATGCGGGCGCATTTGGGGCAGATTGTGGAGAACGTGCCAGAGGGGGAGACCTGTGCGGAGATGCCGGTGGACAGCCAGCCCTTCGGTGTCGCCGGGTCGCCTGTGAGGCTGTTTTTCAGCCGACATCGCCGCACCATCGTCAAGGCGGTGCTGGGTGTGCTCGTTCTTCCCTATGCGCTGATCCTGCTCTATCTCATCCCCTTCCTGCATCCGGTCTCGACCTTCATGCTTGGCGATGTCGCGCTCTTCAGGGGCTATGACCGGCGCTGGGTTTCTCTGGACGACATCGCGCCTGTTCTGGTGCAATCGGTGATGATGTCGGAAGACGGGCAGTTCTGCGCCCATAATGGCGTCGACTGGGTGCAGATGCGGGGTGTCATCGACGATGCGCTGAAGGGCATCCCGACCCGGGGGGCAAGCACCATCTCGATGCAGACCTCAAAAAACCTGTTCCTGTGGAATGGCCGTTCCTTCCTGCGCAAGGCGCTGGAAATTCCGCTGGCGCTCAGCGCCGATTTCGTCTGGTCGAAACGCCGGATGATGGAAATCTATCTGAACATCGCAGAATGGGGCCCCGGCATCTATGGCATCGAGGCCGCCGCCCGCCATCACTTCAAGGTGCCTGCCGCAAAACTCTCGCGCCGCCAGGCTGCCCTTCTCGCGGTGTCGCTGCCCAATCCCTATACCCGGATTGCCAGCAAGCCCGGACGGGGTCTGCGCCGTCTCGCCTCGGTCGTCGAACGCCGCGCGGCGGGATCGGGTGAATACATCAAATGCCTGTATGATTAGGATCAATACTATTGGCTGGTGATGCCTTCATGGTCCGGCTAGGGTCCGGGTCGAAAACGGAGGCAGCGCCATGAACACCCTTACCCTTTACATCGGCAACAAGAATTACTCCTCCTGGTCGATGCGGCCCTGGCTGGCGCTGACAGCGGCCGGTATTCCCTTCGAGGAAGTGCTGATCCCCTTCGACTTTGCGGGCGGAAATCCCCGGTTCCAGGACCTGTCGCCGGTCGGCCGGGTGCCGGTGCTGCATCATGGTGCGGTCAGGGTATGGGAATCGCTTGCCATCATCGAATATGTGGCGGAGCTTTTCCCCGAAGCCGGGCTCTGGCCGGAAGACCGCGCCGACCGCGCCCATGCCCGGTCGATCTCGATGGAAATGCTGTCAGGATTTTCGGCGCTGCGGGGTGCCTGCCCGATGAATATCCGCCGCCCGAAGCGGGCAATCGATCTGCGCGAGGGCGTGGCTGCCAATGTGGCGCGGATCGAAGCGATGTGGAAGGACGCAAGGCACCGGTCCGGCGGGCCGTTCCTGTTCGGGGCGTTTTCGGCAGCGGATGCCATGTATGGCCCGGTCGTCAACCGGTTCGAGGCCTATGAACTGGTATCGGACCCCGAAACGCTTGCCTATATGGCAGCGGTCAAGGCACATCCCGCCTGGCAGAAATGGACCGAGGCAGCTCTGCTCGAAACGGCAGTGGTCGAGGAGGACGAAGCCTGAACGCATCCTTTGCGGCGGATTGCGCGGCCTCTGGTAAAAAATGCCGCCGGGGACTGGTCAAACCCCGATGCAGCATGTATAAGCCGCCCAAATTTCCGAGATTGAACCTTTGTTTCGTCAGCCTCGCATGTGCTGAAGAGATCGGGTTTGCCCGTCAAGTGGAGTAACTCAAATGGCTGTACCAAAAAGAAAAACAAGCCCGTCCAAGCGCGGTATGCGCCGTTCTGCTGACGGTCTGAAGTCCTCGACCTATGTTGAAGACAAGAACTCCGGCGAACTGCGTCGCCCGCACCACATCGACCTGAAGACCGGCATGTATCGCGGTCGCCAGGTTCTGACTCCCAAGGAAAGCGCATAAGCGCTTGTCCCGGGAAAGCGCATAAGCGTTTTTCGTGGTTCTATCGAGATGAGAACAAGGCTGGCCGCGCGCTGGCCTTTTTCGTTTGCGAAGACACATCCTGTGCCCGGAGGGATTTGACGGGCCGCCTGCATCGTTTATGCCTGTGCTGGCGTTTTGCGCACAAACCACCCATGAACCACAGGTGATATTGATGATTGCTGCCATTCCGCTGATGCTGGTGCCGCTGGCGCTTTACAATATGGCGATGCTCGGCCTGTTCGGCGGCGGCGGTATTGCGGGTCTGGATCAGGTCCTGCTGTCGGTGACGCTGCTTTCGGGCGCGGTGTGGACGCTGACCATCGGTCAGGCCCTCATCCTTGCGGGACTTGGTTTCTATTTTCTCGAACTGATGAAATCGACCCGCAACTCCTCCGGCTCGCTCGCCAACCACATGCTGTCGCTGGTGGTGTTCGTGGTGTTTCTCGTGGAGTTTCTGGCGGTCAAGGGTGCCGCAACCGAGGCGTTCTTCCTGCTGATGATCATCAGCTTCATCGACGTGATCGGCGGTTTTGCGATTTCGGTCCGCAGCGCCAGCCGCGATGTTTCCATCGGGCTATAAACCGGGACGTCTCTTCAGAGGTTGTCGAGCTTGGTCTGCAGCGCCTTCAGCTGTTCCTTCAGCTCGTCGATATCCTTGGCGTCGGCCTTCCTGGTCTCCCTGGCGGCGGCAGGCGGCGACATGAAGGGGGAAAACATCTGCATGGCCTGGTGGAACAGGTCGGTGTTGCGCTTGACCTGTTCCTCCATCAGCTGGATCGGGGCGCTCAGGTTCTTCGTCAGCGGACTTTCGCCGAAGGCCCGGGTCATCTGTTCGCGCATCTGCACCTGCTGCTCGCCAAAGGCCTTCATCGAATGTTCGAGGAAGCTTGGCACCACCATCTGCATCTGGTCGCCGTAATAGGAAATCAGCTGGCGGAGGAAGGAAATCGGCAGCAGCGTGTTGCCGGTCTTGGATTCCTGTTCGAAAATGATCTGGGTCAGCACCGAATGGGTAATGTCTTCGCCGGTCTTGGCATCCTGAACAACGAAATCATCCCCCTTCTTCACCATCACGGCGAGATCATCCAGCGTCACATAGGTGCTGGTGCCGGTATTGTAGAGCCGCCGGTTGGCGTATTTCTTGATGGTGATCTGGCCATTGTTTTTCGCCATTTTTCGCTCCCTGCCCCCGAACGCATCTTGATGAAAACTGGTCCGAAACCGACTTTAGGCATAAGAAAACGGCATGACAATAACTTTGTGCAATGCGGGAAATGCTTTTGAACAATGACAAATCCAGAACCAAAGCCGTGCTCGCATTTTGAGGCGGGCCGTGTCATGGCGTTTGACTTGAAACCCAAGCTTTGACAGTTTCTGGAGAGAGAAGGCCAAGCGACGGGAGGGCTGGCGATCTGATCGCGCCCCTGCCGTTGCGCCACATGAATTTTGTGCATTTGAAAAACCAAGGAGATCCCATGAGCACCCCTTCCATCGTCATCGCGAGCGCAGCCCGGACCGCTGTCGGCTCGTTCAACGGTGCCTTCGGCAATGTCCCCGCCCATGAACTGGGGGCTGCCGTCGTTGCCGAAGTGCTGAAGCGTGCCGGCGTCGAGGCTGGCGCGGTCGACGAAGTCATCCTCGGGCAGGTTCTGCCTGCAGGCGAAGGCCAGAACCCGGCGCGCCAGGCGGCGATGAAGGCGGGCATTCCGCAGGAAGCCACCGCCTGGGGCCTGAACCAGCTTTGCGGCTCCGGCCTGCGCGCGGTCGCCCTCGGCATGCAACAGATCACCTCCGGCGATGCCTCGATCATTGTTGCCGGTGGCCAGGAATCGATGTCCATGGCCCCGCATGCCGCGCATCTGCGCAACGGCACCAAGATGGGCGACATGAAGATGATCGACACGATGATCCGTGACGGTCTGACCGATGCCTTCCACGGCTACCACATGGGCATCACCGCCGAAAATGTGGCCCGCCAGTTCCAGCTGACCCGCGACGATCAGGACCAGTTCGCGCTTGCCTCGCAGAACAAGGCGGAAGCTGCCCAGAAGGCCGGCCGCTTTGCCGATGAAATCGTGCCCTTCGTCATCAAGGGCCGCAAGGGCGATGTGACGGTCGATCAGGACGAATATATCCGCCATGGCGCAACGCTCGACAGCATGACCAAGCTGCGTCCCGCCTTCGACAAGGAAGGCTCGGTCACGGCGGGCAATGCGTCGGGCATCAATGACGGTGCCGCCGCCGCCCTGCTGATGAGCGAAGCCGAGGCGAGCCGCCGGGGCATCCAGCCGCTGGCACGCATCGTCTCCTGGGCGACCGCAGGCGTCGACCCGCGCATCATGGGCACCGGCCCGATCCCGGCCTCCCGCAAGGCGCTCGAAAAGGCCGGCTGGTCGATCCGGGATCTCGATCTGGTCGAGGCCAACGAAGCCTTTGCGGCCCAGGCCTGCGCGGTCAACAAGGATCTTGGCTGGGATCCGGCAATCGTCAATGTCAATGGCGGCGCGATTGCCATCGGCCATCCGATCGGTGCCTCCGGTGCCCGCATCCTCAACACGCTGGTCTTCGAAATGAAGCGGCGCGGCGCGAAAAAGGGTCTGGCCACTCTCTGCATCGGTGGCGGCATGGGCGTTGCCATGTGCCTCGAGGCACTCTGAGCCTGACAGCAGACGGGTCGGCATGGCAGCCACACCTGCCCTGCCGACCCCCGTTTCAAATGTGAATTGAAAAAACGGGAAATTATTCCCGACCATAAAAGGGGATTTACATGAGCAGGGTGGCATTGGTTACGGGTGGTACACGCGGCATTGGCGCAGCGATTGCCATCGCCTTGAAAGATGCGGGCTATCGGGTCGCGGCAAATTATGCCGGCAATGACGAGAAGGCCCGGGCTTTCGCGGCGGAGACCGGCATTCCGGTCTTCAAATGGGATGTCTCGAATTACGCAGAATGCGCCGCCGGGATTGCCCGGGTCGAGGCCGAGCTCGGACCGGTGGAGGTGCTGGTCAACAATGCCGGCATCACCCGCGACGCCATGTTCCACAAGATGACGCCGGAACAGTGGGGCGAGGTGATCGGCACCAATCTCACCGGCCTGTTCAACATGACCCATCCGGTCTGGTCGGGCATGCGCGACAGGAACTTCGGTCGGGTGATCAACATTTCCTCGATCAATGGCCAGAAGGGCCAGATGGGACAGGCAAACTATTCCGCCGCCAAGGCGGGCGATCTCGGCTTTACCAAGGCGCTCGCCCAGGAAGGTGCCGCCAAGGGCGTCACCGTCAATGCGATCTGTCCCGGCTATATCGGGACCGAGATGGTGCGCGCCATTCCGGAAAAGGTGCTGAACGAGCGGATCATCCCGCAGATCCCGGTTGGCCGTCTCGGCGAACCGGAGGAAATCGCCCGTTGCGTGGTGTTTCTCGCCTCCGACGATGCCGGCTTCATCACCGGCTCGACGATTTCGGCCAATGGCGGCCAGTTCTTCGTCTGAGGCATCCCGAACCGCCGCAGGCGGCATGAGGCAGACAGAAGCAGGAAGGCGGCAACTCGCGTTGCCGCCTTTTTCCGTGTTCTGCGACAGCTCTCAAGGCCGCGCGCAAAGGTTAACGACCGCGTGCCAAACCACGCCGACCCCCGGTGTTATCCACCGTTTCCTATGGTTAACAAATTGTAATTCCACAATATATTGCGGTGAACAAACCGGGAAAACGCCTGCGTCTGTGATTCGTCTGTGATTCGTTCCAGCCTCGTTCCGAAAGTTAATTTCAATCTGGCACACCGGCTTGCAACCGACCCCTCAGGCGGTCGGAGAACGGGGCAAAGCGGTTCCGCCCGAAGCGGCAAAGCCGCATGCCGCTGCCGCCGCCAATCGTTAACGACATCAACCGTAACAGCGCACGCCGAAGGTGCCGAAGCGTTGGAAACTGTGTCCCATCGGGGCTTCGCCCACCATATCCAGTGGTGAACAAACCGGGAAACCCGCGATGTCAGCGATTCGTCTGTGATTCGTTCCGGCTTTGGACGACAAGTTAACGGCCTGCACCGGGGTTAATTAATTATTAATTAAATCAACCTGTTAACCAAGGATGAAGCAGGACCCCTGCACCCGCCGTGAAAGGTTAACGGCATGGCGGGCCAGGGCGCGGGCGATGAACCGTGCCAGGATGGATCTAGCCGCTCCTCCGGCCTTCTCCACCACATCTAGCGGTGAACAAAGCGGGAAACCGGAACGGTCAGCGATTCGTCGCCGATTCGTTCCGACCCTGTTCCAGGCGTTAACGGCATGTCGCAAACCTTCCATTGCGACAGGCGGCGTCAGCCCGGGATGTCGGAACGGAAATTCCTGATCTTTGCCCTTGCCATCAGCCTTCGGGAACGCCATGTGTGCGGTTCGCCAGTGCCGGTTTCCTCAAGATCCGGCGTCATCGGTCACGGAATGAAATTTTGATCACACAGCCCATGATCCTGAGTGGTCGCGGTGTTACCGCAGTTCTCGGCCCCACCAATACCGGCAAGACCCATTACGCCATCGAGCGGATGGTCGCGCATGGATCGGGCGTGATCGGGCTGCCGCTGCGGCTTCTGGCGCGCGAGGTCTATCAGCGGGTGGTGGAAAAGGTGGGCGCCGCCCATGTGGCGCTGGTGACCGGCGAGGAAAAGATCTCGCCGCCCAAGGCGCGCTTCCAGGTCTGTACCGTCGAGGCGATGCCGCGCGAGACGAAGGCCGCCTTTGTCGCCATCGACGAGGTGCAGCTGGCGGGCGATCTCGAGCGTGGCCATATTTTTACCGACCGGATCCTGCACCTGCGCGGACGCGAGGAAACCCTGCTGCTGGGCGCAGGCACCATGCGACCGATCCTCGAACATTTGCTGCCGGGCATCGTCGTGGTCGAACGGCCGCGCCTGTCGCAGCTTGTCTATGCCGGATCGAAGAAGATCACCCGCCTGCCGAAGCGCAGCGCCATCGTCGCCTTCTCCGCCGAGGAGGTCTATGCGATTGCCGAACTGATCCGCCGCCAGCGGGGCGGGGCTGCGGTGGTGCTGGGGGCGCTGAGCCCGCGCACCCGCAATGCCCAGGTCGGCCTTTATCAGGAAGGCGATGTCGAATATCTTGTCGCCACCGATGCCATCGGCATGGGGCTTAACCTCGATGTCGACCATGTCGCCTTTGCCCAGGACCGCAAATTCGACGGTTACCAGTTCCGCGACCTCAATCCCGGCGAACTCGCCCAGATTGCCGGCCGCGCCGGTCGCCACGTGCGTGACGGCACCTTTGGCGTCACGGGCAGGGTCGATCCCTTCGAGCCTGATCTGGTCGAGCGGATCGAGACCCATCATTTCGATCCCGTCCGCGTCCTGCAGTGGCGCACCAAGCAATTCGACTTTTCCTCGATCCGGGCGCTCCGCGCCAGCCTCGATACGGTGCCGCCGGTTGCCGGGCTCACCCGGGCGCTGCCCGCCGTCGACCAGCAGGCCCTGGAAGCACTCGCCCGCTATCCGGAAATTCAGGATCTTGCCACGACACCGCAAAGGGTGGAAAAGCTCTGGGAGGCTTGCGCGCTTCCCGACTACCGGCGCATCACGCCCGCCCAGCATGCCGAACTCATCGCCACGCTCTACGCGGACCTGGTCCGGCACGGGACGGTGAACGAGGATTTCATGGCCGAGCAGGTGCTGAGGGCCGACCGAACCGATGGCGAAATCGACACATTGTCGGCGCGAATCGCACAGATAAGGACCTGGACCTATGTGTCCAATCGTCCGGGATGGCTTGCCGATCCGACACACTGGCAAGAAAAGACGCGGGAAATCGAAGATAGGTTGTCCGACGCGTTACATGAACGGTTGACGAAACGCTTTGTTGATCGCAGGACATCTGTGCTCATGAAGCGCCTGAGAGAGAATGCGATGCTGGAAGCTGAAATCAGTGTAAATGGCGATGTCTTTGTAGAAGGACATCATGTGGGGCAATTGGCCGGATTCCGGTTTTCGCCGATCTCCGCGTCCGACGGACCGGAAGCGAAAGCCGTGCAGGCTGCCGCGCAGAAGGCGCTTGCGCTGGAATTCGAGGCGCGTGCCGCCCGGCTTCATGCCTCCGGCAATGGCGATCTGGCGCTGGGTGCCGATGGCTATGTGCGCTGGCTCGGCGAGCCGGTGGCGCGGCTGGCGGCCAATGACCACATCATGCGTCCGCGCGTCATCCTTTTGGCCGACGAGCAGCTGACCGGCATTGCCCGCGACCATGTCGCGGCCCGCCTCGAGCGCTTTGTCAATCATCACGTCTCGACCGTGCTGAAGCCGCTCGACGACATCTCGCGGGCCGAAGACCTGCAGGGGCTCGCAAAGGGCCTGGCCTTCCAGCTGGTGGAAAATCTGGGCGTGCTGTTCCGTCGCGATGTCACCGATGACGTGAAGTCGCTGGACCAGGAGGCGCGTGCCTCGATGCGCCGCTACGGCATCCGCTTCGGCGCCTATCACATTTTCATGCCGACGCTGCTGAAGCCCGCACCGGCGGAACTGATCACCCTGCTCTGGGCGCTGAAGAATGACGGCCTCGACAAGCCCGGCTATGGCGATCTCATTCCAGCCCTTGCCGCCGGCCGCACCTCGGTGGTTACCGATCCCGGCTTCGAGCGCACCTTCTACAAGCTTGCAGGCTTCCGGTTCCTCGGCAAGCGCGCGGTGCGAATCGACATTCTCGAGCGGCTCGCCGATATCATCCGCCCGCTGCTGCAGTGGAAGCCCGGCACCCATCCGCGCCCCGAGGGCGCCTATGATGGACGCCGCTTCACCAGCACGGCTGCCATGCTGTCGATCCTCGGTGCCACATCCGACGACATGGAAGAAATCCTGAAGGGCCTCGGCTACCGGGCCGATCCGGTCAAGGCGGAAGAAGCGCAGGCCTATCTGGCCTCGATTGCGCCGTCTGCTGCCGCGCCTGTTGCTGTCGCGGAAGCCGAAGCGACGGAAGCCGGTGACGACGCTGCGGAAGCGTCCGCCGCCGAAACAGCCGTACCGGTTGAAGCCGTGGCCGAGGCCGCTGTGGAAGCGCCCGTCGCCGGTGCCCCTGTTGGCGATGCCTCAGACGTGGCAGAGGCTGCGTCTGAAAGCGCGGAACCCGCTGCCGAACCGCAGGCGGAAGCGCCCGCCGAGGCAAAGCCGGTGCTGCTCTGGCGGCCCGCCGGACGCAACGACAACCAGCGCCCGGCGCATGGTGACCGCAACCGCCGTCCGCAGGGTGGCCATCGCCCGGCAGAGGGCGAGGCCCGCACGGATCGCCCGCAGGAAGGCCGTCGCAATGATGGCAACCGGACCGGCGGCGAACGCCGCGCCGATGGCCAGCGCAATGACCGTCCCCGGGGCGAAGATCGTCCCCGCGGCGAAGATCGTCCGCGTGGCGAGGATCGTCCCCGCGGCGAGGGTGCGCCGCGACCAAAGGGGGATCGTCCGCAGGGCGGCAAGCGCCCCGAGCGCAATGACCGTGCCGAAGGTGACCGCAAGAACCGTCCCGACCGCAATGATCGCGGCCAGGGCAGCCAGCCCAACCGTTTCGAAGCCCGCCCGCCGAAGAAGGACAAGCCGATCGATCCGGATTCACCCTTCGCCAAGCTGGCCGCGCTGAAGGAACAGATGCAGAAGTAGGCGATGGGCGATCACGGACAGCCACGGGAAGACGCGCGACAGCGCCTCGACAAGTGGCTGTTCTTCTCAAGGCTGATGAAATCGCGCGCCAGCGCCCAGAAGCGGATTTCCGATGGTGAGGTCCGGGTGAATGGCCGCAAGGTCGCGCAGCCAAGCCTGACCGTCCGGCCCGGTGACCGGATCGAGATCCTCACCTGGCGCGGCATAAGGCTGCAGGTGCAGACCGTCGACGTGATTTTGCCCGGCGACCGGCGCGGCCCTTTCGAGGAAGCACGACTGCTCTATCGCGACCATGGCAGCGAGATGCGCGACGAGGATTGACAGCGTCCGCCCGCATTCTACTTGCTGCGGGTCACGCTTCGGGGCGAAAGCTCTTGAGCACTTCGGGATCTGTTTCGATCCGCCCGGCCCCGATCAGATCCAGACAATAGGGAACGGCCGGAAAGACGGCCTCGAGGCTCATCGCGATGGAACGGGGCCGCCCGGGCAGATTGATGATCAGCGACTTGCCCCTCGTCCCCGCCGTCTGCCGGGAGAGAATGGCGGTCGGCACCTGTTCGAGGCTGCGGCGGCGCAGCAACTCGCCAAAGCCCGGCAGTTCCTTTTCCATGACGCGTTTCATTGCTTCGGGGGTCTGGTCGCGCGGCGACGGGCCTGTTCCGCCGGTGGTCAGCACCAGATCGGCCCCGGCCTGGTCGCAGAGATCGATCAGCGCCCCACTTACCGACCCGGTGCCATCGGGTACGATCCGGCGGGTCACCGTATAGGGCGTGACGATCACCCGGGCGAGCCAGCTTTCGATGGCCGGGCCGCTGATGTCCTTATAGGTCCCCTCGCTGGCGCGGTCCGATACGGTCAGAATGGCAATATGCATGGTCAGCTCCTTCTGCAGCTCCCGCTATAGCAAGGATCGGCGCGGCGACAAATGTTTCCGTGGGTCGGGAGGGTTCATGGCAGAAACCGCAGTGATAGAGACAAATTGACCCGGTCGGCTCTGGAGTCCCCGGGCAATTGGAAATCCTTACCTCCGCTTTGGCATTTTCGGAACGGAAAATTCTTGCAACGCTGCGGCAAAGCCGATACCTCACGGACCCTGAGAAGCCGGGTCCATTGCGCCCGGCTGAAGCCTTGTCTCCCCGGCAAAAGGGGCACGGTCGTCCCCGGGGTCAGCTGCTGTCCACCGAAGGCGCCTGTCGCCTCGGCCAAATCGCCGGAACCATCTGGAGTGCACCATGACATATGTCGTGACTGATAATTGTGTCCGATGCAAATATACGGACTGTGTCGAGGTCTGCCCCGTCGACTGCTTCTACGAGGGCGAAAATTTTCTGGTGATCCATCCGGACGAATGCATCGACTGCGGTGTCTGTGAACCGGAATGCCCGGCCGAAGCAATCAAGCCGGACACCGATTCCGGTCTCGACAAATGGCTGAAAATCAACGCGGAATATGCGCTGATCTGGCCGAACATCACCGTTAAGCGGGACCCGCTTCCCGAGGCCAAGGAGATGGACGGGGTCGAGGGCAAGTTCGAGAAATTCTTCTCCGAAAATCCGGGCTCCGGCGACGTCTGATGCGGCAGGGCCGTCCCCCGATGCGGCGGGGATGGTCAGGACTGGAGGGCAGCCTGGCGGTGATTCCCGCCTCTCCCCGGCGAAAGCTGGACCTCACCTTTCTGCAAGCATGACGCCTGACGCCGGCTTTGTTTTCCCGTCATGGACGATGAAAGCCGAGCGAATCAAAACCGAAACCGGTTGAACCGGTTCGCCAGTGGCTGGCAAGGCACAGGCAAAGCAAATTATTGATTTCCGCATATTTTTGTGTTAGGGTTCAAACACTGATCCACTTTGGGGCAATTTGCTGCCCGCAACCATCACGAAAGCAAACGAAGATTCCGGACGATAACCACGTGAGGCAGGCTTGCGCCTGATTGCTGCGGTTTTTGCTCACGGATCGTTTCTCTTGTGCCAAGTGCTGGAACAGAACTGGAGTCACCCGGCGGACCACCGCCTATTCCGGGCCTGACTGACCCGGCCCCGGCCTGACCGGGAGCGTAACAGGGAGTTTTTGAATCGAATGACGAACCAGCAGAAAAAATCTTCGACGCGCCAGGGTTTCAAGACCGGTGAATCGATCGTCTACCCGGCCCATGGGGTCGGCACGATCACCGCTATCGAAGAGCAGGAAGTGGCGGGCATGAAGCTCGAGCTTTTCGTGATCGATTTTGAAAAGGACAAGATGCGCCTGAAGGTGCCGGTCGCAAAGGCCGTCAGCATCGGCATGCGCAAGCTTTCGGAAACCGATTTTGTCGAGCGCGCCCTGAAGGTCGTGCAGGGCAAGGCCCGCGTCAAGCGGACGATGTGGTCGCGTCGCGCCCAGGAATATGATGCCAAGATCAATTCCGGCGACCTGATTGCCATCGCGGAAGTGGTGCGCGACCTCTATCGCGCCGAAAACCAGCCGGAGCAGTCCTATTCCGAACGCCAGCTCTATGAAGCCGCCCTGGATCGCATGGCCCGCGAAATCGCCGCCGTGAACAAGGTGTCCGATACGGAATCGGTACGTCTGGTCGAGAGCCATCTGGCCAAGGGCCCGAAGCGCGGCAAGGCGATTGAAGAAGAAGAAAGCCAGGAAGAGGCGGCTTGATTTCAGCCGGTTGCGACCTATCTCTTCAAAGACCCGGCTCAGGCCGGGTTTTTTTATGAAACTTTTTCCCGGTTTCTCCGTTTAACATTCGGAGTGCCGGATCACCGCTCGGGACAATCGTTTCGTCGTCGGCAAGCATGGCGCTTCAGCAATGATCACCCAGGAATCCGGCGCTCCGGAAGGCTGGAGACGCCAGGAGACGGATGATGACGAATACTGCCGCAGACCGTACAATGATCAGGCTGGCAATGGCGGCGCCCTATCTCAGCCGCGAGGAAGAAAACCGGCTCGGCGTGCGCTGGCGCGGAGCCGACGACCAGAATGCCCTCAACCAGATTGTCGTTGCCCATATGCGGCTGGTGATCTCGATGTCGGGGAAGTTTCGCAATTTCGGCCTTTCCGCCAATGATCTCGCCCAGGAAGGCTATGCGGGCCTGCTGGAAGCGGCAGCCCGTTTTGACCCTGGTCGCGGTTTTCGTTTCTCCACCTATGCCTCCTGGTGGATCAAGGCCTCGATGCAGGACTATATCCTGCGCAACTGGTCGATCGTGCGGGGTGGCACAAGCTCGGGCCAGAAGGCGCTGTTCTTCAATCTGCGGCGGTTGCGCGCCAAGCTGGCACGCGGCGATGTCCAGCTGACGGCCGAAGCGGCCCATCAGGAAATTGCCACGGCGCTTGGGGTTGGCCTTGCCGATGTGCAGCGCATGGATGCCCGCCTTTCCGGCGGCGACGTGCCTTTCGAAACACCTTCCGGCCCCGGCGAAGGCCAGAGCCTGTCCGATGTGCTGCGCAGCGATGCGCCTTTGCCGGACGAACAGGCGGAATCCCTGATCGACGGCGAGCGGCGCATGGCCTGGCTGCGCTCGGCGCTCACCCATCTCAACCCCCGCGAACTGGCAATCATTTCGGCACGGCGTCTGAAGGATGACAGCGAAACCCTGGAAGCTTTGGGCTGCAAGCTCGGAATTTCCAAGGAGCGGGTGCGCCAGATCGAAAGCCGGGCACTGGAAAAGCTGAAGATAGCGTTGACGCAGGACAATCCCGGCAGGGAGCGCCGCAGCTATTATTGAGGTCTGATCATTCCGAAATGATTTTTACCCTTGAACCCGGCGTCAGAACAGATGTCGGGTTCAGGGCGTTGATGAGCTGGAACAGTTCCAGTTTGCGGTTGGTTCCCATCATCCGGCTTGACAGCGTGCCGATGGTCTCGCCCGGCTGTACCGTTACCACCCGGATACGCAGCGGCTTCAGCGACGCGGATTCCTCAGGCGACATCTTGCGGAAGCTCGACCGCAGCAGATTGGCTGTGGGGACAAGTGCGGCACTGCCTTTCGGCACGGCGGTCAGGAACCGGAAGATCTTGCCGTCGGTGCGGATCACCGTGACATCGAAATCCCATCGGTCCGCCGAGGCGCGGGCCGTGGCCGCTTCCAGCCCGTTGAGCAGCAGAGGCCGGATCGAATCGGGTTGCAGGCCCGTTACCCAACCGCTGGAAATGTAATTGGTGAGACTGCCGTGGCTGGTATCGGCAACGCCGTCAAAGCGGATGGCCGCCTCGCCGGGGCCGGTCGCCAGAACCGCTTCCACCTTGTTGTCGATCTGGAACCCGTCAGGCACGTCGAAACGGATGCCGAGACCGCCATGCAGGAAGGTCTGGCCCCGCACATAGCCTTCCTGCGGACTGTCGCCATAGAGCAGCCCGTCGATGCCGTCGAGATAATAGTCACGCCCCTTGTCGCCAACCGTGCCTTCCATGCCGAAACTGCGGGCATGGATGCGGGCAAGGTCGATGCGCTGTGGTGTATTGGGATGGCTGGACAGGAAGTCGAGTGTCTGGTCGGTATCGGCATTGGCCGAGACGAAGCGGCTGTAGCGTGCCATGGAATCGAGAAAGCGCGCCGCCGCGTAGGGGTCATAATGTGCCTCGCCCAGCATCCTGACGCCGATCACATCGGCCTGCAGTTCCTGATTGCGCGAGAAGGCCGCAAGCCGGAGCTTGCCGCGAGCCAGCGCCTGCTTGCCGGCGATATCGCTGGACAGCACCTCGGCCACCACCTGGCTGGCGATCACTTCGGCTTCTTCGCGTTTTTGCCGCTCGACCCCGTGATTGGCCGTGACATGCCCCATTTCATGGGAAAGCACGGCGGCGACTTCGGAGGCATCATTGGCCAGCGCCAGCAGCCCGCGCGTCACATAGAGATAGCCGCCGGGAAGCGCGAAGGCATTGATGGCAGGCGAATCCAGCAAGGTGATCTTGTAGGATTGCGCCGGATTTTCCGACACCGCCGTCAGCGCCCCGGTAATGCGGGCGACCAGCCGCTCGGTCCTGGCATCGCGGTATTCGCCGCCATAGCTCGCCACGATCCGGGGATGTTCCTTCGCGCCCACCTGTGCGCTTGGATCATTCTTCTGAACCTCATCGACAATCTGCGGACTGGACGAGGGCGAGACGGTCGGCTCATAGCTCTGGCTGAAAAACGACTGGCAGGAGGTGAGGCCAAGCGAGGCGGTCAGCACGCAGCCCAGCGCCAGATGCCTGAAACGCTGCCCGCCGGTCCGGTGCCCGCCTGCAAGGGGATTGCGACCGGATTGAGTTGCCATTCCGGCTACCGTCATCGTCATCTGCTTTTTGACACTATCACTCATCAGGGGGGCGAAGAAGCAAGGGTTGCGCTTTTCGCAACCGTCCGGGCTGCACGATACATGCTCTAACCGATTTTAGCCCCGTTTGCATAGCTCTACCGGACGTATTCCTCAGATGGCAGGTGCTGCATCATTCAATCTGTCTTCGGTGGAAATGTGGCCAAAAACCCTTTCCTTGCCGCTTTTCCGAGGAATTCCGCGATATCCTCCGGCGTTTCGCGCAACAGGAACGTCAGCCTTGCCTCATCGGCGCAAATTTCGCCATCCTTCAGGAAAATCACCCTGTCAGCCAGCCGTTCCACGTCGGACAGCATATGGGTGACCAAGAGCACGGTGACACCGGTTTCGCGCTGAAGGGCGGCAAGCAGGTCGGCCATGCTGGCCCGCAGGCCGGGATCGAGCGCCGCAAAGGGCTCGTCAAGCAGCAGGAACGGCCGGTCCCGGACCAGTGCCCGGGCAAAGGCTGCCCTTTGCCGTTCGCCGCCCGACAGCGTTCCGGGCAAGCGGTCCTGATAGCCGCCAAGCCCGGTGCGCTCGAGGCTTGCCAGAATGCGGGCGCGGTCTTCCGCCGACAGCCGCAGCGCCGGGCTGATGCCGAGGCCGATATTGGTGAAGAGGTCGAGATGGGCAAAGAGATTGTTGTCCTGGAACACCAGCGACACCGGCCGGCTACCTGGAAGGAGGGCGGTGGAATCCTCTGCCCCGAACCGGATACGGCCCTGCTGCGGCTGCTCGAAGCCGGCAATCAGGTTGAGAAGGGTCGTCTTGCCGGAGCCGGAAGGGCCGCAGACCGCCGTCACCCGTCCGGCCCCGATATGGCAATTGAAGCGGAAGGTCTGGTCGCCGCGTTTCAGCACCACGTGGTCGAGGGTGATGGATCTGTCCCTATCGGTCATTGCGAACTCCTTTGCCCGGCATCTGCCCGGCGGTTCCGGCCACCGACAGGGCGAGGCAGAGGAGGGCAAGCAGCAGCGCCAGCCCCGCCGCATCCGCCGTCCGGTAGCTGCCCATCCGGCTATAAAGCAGCCATGGCAGCGTGATCAGGCTGTCGGAACCGAACAGTGCCACCGCCCCGAGATCGCCCAGCGACAGCGCCATGCCGAAGGACAGCGCCATCAGCAACGGCTTGCCGAGGGCCGGCATGTCGATCCGGCGCAAACGGTTGAAGCCCGCTATGCCGAGGCTTGCGGCCAGCCGTCCGGTGCGGGCGCGATGGGTCGAAAGCACGGGATCAAGCACGCGCAGCACGAAGGGCAATGCCATCAGCCCGTTGATCGCGACGACCACCAGCGGTGCCAGCGGTTCCAGCCGGGCAGGGCCGATGAGCAGGAACCAGCCGGTGCCGAGAACCGTCGGCGGCAGGAGCAGGATCAGCGATGCCAGCGCCGGCAGGCTTCTGCCATAGGCCCAAAGCACCGGGCCTGGCGTCCTCAGTCCCGAGATGGCCAGACGGGCCTCCAGGATCAGCCAGGCGAGGAGCACCGCCAGAAGCCCGGACGGCAGGGCCAGCGCAAGGCTGGTGGCCAGCGCCCGCCAGACAATTGCGTCACCAAGAAGCTTTGCCATATCCGCCCTTAATCCGCCCAGCAGGACCGCTGCCAGCGGCAAGAGGACAAAGAGGCTTCCCGACAGGAGAAGCAGGGCATCGATAAGGCGTGGCAAGAGCGAGAGGCCGCCGGGCCGCTGTGCCCGCATTCCGGCACTGGTCCCAAGGGGGTCATCAACCCGGAGGAAGGCCAGCGTGATCAGCAGCAGGGCGGTCACCGAGATCTGCATCAGGGCGAGGGACACGGCGCGGGCGGGGTCGAAATCGAAGCGCAGCGCCTGATAGATCGCGACTTCAAGCGTGGTCGCCGCCGGTCCGCCGCCAAGCAGCAGCACGAGGGTGAAGCTGGTTGCCGCCAGCATGAAGACCAGCCCTGCCACACCCGGTATCTGGCGGCGGATCTGCGGCCATTCGATGAAGCGGAACAGGCTCAAGGGTCTCATGCCGAGATTGCTGGCCACCAGCCAGTATTCCGGCGGCAGCCGTTCCAGAACGGTCAGGAAAAGGCGGCTTGCCAGCGGAAAATTGAAGAAGACATGGGCAAGCAGGATACCCGACAGGCCATAGATGCTGACCGGCTGGGCCAGACCCAAATGCTGGAGCAGGCCATTTGCCCAGCCATTGCGTCCCCAGACGGAAATCAGCCCGAGCGCCCCGACGATCACGGGCAGGCCAAGCGGCAGGCCCATCAGCCGGATCACCCATACGCGGCCGGGAAAGCGCGGCTGGCGGGCGAGCGCCCGGGCGAAAGGGATGGCCAGCCCCAGCGACAGGAGGGTCGACAGGGCTGCCTGCAAAAGGGTGAAACGCAGGATGCGCAGGATATAGGGGTCTGAGATCAGCAGCGGTTGTGAACCCTGAAAACCGGAGCCGATCAGGGGCGCGACGCCGCAGGCGGCAAACACAAGGATGGCGGCAAGCGCCAGTGCGCCGCCTGCAAGTGCCCTTCCCGTGTCACCGCCCGCACTCATCGGCTATTTCAGGCTCATGGCGTTCAGCCATTCATCCACCCAGGCCTTGCGGTTCTTCGCCACGTCGTCGCCGCTGATCAGGAACGTCTTCGAAGGCTTGATCAGCTTGCCGAAGGCGTCGGGCAGCGCTGCTGTCGTCGGGGCTGCGGGCATCATCCAGTTGGTGGTCGGGATGATGTCCTGGAAGGCGGGGCTGATCATGAAGCGCAGGAAATCGCGGGCGAGCTGCTTTTCCGGGGCAGACTTCACCACGCCGGCCACTTCGATCTGGATATAATGGCCTTCGGAAAATTCGGCGGCCTGATAGCGGTCGGTCTTTTCCTCCATCAGGTGATAGGCGGGCGAGGTGACGTAGGAGAGCACCATCGGCGCTTCCCCCTTGGTGAACAGCCCATAGGCTTCCGACCAGCCGGGGGTGACGGTCAGCACCCGGTTCTTGAGCTTGCCCCAGGCCTCCGGTGCCCTGTCGCCATAGACCGACTTCACCCAGAGCAGCAGGCCGAGGCCGGGGGTCGAGGTGCGCGGGTCTTCGATGGCAATCTTCTGGTTGGGGTCGCCCTCGACCAGGTCCTTCAGGCTTGCGGGCGGTGTCTTGATCGCCTGCGTGTCATAGACAACGGCGAAATGGCCGTAGTCATAGGGCACGAACACATCGTCCGAGAACCCACCGGGCACCTTGACCGCCGCCGTATCGACGCCGCTTGCCTCGAACAGGCCGGTGTTGCGCGCCTCGGAGACGAGGTTGGTGTCGAGACCGAGGACCAGATCGGCTTTCGTCGCGGTCCCTTCAAGCTTCAGGCGCGACAGCAGCGCCACGCCATCGGCCACAGGCACGTAGCGCACGCTGCAGCCGCAGGTCTTTTCGAAGGCTTCCTTGACCTTGGGACCGGGACCCCATTCGGAGGTGAAGCTTTCATAGGTATAGATGGTCAGCACCTTGTCAGCCGCAAGCGCCGGCAGGGCAAGCGCTGCGCCCAGCGTCAGCGAAACAAGGGACAGGATGGTTTTCAATCGGGCCTGCATCAGGCGCCTCCTTTTTCAACGATACAAAATGGGAAAAGGGCGCCCTTGATGAGGCAGCGTCTAATCCCTCCGCCGGTGTTAACCGGATCAGGTTCCGCGGGTTGGCGTTCGACGCCTCTCAGCCAAGACATTCGTGAACCGAACGCAAGGCACCCCGTTAGAGCGGGGGAAGATGTAGCGGCAGCAATTTGACTTGGCAAGAGCCGAAAATCCCAGCCAGCCCGGTCCCCCGGACCTCGCGTCACCGTTCAAACATCCCGATCCATGCGGGATTGCCCTTTCCCTGCCGTCCATTCTTGGCTATCTGACGGTCCATGACCGAACCCCGTTTCACCATCCTGCTTGGCGGCACGCTTGTCGCGACTGATCGCGTCCGCGCGGCGGTGGCCGATAGCCGGGTGATTGCGGCTGACAGCGGCATGCGCCATGCTGCCGCCCTCGGCCTTTTGCCGGAACTCTGGGTCGGCGATTTCGATTCCGCCGATCAGGCCCTGCTCGATGCCTGGCCGGAGGTAGAGCGCCAGCCCTATCCCGCGCAAAAGGCGGCAACCGACGGGGAAATCGCGATTTCGGAAGCCATCGCACGCGGCGCGCGGAGCCTGCTGTTGCTGGGTGCCATGGGCGGCGAGCGCAGCGATCATGCGCTCCAGCATTTTGCCCAGGCCCTGCAGCTGAAGGCGGAGGGCTTCGAGGTGATGCTGTCGTCGGGCGAGGAAGAAGGCCTGCCACTGCTCGCAGGCGAGATCGAGGTCGACCTGCCCGGGGGCTCGCTGTTTTCCATCGTCGGCTTCAGCCGCCTCGACGGGTTGTCGATTCGCGGCGCCCGCTATCCGCTTGAGAATTTCACCCTGCCGTTTGGCTCGTCGCGCACGATTTCCAATGTCGCGCTCGGCCCCGTGCATCTGACACTTGAAGGGGGATGCGGCCTGTTTCTCGCCCGCCCCCATGACATGACTGGAGCCTGAACCCGTGGCACCGCCGATCCTGAAACTCGATGATATCGTCCTCTCCTTCGGCGGCGCACCGCTTTTGAACGGAGCCGGATTCCAGCTGGAGCCGGGTGACCGGCTCTGCCTTGTCGGACGCAACGGTTCGGGCAAATCGACGCTGATGAAAATTGCCGCCGGTCTCGTCGAGCCGCAATCGGGCGAGGTTTTCCGCCATCCCTCGGCAACGCTGCGCTATCTCCACCAGGCCCCCGATTTCGACGGCTATGACACGGTGCAGGCCTATGCGGAGGCCGGTCTCGGACCGAGTGACGATCCCTACCGGGTCGCCTATCTGCTCGAGCATCTCGGCCTTTCCGGCGAGGAAAATCCGAAAAACCTTTCCGGCGGCGAGGCGCGGCGTGCAGCACTTGCCCGCGTCATGGCCCCCGAACCGGATATCCTGCTGCTCGACGAGCCGACCAACCATCTGGATCTTCCGACCATCGAATGGCTGGAAGGCGAGCTGCAGAAATCCCGCAGCAGCCTGATCCTGATTTCTCATGACCGGCGCTTCCTCGAAAAGGTCTCGACGGCCACCCTGTGGCTGGATCGCGGCACCTCGCGGCGGCTGGACCGGGGCTTTGCCCATTTCGAAGCCTGGCGCGATCAGGTGCTGGAGGAAGAAGAGCTTGAACAGCACAAGCTCGGCAAGGCAATCGAGCGGGAAGAACACTGGCTGCGCTATGGCGTGACCGCCCGGCGCAAGCGCAACATGCGCCGCCTTGGCGAATTGCAGGACATGCGCTCGCGCCATCGCGGCCACAAAGGGGCGCTCGGCACGGTTCAGGCAAGCGTCGCCGATGCCCGCGAATCCGGCAAGCTGGTGATCGAGGCGGAAAAGATCACCAAGACCTATGGCGAGCGCAGCATTGTCGCGCCCTTCTCGATCCGCGTCCATCGCGGCGACTGTATCGGTCTGGTCGGGCCGAACGGGGCAGGCAAGACCACGCTTCTCAAAATGCTGACCGGCCAGCTCGAACCCGACAGCGGCACGATCCGGCTCGGCACCAATCTGGAAATCGCCACGCTGGACCAGCGCCGCGAGGATCTCAATCTTGATGACACACTGGCTCATTACCTGACCGACGGGCGCGGCGACAATCTGCTGGTCAATGGCGAGGCCCGCCATGTCACCGGCTACATGAAGGATTTCCTGTTTCAGCCCGAACAGGCCCGCACCCCGATCCGCGATCTCTCGGGCGGCGAACGGGCCCGGCTGATGCTGGCGCGCATCCTGTCGCGCCCGGCCAATCTGCTGATCCTCGACGAACCCACCAACGACCTCGACATCGAGACCCTCGACCTGTTGCAGGAGATCGTTGCAGGCTTTCCGGGAACCGTCATCCTTGTCAGCCACGACCGCGATTTTCTCGACCGCACCGTCACCTCGACGCTGGCACCTGCCGTGCCGGATGCTCCCGATGGCCGCTGGATCGAATATGCCGGCGGCTATTCCGACATGCTGATCCAGCGCAAGGGCGCGCAGGACGAAAAGCGCAAGGCCGAGCGGGCAGAAAAGGAGCGAAGCTCCGCATCGGCTCCCGCAGACAGCCCGAAAACCCAGGCGAAACTCTCCTACAAGCAGAAATTCGCACTCGAAAACCTGCCGAAGGAAATCGCCAAATGCGAGGCGGCAGCCGCTGTCTGCGAAAAGAAGATGAGCGATCCCGCGCTGTTTGCCAAGGACCCCACAGGCTTTGCAAAGCTGGCGACGGAACTGGAAAAACTGCGCGCCTCCCAGCACCAGATGGAAGAGGAATGGCTGGAGATTGAAATGCTGCGCGAGGAACTCGAGGGGTGAGTGCCGCAGGGGGCTGAACTCTGTTATTTTTAACAGATATTTTCACAGAGACTTAGAATTTTATAATTTGTAAATAACCTGCCCAATATCCTGCATTCTGGCCGGATGAAACCGGCTGGCGCCACCCGTGCCGCCTGAAGCCCCGAGCGGGCATGTGTCCCCCTATTTGAAGAAATCGGAATTGGCCTTGCCTTGATGGCGGCCGATCTGCGGAGGTATCCGATGATCCTGAAGTCAGCTACGGCCAGGAATATGTTCTCCATCATCGCGACGGGCGTGGGCATCTCCATTGCGACGGCGGGCACGCTGTTCTGGCTCTCCTATTCCGAAATCCGCGACCGCAGCATTTCCGAGATGACGGGGATTGCCGAATCGAGCGCGTCGAAGGTCGAGACCCGTTTCACCCAGGCCCGGATGCTGAGCAACAACCTGCGCTCGACGCTTTATGCGCTGCATGCCGCAGGGGTTCCATCGCGTGCCGAAGCCGATTCGCTGCTGAAGGCGTTTCTGACGGACAATCCGCTGGCGCTTGGCATCAGCACCGGCTGGGAACCGAATGCGTTTGACGGCAAGGATGCCGAATTCGTTGGCAAGGAAGGCCATGACGCCACCGGGCGCTACATTCCGTATTTTGCCCGCTCGGGCGATACGATCGTGCACGAGCCGCTGAAGGACTACGACACCCCCGGTGCCGGTGACTATTATCAGGTTCCGAAATCCACCGGCAAGGACATGCTGACCGAACCCTATGGGTACCCGATCAATGGCAAGAATGTGCTGATGACCTCGGTCATGGTGCCACTGACGATCCAGGGCAAGTTTGTCGGCGTCGCCGGTGTCGATACCAGCCTGTCGATCCTTGCCGAAGACCTCGGCAAGATCAAGCCGCTCGATGCCGGCTATGTCGCGCTGTTCAGCGAACAGGGCGCGGTGGTCAGCCATCCCGTGCAGGCAAGCCTTGGCAAGGCCCTCAAGGATTCCGGGCTTGATGTCGCTGGTTTCCAGCAGGTGCTCGCCAATCCGGGCCAGCCTTTTGAAACGCTTGAAGCGGATGGATCGGTCAATCTCAGCGTCGCCATGCCGGTTCATGTGATCGAGGGGTCGCAGTGGTATGCGGTGGTGTCGGTGCCGAAAGCCGCCGTCTTCGCCAAGCTCACCCGTCTGGCCTGGATTTGCGGCACCCTGATCGTGCTTGGTGCGCTGATCATGATTGCCTTCGGCACGGTTCTTGCCAATCGTTTCCGCAAGCGTCTGACCGGCGTGGTATCTGCCACCACCCAGATCGCCGGTGGTAATACCAATGTCGACCTGTCCGGGGCCAGCGTCCAGGACGAAATCGGCGAGCTCAATCGGTCTTTGCAGGTCCTGCGCGATGCCACGGTCGCCAAGCTCCGGCTGGAAAGCGAGGCGGAAGAAAACCGCACGATGAGCGACCAGGAGCGCCGCCAGCGCACGGCTGAAGCTGCCGAGCGTGATCAGCAGGTGCAATTTGCCATGGGCGAGCTTGCCAGGGGCCTGCAGAAGCTTTCTGAAGGCGACATGACCAGCCGCCTGACCTCGCCCTTCCACGGTACGCTCGAGACCATCCGCCAGGATTTCAATGCGTCGGTCGAAAAGCTCGAAGCGGCGCTGCAGACCGTCGGCATCAATGCTTCGGCCATCCAGTCCGGCTCGGCGGAAATCCGCTCCTCCTCCGACGAACTCGCCAAGCGCACCGAACAGCAGGCGGCCTCCGTCGAACAGACGGCGGCGGCACTTGAAGAAATCACCTCCTCGATCCGCGACGCCAGCCGCCGGGCCGAGGATGCGGGCAACCTTGTCGACCGTACCCGCATCGGGGCGGAAAAATCCGGCGAAGTGGTCAAGAAGGCCGTGGTGGCGATGAGCGGGATCGAGAATTCCTCGCGGGAAATTTCCAACATCATCGGCGTCATCGACGAAATTGCCTTCCAGACCAACCTGCTGGCTCTCAATGCCGGCGTCGAGGCGGCCCGTGCCGGCGAAGCGGGCAAGGGCTTTGCGGTCGTCGCCCAGGAGGTGCGCGAGCTTGCCCAGCGGTCTGCCAATGCGGCGAAGGAAATCAAGGCGCTGATCACCAATTCCGGCCAGCAGGTACAGACCGGCGTGGCGCTGGTCGGCGAAACCGGTCAGGCACTGGTGGAAATCGTCTCGCAGGTGCAGGACATCAACATGCACGTCAGCTCCATCGTACAATCGACCCGCGAACAGTCGACGGCGCTGAACGAGATCAGCGCGGCCGTCAACACAATCGACCAGGGCACCCAGAAGAATGCCGCAATGGTCGAGGAATCGACCGCCGCAAGCCATGCGCTGGCATCGGAAGCCGCCGAACTCAATCATCTGCTCTCGCAGTTCCGCTTTGCCCAGCAGGGCCGCAGCAGTCAGCAGGCTAGCCGGCACCGGGCACCGGCGGCTGCGCCGGGAAGTTCGATGGCCGCTCCGGTTTCGCGTCCCGCTACCGCTGCGCCCCGTCCGGCCCCGGCAGCCTCCCGTGCCCCGGCAGCCCCTGTCGTTGCACAGGCAAGCCACGCCAGCCGTCCGGTTCCGTCACCGGCCCGGGCGCTCGGCAACCGCATTGCTTCGGCTTTGGGGACACAGTCCACCGCCGCCGCAACCCAGCAGGATTGGGAGGAGTTCTGATCCACCGCGCCTTCCCGCGCTCTGTTGGGACAAAAGCCCGGTATCCGGCCAGAAGATGATCCGGTTTGAGATCGTCGCGCTTGCCGGACTGCCGGGTTTTCCCGTTGTTGCGGGGCGACATGCCTCCCGGCTTTTTTGGTAAATGTGAGTTCCGCAAATCTGCATGATCGGCTATTCCAGTGCGGCACGCCCGGCGTGCCCTGCCGATCAGTTTGTAAAAAAGCGACATCCCATGCATTTTCAAGGCACTGCCGATTACATCGCCGACAAGGAGCTGATGGTGGCCGTCAACGCCGCCATCCGGCTGGAGCGGCCCTTGCTGGTCAAGGGCGAGCCCGGCACCGGCAAGACCGAACTTGCCCGCCAGGTCGCAGCCTCGCTTGGCATGGAACTGATCGAGTGGAACATCAAGTCGACCACCAAGGCCCAGCAGGGGCTTTACGAATATGACGCGGTGTCGCGGCTGCGCGACAGCCAGCTCGGCGATGCAAGGGTCAGCGACATCGCCAATTACCTGCGCCAGGGCAAGCTCTGGCAGGCCTTTCAGTCCGGGCGGCGGGTGGTCTTGCTGATCGACGAGATCGACAAGGCGGATATCGAATTTCCGAACGACCTGCTGCAGGAACTCGACCGCATGGAATTTTTTGTCTACGAGACCGGCGAGACGGTGAAGGCGCGGCAAAGGCCGGTCGTCATCATCACCTCCAACAACGAGAAGGAACTGCCGGACGCCTTCCTGCGCCGCTGCTTCTTCCACTATATCCGCTTTCCCGATGCCGAGACGCTCGGCAGGATCGTCGAGGTCCATTATCCCGGCATCAAGCGCGCGCTGGTGAACGCGGCGCTGACGCGCTTCTACGAGATCCGTGATGTGCCCGGACTGAAGAAGAAGCCCTCCACCTCGGAAGCGCTCGACTGGATCCGCCTGCTGGTCGCCGACGACATGGATTCCGCCGATCTGGCCGCTGACCGCAAATCCATCCTGCCAAAATTGCACGGTGCCCTTCTCAAGAACGAGCAGGATGTCCATCTGTTCGAACGGCTCGCCTTCATGGCGCGCCGCGAGGGTTAGAGTCTGTCAGGTTCACATTGAACCAGACAGACTCTAACCCTCCTTGATTTCGTTTGTCAGTATCGGGAAAACCGGATTCCAAACGCAAAACTTCGTTTGCGTGTTTTCCCTGACAAACTCTGGGGTCGGGGTGTCAAAACCCGGTTCCTGCCCGCCGACCTATCCCTGAAACCTTTTTCTTACCGGAAAGCCGAAGAAACCATGCCGATCAAGATCCCCGACACCCTGCCCGCCTTCGACACGCTTGTCAGCGAAGGCGTGCGGGTGATGACCGAAACCGTCGCCATCCGCCAGGATATCCGGCCGTTGCAGTTCGGGCTCCTGAACCTGATGCCGAACAAGATCCGCACCGAGGTGCAGATGGCCCGTCTTGTCGGGGCATCGCCTTTGCAGGTAGAGTTCTCGCTGGTGAGGGTTGGCGGGCACAAGGCCAAGAACACGTCCGAAGAACACCTGCTCTCCTTCTACGAGACCTGGGACGAGGTGAAGCACCGCAAGTTCGATGGCTTCATCATCACCGGCGCGCCGGTCGAGACGTTGCCCTTCGAGGACGTGACCTATTGGGACGAGATGAAGGCGATCCTCGACTGGACGACAACCAACGTCCATTCGACGCTGAATGTCTGCTGGGGAGCGATGGCGGCGATCTATCATTTTCATGGCGTGCCGAAATATCCGCTGGAGGAAAAGGCCTTCGGCGTCTATCGCCACCATATCCTCGATCCTGCCTCGGTCTATCTGTCCGGCTTTTCCGACGACTTCCAGATCCCGGTGTCGCGCTGGACCGAGGTCAGGCGTGCCGACATCGAGAAGGTGCCGGGCATCCGGATCCTGATGGAATCCGACGAGATGGGCGTGTGCCTGGCGCAGGAGACGGTCGGCAATCGCCTCTACATGTTCAACCATGTGGAATATGATTCCACCTCGCTCGGCGAGGAATATTTCCGCGATGTGTCCAGCGGCACGTCGATCAAAGTGCCGCACAACTATTTTCCGGAGGACAATCCCGAAAAGACGCCCTTGAACCGCTGGCGCAGCCATGCTCACCTGCTGTTCGGCAACTGGATCAACGAGATCTACCAGACGACGCCCTATGATCTCGAACATATCGGCGAGGGGAGATAGAGATGTCAGCGCTGGAAATCAGGCCGCTTCAGGCAGGCGACGAACAGGACTGGCGGCGGCTCTGGAAGGATTACCTTGCCTTCTACGAGACCGAACTGCCGGAAAAGATCCATGCGCTGACCTGGAAGCGGCTGCTGTCGGGCGACAAGCACGAATATGCCGGCTTTCTGGCGGTGAAGGAGGGCAAGGCGGTCGGTCTTGCCCACTATCTCTTTCACCGCTCCTGCTGGCTGGAAAACAATGCCTGCTATCTGCAGGATCTCTATGCCGATCCCGAGGTGCGCGGCTCCGGCATCGGGCGGGCGCTGATCGAGGCGGTCTATGCCAAAGCAAGGGCGGAAGGATCGAGCGAGGTCTACTGGATGACGCAGGAATTCAACCACACCGCCCGCATCCTCTATGACCGGATCGCGGCCAAGACGCCGTTCATCATATATCAGCAGAATTTCTGAGCGGGCGATGTTCGTCCCGTTCTTCCTCGAGCTCAAGGCTGCCCGCGTTCCCGTCACCCTCAGGGAATTCCTGGCGCTGCTCGAAGCCATGCAGGCGGGGCTTGCCGACGATGATGTCGAGGCCTTCTATTTCCTGGCTAGGGCGGTGCTGGTCAAGGACGAACGCCATATCGACCGCTTCGACCAGGTCTTTGCCCGCTATTTCCGGGGCGTGGCAACCTTTGCTGGCGAGACCGGGGTGGACGAGCGCGACTTGCCGTCCGAATGGCTGGAAAAGCTGGCGGAAAAATATCTGAGCGAGGACGACAAGCGGCTGGTCGCCGCGCTCGGCGGTTTCGAGGCGCTGATGGAGACGCTGCGCCAGCGGCTGGAAGAGCAGAAGGGCCGCCATCAGGGCGGCTCGAAATGGATCGGCACGGCAGGCACCTCGCCCTTCGGGGCCTATGGCCACAATCCCGAGGGCGTGCGCATCGGCCAGCAGGAGTCGCGCCATCGCCGGGCCGTCAAGGTCTGGGACCGGCGGGAATTCCGGAATTTCGACGATTCGGTCGAGCTTGGGACCCGCAATATCAAGGTGGCGCTGAAACGGCTGCGCAACTGGGTGCGCGAGGGAGCAGAAGAGGAGCTAGATCTCGGCGGCACCATCCGCGCCACGGCGGAACACGGCTATCTCGACGTCCAGACCCGGCCCGAACGGCGCAATGCGGTCAAGCTCCTGATGTTCTTCGATGTCGGCGGCTCGATGGACGATCATGTCAGGACCGTCGAGGAGCTGTTTTCCGCCGCCCGTGCCGAATTCCGGCGGATGGATTATTTCTACTTCCACAATTGCCCCTACGAGAATCTGTGGAAGGACAATCGCCGCCGGCGTACCGATGTGACCGCGACGGAGGATCTGCTGCGCACCTATGGACCGGATTACCGGGCGATCTTCGTCGGCGATGCCTCGATGAGCCCCTACGAGATCACCCATCCCGGCGGGTCGGTGGAGCACTGGAACCGGGAAGCGGGCGCGGTCTGGCTTTCCCGCCTGACCGGCCATTTCCGCCGGAGCGCCTGGCTCAACCCGGTGCCGGAAGCCCACTGGCAGACAACCCGCTCGACAGGGCTTGTCAGGCAGCTGATTGAAGACAGAATGTTTCCCCTGACGCTCGGCGGCCTGCAGCAGGCGGCCCGGGCACTTTCCCGATAGATCCGGGCGGCCCAGCACTGCCCCGGCACAAAGGATTTAGGCATGGATGCGAACGGCACTTTCGGCAGGACGAAGACGGGCGAAGAGGTCGGGCGGTTCACCATCCGGGGCGGCGGGCTTGTCGCCAGTATCCTCACCTATGGCGCGGTAATCCAGGATCTCCGGCTTGACGGGCATGACCAGCCGCTGGTGCTGGGCTTTGACAATTTCGAGAACTATCTCGCCTGGTCCCCCTATTTCGGTGCGACACCGGGGCGCTGTGCCAACCGCATCGCCAAAGGCCGCTTCGAGCTGGATGGCGCTTTGATCGAGCTCGAGAAGAACGAAAAGGGCATCGGCCACCTGCATGGCGGCAGCGACGGGATTGCCAAACGCAACTGGCGGCTGCTTGAGCGATCGGACAGCCATGTGCGGCTCGCGATCACCGATCCCGAGGGCCGGGCGGGCTATCCCGGCAATGCAGAGCTGACGGCGACCTATTCGGTCGGCGATCAGGGTCGGCTGACGGTGCGCTACGAGGCCAGGACCGACCGGCCGACGCCGGTCAATCTCTGCCAGCACAGCTATTTCAACCTCGATGGCTCCCCCGACATTCTTGGCCACGAACTGTCGATCTCCGCCGAAAGCTATCTCCCCGTCGATGCCGAGACCATTCCGACCGGCGAGGACCGGCCGGTCGAGGCCACGCCCTTCGATTTCCGCCGGGCAAAGCCCGTGGGCACGGAACAGCTCGACGGGGCGGCCTTTCCCTATGACCACAATTTTTGCCTGAGCCACCAACGGGTCGCCAAGCGGCCCGTGGCGCGGCTGCGGAGCCCCTTGTCCGGCGTGACGATGGAGGTGCTGACCACCGAGCCAGGCATGCAGTTCTATGCCGGTTTCAAGATCCGCGTGCCGGTGCCGGGGCTTGAGGGCAAGACCTACGGGGCGAATGCCGGGCTCTGCCTTGAAACCCAGGTCTGGCCGGATGCGGTCAATCACGAAACCTTTCCGAACGCCATCTTGCGCCCCGGCGAAAAGCTGGTGCAGGAAACCGATTTCGTCTTTTCACGCGGGTAAGGGTTCAGCCAAGTCACGGGGTTCTGTCGGCGAGATTTGCGTGTAGCGCAAATCATCCGGAAAACCGACGGCCAGCTTACAAATGGCGTTGGCATGGGCGTCCAGGCGACTCCCATGCATAAGCGGTGAGAAACTGCCAGCCAAAGGCAATTCGGCATCTAAATCCGGAGAGAAAATGGAGCGGGTGAAGCGATTCGAACGCTCGACCCCAACCTTGGCAAGGTTGTGCTCTACCCCTGAGCTACACCCGCTCATCACCACGATCCCGGGGTAAAGTCTGGATCGTGTGCCGCCGTTCGTTGCGGCGACGGGCGCTATATGACGCAACGCCTTGCCTTTTGCAACAGGGGAAATGAAAAAATCTGCAAGTTTTTTCGCGCCCGCTCCCATCGCCCCGGCAAAGCCCTTGTATTGCGGGCCTTTGCCGCGTTTCACGGCCATTGCGAATTTCGGGCAAGCCCGGTATCTCCCTTCCGAACGGCAGGCCGAAGGCACTGCCATCTTCTTTGACAGACAGCGAGACGTCCCCATGACCGTAAAGACCCGGAGCGATCTTCTTGAATTTCTTCAAAGCCTTGGGATCGAGGTGACGACGCGCGACCATGCGCCGGTCTTCACCGTTGCCGAGGCGGCAGCCCTGGCCCATGACATTCCGGGCGGCCATACCAAGAACCTGTTCGTCAAGGACAAGAAGGACCGGTTCTTCCTGCTGACGGTGGAGGAAAACGCCACCGTCGACCTGAAAACGGTGCACACGATCATTGGTGCGGCGAGCAAGGTGTCCTTCGGCAAGCCGGAAAAGCTGATGGACTATCTGGGCGTCATCCCCGGCGCGGTGACGGCGCTGGGGGCGATCAACGATACCGGCAACAAAGTCACCTTCATCCTCGATGAAGCGCTGATGCAGCACGAGATCATCAATTGCCATCCGCTTGCCAATGATGCCACCACGTCGATCCGCCGCGAGGATCTCCTGAGGTTCATCGAAGCGACGGGACATACGCCGCTTGTCTTGAAAGTCACGGCCTGACATACGATCTTGTCAGCACAGGACGGATCAGCACCGGCAAGGCCATCGGCACCAAGGCATCGTGAGCGCTGATCGAAACGGGAGAATGGAATGAACGGCTCGGACAATCCCTACAGCGCTTCCTTCGGCAACCAGATGACCGCATCGGCAAATGGCGCAGGCGCGCCCGGGGGCGGGCTTGTCAAGGATACGACCACGGCGGGCTTTACCCGCGACGTGCTGGAGGAATCCCGCAGCCAGCCGGTGCTGGTGGATTTCTGGGCTCCCTGGTGCGGCCCCTGCAAGCAGTTGCAGCCGCTGATCGAGCGGGTGGTGAACGAGGCAGAGGGCCGGGTCAAGCTGGTCAAGCTCAATATCGATGACCATCCGGCCATCCCCGGCCAGCTCGGCATCAAGTCGATCCCCGCCGTCATCGCCTTCGTCAATGGCCGCCCGGTCGATGGCTTCATGGGCGCGGTGCCGGAAACCCAGATCCGCCAGTTCATCGACAAGGTTGCCGGTCCCGCCGGTGCCGATGAAGCCGCCGAGATTGCGGCCCTTCTCGAACAGGCGGAAACCTTGCTTGCCGAAGGCAATGTCGATGCGGCAGGCCAGTATTTTGGCGCCATCCTGCAGGCTGATCCCGAAAATGCGGCAGCGCTTGCGGGGATCGGGCAATGCATGATTGCCGTTGGCGAGCTTGCCCGGGCCCGCGACCTGCTGACCGGCGTTTCGCCCGAAGTTGCCAGGGAACCGAAGATCCAGGCGGCGCTGAAAAAGCTCGACCAGATCGAAGAGGCACGCAAGTTCGGCGACCCCGCAGCGCTTGAGCATCAACTGGCGCTGAACCCGGATGATCACGATGCCCGCGTCAAGCTGGCCAAGGTGCGCAATGCCGAGGGCGCGCGCGACGAGGCCGCCGATCATCTGTTCTATATCATGAAGAAGGACAGGACCTATGACGACGACGGCGCACGACGCCAGTTGCTCGCCTTTTTCGAGGTCTGGGGGCCAAAGGATCCGGCAACCCTTGCCGCGCGGCGAAAACTTTCCTCGATCCTGTTCTCCTGATCGTCGCTCGCCGCTTGAGTTTCAGGCTCACGGCACCAGATAATGGGGGATGAAGGCGAGACAGCCTTACAAGGGATCGGCGGATCGGCGGGTTGGTGCGGTTCCGGAATTCACATCGAGGTGGACTGATATGCAAGTCGGCAATGCACGCTATCTCAAGCGGGAAGATATTCCCTCGATCATCCCGGTCTTTCCGCTGACCGGCGCACTGCTGTTGCCGGGCGGGCAATTGCCGCTCAATGTTTTCGAACCGCGTTACCTGATGATGTTTGACGATGCCCTGGCATCTAACCGGGTGATCGGCATGATCCAGCCGGCTTTCGGCGAGCGGGGCCAGGATGGCGGCATCTGCGAGGTCGGTTGCGTCGGACGGATTACCTCGATCGCCGAGACGGGAGACGGACGCTATATGGTGACGCTGAGCGGCATCTGCCGGTTCCGGGTGGCGGGCGAAGTGACCTCCGACAGACCCTACCGGATGATCGAAATCATGCCTTTCCTCAGCGATCTCAAGGTGGCGGCAGAAGAGGAAACCATCGACCGCGCAGCCCTGCTCACCGCCTTCAAGGCCTATCTCGATTCCAACAAGCTGGAAGCCGACTGGGAAAGCGTCGAGCGGGCGAGCAACATCACACTGGTGACTTCGCTGTCGATGATGTCGCCCTTCGGCCCGGCTGAAAAGCAGGCGCTGCTGGAGGCACCCGACATGAAGACCCGGGCCGAAACGCTGATCGCCATCACCGAGATTGTGCTGGCCCGCACCTTCGGCGACAGTGATACGGTAATGCAGTAAGATCGGGTGGTTTTGCCATGGACGACAAGATCAGTCGGGTCGACCCCAAGCTTCTGGACCTGCTCGTCTGCCCGCTGACCAAGGGCAGGCTCAGCTATGACCGCGAGCGCAACGAACTGGTCTCGAAGCTGGCACGCCTTGCCTATCCGATCCGCGACGGCGTGCCGATCATGCTGATCTCGGAAGCCCGCAGCATCGAGGATTGAGGCGCCGTTATCCGGAAGGCTTCAGAGGCTCTCGCCATTCAGCAGTCTCGGATTGGCCGTGGCCCCGACGCCTGCCGCTTCCCCGATGAAATAGGACTTGAGCTTCGGCAGCCGCTCGACCAGGCCAAGACCGAAATCGCGGGCGATGCGGATCGGGGCGATGTCGTTGGAAAACAGCCGGTTCAGCACATCGGTCGTCACCCCCATCCGGAACGTGTCGAATCGCCGCCAGGCCTGATAGCGCTCGAGCGTGTTGAGCGAGCCGATATCCAGCCCAAGCCGGTCAGCCTCGACGATAGTCTCTGCCAGCGCCGCCACATCCTTGAAGCCGAGATTGAGGCCCTGGCCCGAGATCGGGTGAATGCCGTGGGCGGCGTCGCCCGCCAGCGCAAAGCGCGGCGCGACAAAGGCGCGTGCCAGCGTCAGGCCGAGCGGAAAGGCGCGGCTGCCGCCGACCACCTTCAGCCGCCCGAGCCGGTGTCCGAAGCGGCGCTCCAACTCTTCCTCGAAAATCAGGTCGTCGCCCGCAACCAGCCGGTCGGCATCCGCCGTCCGTTCAGTCCAGACCAGCGACGAGCGGTTGCCCTTCAGCGGCAGGGTGGCAAACGGACCGGCGGGCAGGAAATGCTCTTCCGCCGTGCCGTGATGCGGTCGTTCGTGCTCGACCGTGGTAACGATGCCGGACTGGCCATATTCCCAGCGCACCACCTTGATCCCCGCCATGTCGCGCAAGGAGGAACGCACCCCGTCGCAGGCGACCAGCAAGCGCGTGCGGATCTCGGTGCCGTCGGAAAGCGTCACCCCCATGGCGGCCCCCTCGTCGGCAATGGCCCTTGCTGTCGTCTGGTGGCGGATCGGGACGCCGAGCCGCTCGCAGATGCTGCGCAGCGCCGCGACCATCGAGACATTCGGCACCATATGGGCGAAGGGCTGCCCCTCGCTCACATCGCCGTCGAAGGTCAGGAAGACCGGGCGCACGGGATCGCCGGCGCGCGAATCGGTCACCACCATCCGCCTGATCGGCTCGGCGTCCGGCTCGATCATCGGCCAGGCGCCGAGCACGCCGAGCAGTCGCGAGGCGGCGGCGATGATCGCCGAGGCGCGGTTGTCCTTGCGCCAAGCGTCTTCGGGAGCGGCTTCCAGCACCTCGACGACAAGATGCGGGGCCGCCTGCTTCACGGCAACGGCCACCGAAAGGCCCACATATCCGCCGCCCACCACCAGCATATCGATCATCGCACCCGGTTCCTTCACGCTTGTACATTCTTCGACAGACAGCCATGCGGACCGGACACCTTCCGTTCCGCACGGCAGGCACGATCTGCCTGTTTGCATGCCTGTCCTTGTCGCAGCCTGCAGTATAGAGCATCCTTGATCCCGTTCCTATCTCCGGAGTTCGTCCAAAATGTCGCGTGATCCCGAAACCGCCGCCCAGACCCCGCCGCAGAGTGCCATCGACCGGCTGATCGAAACGCTGAATCTGGAGGACATCGAGGAGAACCTGTTTCGCGGCAGCAGTCCGGCGGGGGGCTGGCAGCGGGTGTTTGGCGGACAGGTGATCGCCCAGGCGCTGACGGCCGCCCAGCGCTCGGTGGTGTCAGACCGCTTCGTCCATTCGCTGCACGCCTATTTCTTGCGGCCCGGCGACCCCGCCATCCCGATCCTCTACACGGTCGAACGCCTGCGGGACGGGGCGAGCTTCACCACCAGGCGGGTGGTGGCCGTCCAGCATGGCAAGCCGATCTTTGCGATGTCCGCCTCCTTCCAGGTCGAGGAGCCGGGCTTTGACCACCAGATCCGGATGGAAGACGTTCCGCCGCCGGAAAAACTGATGCCGGAAGCCGAGATGAAGGCGATGTTTCTCGTCAATGCCCCCGAACCGGTGCGGCGCTACTGGACACGCGAGCGCCCGGTCGAAATCCGCCCGACCTCGCTGGTCCACTATGTCACCAGCGAGAAGCTGGAGCCGAAGCAGGATGTCTGGGTGCGCGCCACCGGGCCGGTGCCCGCCGATCGCAACCTGCAGGCCGCCATCCTTGCCTATCTCTCCGACATGACGCTGCTCGACACCTCGCTCTATGCCCATGGCACCTCGATCTTCGACCAGACCCTGCAGGCGGCCAGCATCGACCATGCGATGTGGTTTCATCGGCCGGTCGATCTCTCCGACTGGCTGCTCTACAGCCAGGACAGCCCCAGCGCGTCGGGCGCGCGCGGCATGACGCGCGGCAACCTGTTTACCCGCTCCGGCGTGCTTGTCGCCTCGGTCGCGCAGGAAGGCCTGATCCGCCGCAAGCGACCTGAATAAAAAACAGGCAGATTTTTCAATTCGCATAAATATTAGGCATGACCTGTCGCGATGGCCCCGAAAGCGAGCCGCCGCCTTGCCTTTGCCTGCGCCAAATTCAGTGACAATGGTGCAATGCAACGAAACTGGCACGGGACTTGAATGGGAAAGGCGAGTGACAAGCGGACCTCGTCCGCGCACAAGCCTGGAGGCGTCCCGTGAACAGAATATCCATGCCCGGTCCCTGTCTTTTCCGAACTGCGCTTCGCCTTGCGGCACTGGCCTCCGGCCTCGTGCTTTCGGCATCGGCCTTTGCCGAAGATACTGCCGCCGCCGTGGCCGCAGCGCCGGTCCCTGTCCCCGACAAGGGGGATTCGACCTTCATGTTCATCAGCACCGTGCTGGTGCTGTTCATGCTGATGCCGGGGCTCGGCCTGTTCTATGGCGGCCTGATGCGGACGAAGAACATGCTGTCGGTGCTGATGCAATGCACCGTGGTGGGCGCACTGGTGATGATCATCTGGGTCGCCTATGGCTATTCCTTTGCCTTCGGCGGCGGCACCAGCCCCTACTGGGGCGGCACCGCCAAGCTGTTCCTGCTCGGCGTTACCAGGGATTCGACTGCTGCCACCTTCAGCAAGGGCGTGGTCATCCCGGAATATCTGTTCATGCTGTTCCAGATGACCTTTGCCGCCATTACCCCGGCGCTGATCATCGGTGCCTTTGCCGAACGGTTCCGCTTTTCCGCCGTCATCGCCTTCTGTGGCCTGTGGGTCACGCTGGTCTATCTGCCGGTGGCGCACATGGTGTGGGATGCCAGCGGCCTGCTCTTCAAGATGGGGGCGCTGGATTTTGCCGGTGGCACCGTCGTCCACATCAATGCCGGCATTGCGGGCTTTGTCGGC
Source organism: uncultured Gellertiella sp. (assembly GCF_963457605.1). Classification (GTDB taxonomy): domain Bacteria; phylum Pseudomonadota; class Alphaproteobacteria; order Rhizobiales; family Rhizobiaceae; genus Gellertiella. The sequence goes on from NZ_OY735139.1 coordinate 1,948,691, forward strand.
GCGATCATGGTCGGCAAGCGCATCGGTTTCGGGCGCGACATGATGGCCCCGCATTCGCTGACCATGACGATGATCGGGGCCTCGATGCTCTGGGTCGGCTGGTTCGGCTTCAATGCCGGGTCCAATCTCGAAGCCTCGGGCGGGGCCTGGCTGGCCACGGTCAACACCTTCATCGCCACGGCTGCCGCCATCCTTTCCTGGTCGGCGGTGGAAGTCTTCACCCGTGGCAAGGCCTCGCTGCTCGGAGCGGTATCGGGCATGGTCGCGGGTCTTGTCGCCATTACGCCAGCCGCTGGCATCGCCGGACCGACGGGGGCCATCGTCATGGGGCTTGTCGTCTCGCCGCTCTGCTATTTCTTCGTCTCGGTGGTCAAGAACCGCTTCCAGTATGACGATTCGGCCGATGTCTTCGGCGTCCATTGCGTCGGCGGCATTTTTGGCGCGCTCTCGACCGGCATCTTCGCCAGCGCCTCGCTTGGCGGCGTCGGCTATGCCGAGGGCATGACCATGGGCTCGCAGCTTGGCGTGCAGGCAACTGCCGTGCTGATCACCCTTGCCTGGAGCGGGGGCGTCTCCGCCGTGCTCTACAAGCTGGTCGACATGGTCCTCGGGCTGCGCGTCAGTGCCGAATCGGAGCGGCAGGGTCTCGACCTCTCCGCCCATGGGGAAGCCGCCTACCATTCCTGAGGCGGACCCTTCTGGTTTGCTCTTCAGACCCGGGCCGGTTCCTCTGGCCCGGGTTTTTTCGTCGACATGCCGAATTTTTTAAGAAAAGCTTGCGGCCTGCCGGGGGCTGCAACGGATGGTTAATAAGACTTTAACCCTCCTCGGTTTAACCTGCCCTGTAATGAAGCGCACCCGGCCCCGGCCGTCCGCCGGGTTTGCCAAGCACCGACAGTTCAGGGAACGGGAAGAAACATGGGCAGAAGCATTTCAGCGGCATCGGATGGGCGCGCCAGCCGCTTCACGCTGTCGACGTTTCTCTGGCGGCAGGCGCAGGCCCTTCTCGGCATCGCCATCTTTGGCCTGCTGGCGCTGGGCGTTGCGGCGCTGGCCACCTGGAATGTCTCCGATCCCAGCCCCTCCTATGCCACCAGCAACCTGCCCACCAACCTGATGGGCTATTCCGGTGCCGCCTTTGCCGATGTCACCATGCAGTTCCTCGGCCTGTCCGGGGTGATCGCCTTCCTGCCGGTGCTGGCCTGGTCGCTGGCGCTGATCACCGGTCGCACCATCCACAAATTCCCGAGCCGCATTGCCGCCTGGGCCGGGTCCGCGGTGGCAGGCTCCGCCGTGCTCGGCTGCTTCCCCGCCCCGCTCACCTGGCCAATCCCGAACGGCATCGGTGGCGTGGTCGGCGACATGATCCTCCGGTTTCCGGCGCTGTTCATCGGCGCCTATCCAACCGGCATCTTCGCCATCGTGCTTGGCTCGATCCTGGCACTGCCGACGGCGGTGCTGCTGTTGTTTGCCTCCGGCCTGATCGGCAATGCCGTGCCTGAGGAAGACGAGGAGCCGCTGGTCACCATGCCCGGCAAGGCGCGCACCGTCGGCGACGAAATGGATGATGACGAGGCGGAAGGCTTCGGCACCGTGTTCTTCGGCTGGGCGACCCATGCCTGGTTCACCACCCAGGCGCGCCTGCGCCGCCTGTTCGGCCTGTCCGCCCGCAAGCCGCGCGATCCCCGCCGGATCGAGGACCCCTATGATTTCAACGAGGACGAGTTCACGCCACTGAATGCCGGTGCGGCCTCGCGCGCCGGTGCGTCGCGTGATCCGCGCCAGCGTCAGGAACCCCGGCTGGAGCCGGAACTCGACAGCGCACAGACCCCGGCCCGCCGGATCGTCAGCGCACCACCGATGGTGGCTGATGACGAAATCGACGACGATGCGCCCTTTGATATCGACCTGCCGCGCCCGGCAGGAATTCTGCCCGATGATGACGACGACGACGGGGTGACCGGCCCGAATGGCGGAACCTTTCGCGTCAAGCCACCGGTGCGCTCCATCACGCCTTCGGCCCCGGCGGCACGCGCCAGACCGCAGCAGCAAGCTCCGGCCCCGTCTGCCCAGCAGTTTCGCCCCGGCCCCGGTCGTCCCGGCGTGTTCGAGCTTCCCGATATCCGGCTTCTGGCTGAGCCGCGCAATATCGTGCGCGACACCTCGCTGAACGAGGATGCGCTGGAGCAGAATGCCCGCATGCTGGAAGGCGTGCTGGAAGATTTCGGCGTCAAGGGCGACATCATCCATGTCCGGCCCGGCCCCGTCGTCACCCTCTACGAACTGGAACCGGCACCGGGGATCAAATCCTCCCGCGTCATCGGTCTTGCCGATGACATCGCCCGTTCGATGAGCGCCATTGCCGCCCGCGTCGCCGTGGTGCCGGGACGCAATGCCATCGGCATCGAATTGCCCAACCAGACCCGCGAAACCGTGTTTCTCCGCGAACTCGTCGGCTCCCGCGATTTCGAGGGCAGCAAGGCCAAGCTCGCCATGGCGCTCGGCAAGACCATCGGCGGCGAACCCGTCATTGCCGATCTCGCCAAGATGCCGCATCTGCTGGTCGCGGGCACCACCGGCTCGGGCAAGTCGGTGGCGATCAACACCATGATCCTGTCGCTGCTCTACCGAATGACGCCGGAACAGTGCCGGTTGATCATGATCGATCCGAAAATGCTCGAACTCTCCGTCTATGACGGTATCCCGCATCTCCTCTCCCCCGTCGTCACCGATCCGAAGAAGGCGGTTGTCGCGCTGAAATGGACGGTGCGCGAGATGGAAGAGCGCTACAAGAAGATGTCGAAGATCGGCGTGCGCAATATCGACGGCTTCAATTCCCGCGTCGAGCAGGCGATGGCGCGCGGCGAGGCCATCACCCGCACCGTCCAGACCGGCTTTGACCGGCAGACCGGCGAGGCGATGTATGAAACGGAAGAATTCGACCTGCAGCCGATCCCCTATATCGTGGTGATCATCGACGAAATGGCCGACCTGATGATGGTGGCCGGCAAGGACATCGAAGGGGCGGTGCAGCGGCTGGCGCAGATGGCGCGTGCGGCGGGCATCCATGTGATCATGGCGACCCAGCGCCCCTCCGTCGACGTCATTACCGGCACGATCAAGGCGAATTTCCCGACCCGGATTTCCTTCCAGGTCACCTCGAAGATCGACAGCCGCACCATTCTCGGCGAGCAGGGAGCCGAACAGCTGCTCGGCATGGGCGACATGCTCTATATGGCCGGTGGCGGGCGCATCCAGCGCGTCCACGGCCCCTTCGTCTCCGACCACGAGGTCGAGGATATCGTCGCCTACCTCAAGACCCAGGGCTCTCCGCAATATCTCGATGCGATCACCGCTGACGAGGATGAAGACGGCGGCGGCAATGGTGGCGGACCTGCCGGCACCGGCAATCTCGGCGACAGTGAAGATCCCTATGATCATGCCGTCGCCATCGTGCTGCGCGATGGCAAGGCCTCGACCTCCTATATCCAGCGCCGCCTCGGCATCGGCTATAACCGGGCCGCCTCGCTGATCGAGCGGATGGAGCAGGAAGGACTGATCGGCGCTGCCAACCACGCGGGCAAGCGGGAAATTCTGGTTCCGACCGAAGCCGACATCATCGAGCGCTGAAAGGGGAGGCGCAGCCGGGCCCCGGCACCTGTCCGGCGCGCGCAACCCGCCTTGATGGCGCCGCGTTTTCGCGCCACCAAGCCATGAAGTTTACAAGGAGTTTTCTATGACCAAGCATGGCAACCGCCAGAAGCTGAAGGGAATGGCGCCAGAAGGCCTGTCGCGCCGCGCCTTTACCGGCCTTGCGCTCACCGGCATCCTGTCCCTGCTGCTGCCGCCGTTGATGGCGGACGAGGCCCGGGCCGATACCGTGCCTGCCGGTACCGCGCAGAAAATTGCCGACCATTTTTCCGCAGTGAAGACCATGCAGGGCGAGTTCGTGCAGTTCGGTCCGCGCGGCGAGCAGACCGGCGGCAAGTTCTATATCGAGCGGCCCGGCAAGCTGCGCTTCAACTATGATGCACCCTCGCCGATGCGGGTGATCGCCGATGGCCAGAATGTCGTCATCGGCAACCAGAAGCTCAAGACCTGGGACATCTACCCGCTGTCGAAGACGCCACTCAGCCTGCTGCTCGGCAATGCGATCGATCTGTCCGCCGACATGGTGCGCAAGGTCAAGGAAGACACCGACCTCACCACCATCGTGCTCGGCAACAAGTCGATCTTCGGCGATTCGATGATCACCATGATGTTCGATACCAAGACCTACGATCTCCGGCAGTGGACGATCACCGATCCGCAGGCCAAGGAAACCTCGGTCATCATCCTCAACGTCCAGACCGGCATGTCTTTCGACGAACGGGTGTTCCGCATGCCGGATACCCTGAACAAGCAGCGCTGAAGAAACGGCACCGATGACCTTTACGCTCACCACCTGGAATATCAATTCCGTCCGCCTGCGCATGCCGATCGTCGAACAGTTCCTGCAACTGCGCCAGCCAGACGTGCTGTGCCTGCAGGAAACCAAGTGTCCGAACGAGCTGTTTCCCTACGAGCCTTTCCGCGCGCTTGGCTATGATCACATCGAGATCCATGGCCAGAAGGGCTATCACGGGGTGGCAATCATCTCCCGGCGTCCCCTGTCCGGTGATCACCGCCAGGATTACTGCAGCGTCGGCGACAGCAGGCATCTGTCGGTCTTGGTCGAGGCAGGTGCAAAGCGCATCCGCCTGCACAATTTCTATGTGCCCGCCGGTGGTGACGAGCCGGATCGCACCGTCAATCCGAAATTCGGCCACAAGCTCGACTTCATCGCGGAAATGCGGGCACTGCGTGCCGATGCGGAAGAGGGGATCTCGTCGATTCTCGTCGGCGACCTCAATATCGCGCCGCTCGAGCATGATGTCTGGTCGCACAGGCAGATGCTGAAGATCGTCAGCCATACGCCCGTCGAGACCGAGGGACTGTTGCAGGTGATGGCGGAGGGCAACTGGCTCGACCTGATGCGCCAGCATGTGCCGCATACCGAAAAGCTCTATACGTGGTGGAGCTATCGCGCCAAGGACTGGGACATGGCCGACAAGGGGCGAAGGCTCGACCATATCTGGTCTTCCGCCGATCTCGGACCTGATCTCAAGGGGATTGACGTGCTGCGCGCGGCACGCGGCTGGGAAAGACCGTCCGACCACGTGCCGGTGACGGCTGAATTCGATCTCTGATCGCAACACACCTGCCGCGCTGCAGTCTCAGCCGAAATAGGAGCGCAGCTTCGAGAGTTCGCCGACCAGTCCGGTGATATTGTTGCGGATCCGGTCTTCGACCATGGCCGCGACCGCAGGATATTCCTCGATCAGCCGCTGGAACAGCGGGCGGGGTATGCGGATCACCTCGCAGTCATCGACGGCCTGCGCGGTGAACTTGCGTTCCACAAGCGTGATCAGCGCGAGCTCGGACAGAAGTGTGCCCGGTCCGACGACACTGTCACGCTGCTGCTTGCCGCTCTTGGTCTGGGTGCTGAGTTCGACGGAGCCCGAGGCGATCACATAGGCGCATTCGGCGGGCGAGCGCTCGCGAAACAGCGTCATGCCGGTCAGGAGTGCCCGCCGTTCCGCACCAAAAGTCAAAAGCCGCAACTGGTCCTCGTTCAGCCCCCGAAACAGGGGAACACTGGACAGCAGCTTGATGTCATCATTCAGCGCCATTGGCCGGGACCTTCTTTCAGGCGGGCCGGGGGAGGACTTTCCCGGCTGCCTGCGGACATGCTTGCATCACGAATGCCTGCGGGCGCAGGCCATCGCATTCACGGAACAATCTTGTATCCACCGTTTTCGGTCACCAGAATTTCCGCATTGGAGGGGTCGCGCTCTATCTTCTGGCGCAGGCGGTAGACGTGGGTCTCGAGCGTATGGGTGGTCACGCCGGAATTGTAGCCCCACACTTCTTCCAGCAGCACGTCGCGGGTCACCACCTTCTGGCCGGCGCGATAGAGATAACGGATGATCGAGGCCTCCTTCTCGGTCAGCCGGATCTTCTGGCCGTTCTCGGTGGTCAGCAGCTTCTGGCTCGGCTTGAACACATAGGGGCCGACGGTAAAGGTCGCATCCTCGCTCTGTTCGTGCTGGCGCAGCTGGGTGCGGATGCGGGCGAGCAGCACGGCAAAGCGGAATGGCTTGGTGACATAATCGTTGGCACCGGCTTCCAGCCCGAGAATCGTGTCGGAATCGGTGTCGTGCCCGGTCAGCATGATCACGGGCTGCTTGAAGCCACCCTTGCGCAGCAGCTTCACGGCCTCGCGGCCATCGATATCAGGAAGGCCGACATCCATGATCAAAAGATCGATGGCCTGGCTTTTTGCAGTCTGGATTCCCTTTGTCGCCGTCGATTCCTGCAATACGCTGAACTCGTCATAGAGGGACAGTTGCTCCCGCAGTGTTTCCCTGAGATCATTGTCATCGTCCACGAGAAGGATAGTACGCGCCGCCATGAATGTCTTCTCCGCCAGTGATCCCTCAAGTCCTACGCCAAAATGGCTGTTTGGCAAGACTTGGCATTTGGCCGGATTCGGGTTGTCCTCTTTTAAATGCCGTGATTTCAAATAGAACCGGGCAAAAGGACAGGGGGAGAAGGGAGAGACAATGCAGAATGCAAAAGTCCGGCGACGGCGAGCGATGGGCCCACTGACGCTCCGCACTGCACCCGGCAACCGCTGCCGCGGGCTCCTCCAGGCCGGTCACCTGACCTTCCCTGCTGCCATCGGCCGTTCCGGCACCAGCATCTTCAAGCGCGAGGGCGACGGCTGCACGCCGGTCGCGGCAATGCCGGTTCTTGCCGGCTATCGCAGAGCTGGCCGGGTGTCCTTTGCAACCTCCCCGCTCGCCTTGCGCGCGATCCGGCCCACCGATCTGTGGTGCGACGCGCCCTGGCATGCAGCCTATAACCGTCCGGTCCAAGCCCCCTTTTCCGCCCGCCATGAGAAAATGGCCCGCAAGGACGGTCTTTACGATCTCTGCCTGGTGCTCGACTGGAACATCTCCAGCCGCAAGCGGTTTGCGGGCTCGGCGATCTTCTTCCACCTCTGCCATGCCGATTTCCGCCCGACCGAAGGCTGCATCGCCATCCCGCTGCGCACCATGCTCCGCCTGCTGCCGCTGATCCGCAAGGGCACGGTGCTGAGGGTGCTGAAATAGAAAAAGGCCGCGTGCAACATGTCCTCAGGACAAGATTGGCCCTGTCGCAACGACAGATCCGGTTTCATATAGACACAACCTGAAACCGGGACCACCGACATGCCTGCCCCTGATGTTACCGCTCAGCTTTTCGTCGCCTGGGGTGCCTATGTGGCGGCGACCGCCTCACCCGGCCCTGCTGTGATGGCGATCATCGGCACGGCGGTACGGTCCGGCAGGCGCGCCGGGCTGATGCTGGCGCTGGGCGTGCTCTCGGGGTCGATCACCTGGGCCATCCTCACCACACTCGGCATCTCGGCGCTGATCCGCGCCCATCCCGAAGCCATGGTGGCGATCAGGCTGATGGGCGGCAGCTACCTCGTCTGGCTGGCCTGGGGTTCGCTGAAACGGTCGCTTGCCCCGGGCGATCCTCAGCTCAGGCGACCAGATGCGGCGATTGCCCTGCACCGGCATTACCTGAAGGGCTATGGCATTCACCTCACCAATCCGAAGGCGATCCTCGCCTGGATCATGCTGGCATCGCTCGCCCTGCCGCCGGGCGCACCCTTCGGGGTCACCATCCTGTTCGTCGGGGTCTGCCTGCTGCTCGGCTTGTGCGTCTTTACCAGCTTCGCCCTGGTCTTCTCGATCCCGGCGGTGCATCAGGCCTATCTGCGCCTGCGCCGACCGATAGAGGCGGCGATTGCCGTCCTCTTCGGGCTGGCCGGGATCACGCTTCTTTCAGCCGTTCTGTAATCGAACTGTTCAGCGACAGGATATCGGCAAGCGCATCGATCAGCCTTGCGCATTCCGCATCGGTTCCGACCGAGATGCGCAGGAAGGGATCGATGCGGGGTTTGGCAAAATGCCGGACGATGATGGAGCGGGCGCGAAGTTCGGCCTGCAGGTCTGCTCCGGCGCGGTCGGGATGGCGGGCGAAGACGAAATTGGCCGCAGACGGCAGCACGACGAAGCCAAGCGCTGAAAGCTTCGCGGTCAGCCAGTCGCGGCTCGCCATCACCTTGCGGCGCGACATTTCGAACCATTCGACATCGTCGATGGCCGCCGCCGCTCCTGCCTGCGCCAGCCGGTCGAGCGGATAGGAATTGAAACTGTCCTTCACCCGCTCCAGCGCATCGATCAGCGGACGCTGGCCGATGGCAAAGCCGACCCTGAGGCCCGCAAGCGACCGCGATTTCGACAGGGTGTGGACGACGAGCAGGTTCGGATAGAGCCGGGTCAGCGGGATGGCGCTTTCGGCACCGAAATCCACATAGGCCTCGTCGACCACCACCACCGCATCGGGCCGCGCCCTGACCAGAGCCTCGATCCCGTCACGCGGCACCGCCACGCCGGTCGGCGCGTTCGGGTTGGGGAAGATGATCGCGCCACAGTCCCTGTCATAGTCGGCGAGATCGATGCGGAAATCATCCGTCAGCGGAATCTCGACCGCCTCGATGCCGTAAAGAAGGCAATAGGTCGGATAGAAACTGTAGGAAATATCCGGGTAGAGCAACGGCTTGTCGTGCTTCAAAAGGGCATGGAACACATGCGCCAGCACCTCGTCCGAGCCATTGCCGACAAATACATCCTCGGCAGGCACATCATGCAGCCGGGCAATGCTGTCCCTGAGGCCGGAGGAAACCGGATCGGAATAAAGCCGCAACCGCTCGTCGGCAGCATCCCTGATCGCGGCCAGCGCCTTCGGCGAGGGGCCATAAGGGTTTTCGTTGGTGTTGAGCTTGACGAGATCGGCAAGCTTCGGCTGTTCGCCGGCCACATAGGGTTTCAGCCTGCTGACGACGGGAGACCAGTATTTGCTCATGTCCAACCTCTATTCGGCAGCGTTGCGCTGGCCGAAACGCTTCTCGATATAGTCGATCACCATCGCCTCGAAATCCCGGGCAATGTCCGGGCCGCGCAGGGTCATGGCCTTCTTGCCGTCGATGAAGACGGGGGCTGCCGGGCTTTCGCCGGTGCCGGGCAGCGAAATGCCGATATCGGCATGCTTGCTTTCGCCAGGTCCGTTGACGATGCAGCCCATCACCGCGACATTCAGGCTTTCGACGCCGGGATATTTTTCCCGCCAGACCGGCATGTTCTTGCGCAGATCATCCTGTATCCGGCTTGCCAGTTCCTGGAAGACCGTCGACGTGGTGCGGCCACAACCCGGGCAGGCGGCAACGACCGGCACGAACTGCCGGAAGCCCATCACCTGCAGCAGTTCCTGTGCCACCTGCACCTCGCGGGTGCGGTCGCCATTCGGCTCCGGCGTCAGCGACACCCGGATCGTGTCGCCGATCCCGTGCTGGAGCACGTAGCCCATGGCGGCAGACGAGGCAACGATGCCCTTCGAGCCCATGCCCGCCTCGGTCAGCCCCAGATGCAGCGCGTGATCGGAGCGTTCGGCAATCATCGAGTAGACGGCGATCAGGTCCTGCACCTGGCTGACCTTGGCCGAGAGGATGATGCGGTTGCGCGGCAGGCCGATCTCTTCGGCAAGTGTCGCCGAGATCAGCGCCGACTGGACGATCGCTTCATGCATGACCTGACGGGCCGACAGCGGCGACCCCCCGGCGGCATTGCGGTCCATCAGCCGGGTCAGCAGATCCTGGTCCAGCGAGCCCCAGTTGACGCCGATGCGCACCGGCTTGTCGTGGCGGATCGCCATCTCGATGATGTCGCCGAACTGCTTGTCCTTCTTGTCCTTGAAGCCGACATTGCCGGGATTGATCCGGTATTTGGCCAGCGCCTCCGCACAATCGGGGTGATCGGCCAGCAGCTTGTGGCCGATATAGTGGAAATCGCCGATCAGCGGCACATCGAGGCCAAGGCGGACCAGCCGGTCGCGGATCCTCGGCACGGCGGCGGCACTCTCATCCCGGTCGACCGTGATGCGCACCAGTTCGGAACCGGCCCGGTGGAGGGCTGCGACCTGCGCCACCGTGCTGTCGATATCGGCGGTATCCGTATTGGTCATCGACTGCACCACCACCGGCGCGCCACCGCCAACCAGCACGCCGCCGACATCGACGGCAACGGAGGCCCGGCGGGGCTTCGGATCGTAAGGGTTCGGCGAAGTCGTGGCGAGCAGGGTCATGGCGGGCTCTTCAGGCGCTATGGACGGGTAGCCTTCAGGTGGAGGAGGACCGGGGGCTTGTCAAGTTTTTTGGGGTCGCGCCGGTTGCCGGTCGGCGGGATCGAAGGCGGCCGCCCATCCTAACCCTTGCGGATATTGTCGGCATGGCGCACCAGCGGCGACAGGATCAGCACCACGACAAGCAGCACCGGCAGGCAGAGGAAAATCGGCGCAAAGCCGGTCCGCTCTGCGGTAAAGCCGATGATCGACGGCGCCGCCAGCAGGCCGGAATAGCCCATGAATGTGGCAACCGACAGGCCGACCCCCGGTGCGATGCCGGGAATGTTGCCGGCAGCCGAAAAGGCAATCGGCACCATGTTGGCCACGCCGAGGCCGGCAATGGCAAAGCCTGCTATCGCCGTGGCGGCATTGGGGGCAAGCCCCGCCATCACCATGCCGATCAGCGCCAGGACGGTCGAAAGCCGCAGCGTCAGCACTGCGCCCAGCCGGTCGCGCACCAGATCGCCGCCGAACCGGACAATTGCCATGGTGCCGGAAAAGCCGGCAAAGGCGAGGCCGGCGACGGCCAGACCGGCACCCAGTTCCTGATGGACGTAAAGCGTGCTCCAGTCGAGTACCGCCCCCTCCGGGGTCATCGAAAACAGCGCGATGATGCCGAACAGCCAGGGAAGCACTTGCAGCGGCAGGCCCTTCCGGGTTCCGGGTTCCGGCACATGCGGCGGATCGGCAAGAATGATCGGCCAGGCCAGCACCAAAAGCAGCACTGCAAAGCCGGTCGCGGCCAGTGCCTGCACCGTGACGCCGAACCTGGCGATGAGCACGCCGCCGGTTGCCGAGCCCACCAAACCGCCGACGCTCCAGAAGGCATGGCAGGAAGACATGATCGCCCGGCGCAGGTGTTTTTCGACGGCAACCGCATTGGTGTTCATCGCCACGTCCATCGCGCCCATGAAGCCGCCGAACCAGACGATGGCGGGGACAGCGACCCACAAGGACCCGGCGAAGGTCAGCGCCAGCAGCGATGGCAGCAAAAGCACCGCCATGATCCTGACCACGGATGTCGATCCGAACCGGGCCATCAGCATACCCGCCACCGGCATCAGCAGCAGCGAGCCGATCCCGAGCATCAGGATCATCAAGCCGAGCTCGCCCTTCGACAGATGCAGCCGCTCGGCAAATTCCGGGATCTTCGGTGCCCAGGCCCCGACCATGAAACCGTTGATCATGAACAGCAGGCAGACCGCACGCCGCGACGGTGGAAACAGTCCGGTTTCAGGGCTGGCGGACGCCGGGCGGATCATAGAATCACTCAAAGCAAGCTCCTCGCGGGGTTGCGCGCGAGCATAGGTAAAACGGCTTGTTTCTCAACCCCCTGGGGGCCGGGAGCCAGTCGGGCGGAACGACAAGGGGCGGACACGTCGCCGAGCCCGCCCCTCAACTTATTCACGTGGACGTTCTGCCCGTCAGGCAAAGACGACGAGCAGGTCCTTGGCGTCGATCTGGTCGCCGGTGCGCACCAGCACTTCGGCGATCACGGCGTCCCGTTCGGCGTGGAGCGCCGTTTCCATCTTCATCGCTTCGATCGACAGCAGCACGTCGCCGGCCTTTACCGACTGGCCTGCGGCCACCGCCACCGTGGAGATGACGCCCGGCATCGGTGCGCCGACATGGGCGGCATTGCCGAGTTCCGCCTTGCGGCGCACGCCATTGCCGCCTGCCCCGTGGGCGCGGTCCGGCACCTTGATGCGGCGCGGCTGGCCGTTCAGTTCGAAGAAGACGGTGACAAGGCCCTTCTCATCGACATGGCCGATGGCCTGGTTGATGATGACCAGCGTCTTGCCCTTTTCGAGATCGACGAACAGTTCTTCGCCGGCCTCCATGCCGTAGAAATAGGAGGGCGTCGGGATCACGGAGACCGGACCATAGGTTTCCGCCGCCATCGCATAGTCGGTGAAGACCTTGGGATACATCAGGTAGGAGGCGAATTCGAAATCATCGACCTCGCGCTCCAGCTTTTCCTCGATGGCCTTGCGTTCCTGATCGAGATCGGCAGGGACGAGCAGCGAGCCGGGACGGGCGGTATAGGGCTTTTCGCCCTTCAGCGCCTTCTTCTGCAGGCCTTCCGGCCAGCCCTTCGGTGGCTGGCCAAGATCGCCCTTCAGCATCGAGGCCACTGATTCCGGGAAAGACACGTCCTTGGCCGGATTTTCGACATCCGCCACCGTCAGGTCCTGGGAGACCATCATCAGTGCCATGTCGCCGACCACCTTGGACGACGGCGTCACCTTGACGATATCGCCGAACATCTGGTTGGCATCGGCATAGGCCTGCGCCACCTCGTGCCAGCGGGTCTCGAGACCCAGCGAACGGGCCTGTTCCTTGAGATTGGTGAACTGGCCGCCCGGCATCTCGTGCAGGTAGACTTCCGAGGCCGGTCCCTTGAGGTCGCTCTCGAAGGCTGCATACTGGTTGCGCACCGCTTCCCAGTAAAAGGAAATCCGGCGGATCCAGTCGGGATCGAGGCCCGGATCGCGCTCGGAACCTCTGAGTGCCTCGACAATCGAGCCGAGGCAGGGCTGCGAGGTATTGCCGGACAGCGCATCCATCGCCGCATCGACCGCATCGACCCCCGCTTCGACCGCCGCCAGCACGGTTGCCGCCGAGATGCCCGAGGTATCATGGGTGTGGAAATGGATCGGCAGCGAGGTGGCCTCGCGCAGCGCCTTGAACAGCACCTTCGCGGCGGCAGGCTTCAGCAGGCCCGCCATGTCCTTGACGGCGATGATATGGGCACCGGCCTTTTCCAGCTCGGCAGCAAGGGCAGTGTAATATTTGAGGTCATATTTCGGGCGGGCCGAATTCAGGATGTCGCCGGTATAGCAGATCGCCGCTTCGCAGAGCCGGTTCTCCTCCGCCACCGCATCCATCGACACGCGCATGTTGTCGACCCAGTTCAGGCAGTCGAAGACGCGGAACAGGTCGATGCCGCCCTTCGCCGCCTGGCGGACGAAATATTTCACCACATTGTCGGGATAGTTCTTGTAGCCGACGCCATTTGCGCCGCGCAAAAGCATCTGCAGAAGCAGGTTCGGTGCCGCCTCGCGGACCCGCGACAGCCGGTCCCACGGATCTTCGGTGAGGAAGCGCATGGACACGTCAAAGGTCGCGCCACCCCAGCATTCCAGCGACAGAAGGTCGGGAAGCGCCCTGGCATAGGTGCCGGCCACGGCGGCAATGTCATAGGTGCGCATCCGGGTGGCGAGCAGCGACTGGTGGCCGTCGCGCATGGTGGTGTCGGTGATCAGCACCCGCTTTTCGTTGCGCATCCATTCCGCAAAGCCCTTCGGCCCCATGCTTTCCAGCATCTGCTTGGTGCCGGCAGGCACGTGACCCTTGATGAAGGGCACGACCGGGCGGGCGGCATCCGGCGACGGCCTTGGCCGCCCCTTGGCTTCCGGATGGCCGTTGACGGTGACGTCCGCGAGATAGGTCAGAAGCTTGGTGGCGCGGTCCTGACGCTTGACCTGGGCAAACAGTTCCGGCGTCGTGTCGATGAAGCGGGTCGTATAGCTGTTGTCGGCAAATTTCGGATGGGAGATGATCGCTTCAAGGAAGGTGAGGTTGGTCGCGACCCCCCGGATACGGAATTCGCGCAGCGCCCGGTCCATGCGCCGGATGGTTTCCTCAGGCGTCGGCGACCAGGCGGTGACCTTTTCGAGCAGCGGATCGTAATAGCGGGTGATCACCGCACCCGAATAGGCCGTGCCGCCATCGAGCCGGATGCCGAAGCCGGTCGCGCCGCGATAGGCGGTGATGCGACCGTAATCGGGAATGAAATTGTGTTCCGGATCTTCCGTGGTGATGCGGCACTGCAGCGCGTGGCCCATCAGCTGGATGTCTTCCTGCTTCGGCACGCCCGATTCCGGCGTACCGATGGCATGGCCGTCGAGAATGTGGATCTGCGCCTTGACGATATCGATGCCGGTCACCTCTTCGGTGACAGTATGCTCGACCTGGATGCGCGGATTGACCTCGATGAAGTAGAATTTGCCGGTATCGGCATCCATCAGATATTCGACCGTGCCTGCCCCGACATAGCCGGTGGCACGGGCAATCTTCAGCGAATAGGCGGCCAGTTCCTGGCGCTGGGAGTCGCTGAGATAGGGTGCGGGAGCGCGCTCGACGACCTTCTGGTTGCGGCGCTGGATCGAGCAGTCGCGCTCGAAGAGATGCACCGCATTGCCTTGGGTATCGCCGAGAATCTGGCTTTCGACGTGACGGGCGCTTTCGACGAGCTTTTCGAGATAGACCTCGTCCTTGCCGAAGGCGGCCATCGCCTCGCGCTTGGCTTCCGTCACCTCGCGGGCGAGATCGGCCTCGGCGCGGATGACGCGCATGCCGCGACCGCCGCCGCCCCAAGAGGCCTTCAGCATCACGGGATAGCCGACTTCAAGCGCCATCTTCTTGACGGTCTCGATGTCGTCGGGCAGCGGTTCGGTGGCCGGCACGACCGGCACGCCGACTTCAATGGCCAGATTACGGGCGGCAACCTTGTTGCCGAGACGACGCATGGTGTCGGCGCGCGGGCCGATAAAGATAATGCCTGCGGCATCGCAGGCATCGACGAATTCGGGGCTTTCAGAGAGCAGGCCGTAGCCGGGATGGATCGCATCGGCACCGGAAAGCCGGGCCACCCGGATCACTTCGTCAATCGACAGGTAGCTTTCGATTGGCCCGAGGTCGCGCGCCAGATGGGCACCGCGCCCGACCTGGTAACTTTCATCCGCCTTGAACCGGTGCAGCGCCAGTTTGTCCTCTTCCGCCCATATCGCAACGGTTTTGATCCCGAGCTCGTTGGCGGCGCGGAAGACGCGGATGGCAATTTCGGAGCGGTTGGCAACAAGGATCTTGGAAATGGGCAAGGCGATCTCCTCACGACGTCAGGCACGGGGCCGCCGGGGAATAACCCGGGCGCATCTTCCATAGCCGCTTGACGGCTCAAGTCAATTTCCGCCGTCGACTGCTTTCATCGCAAATACGACTCACGTAAAAAGGCGGTAGAGCATACAAATTCGGGGAATCCGGCGCTGACCCACGCCTCCGGCGGCATTTCCCGCCGTTTCGCCCGGGAAATTCCGCGAAACCGGGCAAGATTTTCACCATTTTTTTGAAATGTCGTCCGTTTTGCCGGTGCTGCGCCGCGTGCAAAATAATCGGATCATTCCGGCTTGGCCGGGTCAAAAATCAGCCGATCAATCCGGTGCGCAACGCGATGGCCACCGCATGCTGCCGGTTCCTGGCCCCGAGCTTGGCCTGAATGCCGCTCATGTACCAGTCCACGGTATGGCGCGATATGTCGAGAAGACGGCTGATGTCGTTGGATGTCAGGCCATCGGCAAGATGAATCAGAACCTCCAGTTCGCGCCGGGTTATTTCGGGCCCGACCTGATCCGCGATTTGCGGCGTCAGGCTCGGCTCCTCCAGCATCCGCAGCTTCCAGTAGACGGCCTTGGCCGTCGCCTGGAACAGCGAGATTTCCGTCGGCGAGAGGTCGATGGGTTTGCCGCCGATGGTCATCCAGCCAATCAGCCCGCCGCGGCCGTGAATGGGGAAAATGTAGCCATCCGTCAGGCCGTAGCGGGCCGCCTCCGCCATCATCCTTTCCATGTGCTTGCGATGCGGATCGGCCTTGAAGGCCTTCAGCGCATCCTTCCAGCGAAACGGCCGCTGGGCCACAGCAAGGTAGCGCATCGCCGGGTCGATCAGCTGATACCGGGCCGCCTGGTAGACCTGCGCCCACCCCTCGGGCCAGCGGCTCGCCAGAAAGGGCAGCTGCCCGTCCTGATCCGGACGGGGCTGACTGAGGATCCCGTAAAAGTCGAACCCGTAAATGTTGAAGAGCTTTTCTAGCGCGGTCACCACCTGGGCGGAAGTGGGGCATTCCTCGGTTGTGACAAGCGTTTCAAGAATGGAATGTATCGTCAAAATCGCCCTCTGCTACGCTAAGATTCCAACGCTGTGTGCGTGTGGACTACCGGAGATCTCCCTGCTTCCGTGCAAGAGTCAGCGATACATAGCTTACTATTTACTGGAATTTTAGCTATTTGGCTAGATTTCATATACGACAACACAAAGTGGAAGATTTTGCAAAATTCACAATCACGATCGATTTGGCCACAGGTCTAGATAGCGAAATATCGTATGTTCATTACCAATTATTTTGCAACGCAACAAGATCTCCATCAGAGCTGTTAATGCTGAGTTCAGCTAGCGCTCTGTATGTTCCCCGCCGTATTGGGAAAGAAGCGGAAGGATAGAGCGTGTCGCTGTTCCAGGTTTATGCACGGGCTTTGAAATATCTGTCGATGTACCGGTTCCGGGTCTGTCTGGTGGTGGTCGCCAATATCATTCTGGCCGTCATCACCATTGCGGAGCCGGTCCTGTTCGGACGGATCATTGATGCGATGTCGAACCGGACGGCGGTTAGCCCCATGCTGTTCATGTGGGCAGGCTTCGGTGTTTTCAACACGATTGCCTATGTGCTGGTCGCCCGCGAGGCTGACCGGCTGGCACATGAGCGCCGGGCGTCGCTGTTGACCGAGGCCTTCGGGCGGATCATTTCCATGCCGCTGTCCTGGCACAGCCAGCGTGGCACGTCCAACGCGCTGCATACCTTGCTGCGCGCCAGTGAAACGCTGTTCGGCCTGTGGCTGGAATTCATGCGGACCCATCTGGCGACCGCCATTGCACTGGTTGTTTTGATTCCGACCGCCATTTCGATGGACTACCGTCTCTCGGCGGTTCTGATCGTGCTCGGCATTCTCTACTGGATCATCGGCCGCGTTGTGATGAGCCGCACCAAGGTCGGACAGGCGGCGGTCGAGGCGCATTATCACACCGTCTTCTCGCATGTGAGTGACGTCATTTCCAACGTCTCGGTCATTCACAGCTACAACCGAATCGAATCGGAAACCCGGGCGCTCAAGGAATTCACCCGCCAGCTGATCTCTGCGCAGTTGCCGGTGCTGGACTGGTGGGCGATTGCCAGTGCGCTGAACCGCATGGCCTCGACCATCACCATGATGATCATTCTGGTGATCGGCACGATCCTGGTTCAGAAGGGCGAGTTGCGGGTCGGCGACGTCATCGCCTTCATCGGCTTCGCCGGTCTGCTCGTCGGGCGTCTCGACCAGATGCGGGCCTTTGCCACCCAGATCTTCGAAGCCCGCTCCAAGCTTGAGGATTTTTTCCAGCTTGAGGATTCCGTCAGGGATCGCGAAGAGCCGGCCAATGCCATGACGCTTGACCATGTGCGCGGCGAGGTCGAGTTCCGCAATGTCAGCTTCGATTTTGCCGGGACCACCCAGGGCGTCAGCGAGGTCTCCTTCACCGTCAAGGCTGGCCAGACCGTTGCCATCGTCGGCCCGACAGGTGCGGGCAAGACGACGCTGATCAATCTGTTGCAGCGGGTCTATGAACCACAAAAGGGCGAGATCCTGATCGATGGAACCCGGATCGCCGGCGTTACCCGCAAGTCGCTGCGCGCCTCGATTGCCACGGTGTTCCAGGACGCAGGCCTGCTGAACCGTTCGATCAGCGACAATATCCGGCTCGGCAAGGAAGATGCCAGTGAAGGTGATGTGCGAGCCGCCGCCGATGCCGCCGCCGCCGCAGAATTCATCGAAAGCCGCCTCAACGGCTTTGAAACCCATGCCGGCGAGCGCGGCAACCGTCTGTCGGGTGGCGAGCGCCAGCGTATCGCCATTGCCCGCGCCATTCTGAAGAATGCGCCGATCCTGGTGCTGGACGAAGCGACCAGTGCGCTTGACGTCGAGACCGAGGCCCGGGTGAAGACTGCCATCGACAATCTGCGCCGGGACCGGACGACCTTCATCATCGCCCACCGGCTCTCGACGGTGCGCGAGGCGGATCTGGTGATCTTCCTCGATCATGGCAAAGTGGTCGAGATGGGCGACTTCAACGAGCTCAGCCACAGCAATGGCCGCTTTGCCGCCCTGCTGCGCGCCAGCGGTATCATCACCGACGAGGATGTCCGCAACGCGCACGAAGCCGCCTGAGGTTCAGTCGCCAACAGCGGAAAATCAGCACCGCCCACCCGCAAGGGGCGGGCGGTTTTTTCATGGCCAAAGGGCAGACAGCGGCTTATGCGCGGTCAATGCGACCGGCATAGCAGCCGCGCCGGGCATTGTGGACATGGATATAGGCGATGTCAGGATTGGCAAACAGCCGCGCGATCAGCGGTTCGATTTCCGTTCCCTCGACAATATCGGCATCCTGCATCATGCCGTCACTGCAATAGCCGCGCAGCGACAGCAGCCTGATGCGCATGACCTCGGGAACCTCCCCCACCGCCTCATAGGTCTGAAGCGCGCCCTCCCGGACAAAAATGGCATGGGTGGCGCGATAGGGTGTCTCGGCAGCCTGGCAGAGATGGTTGAGCAGCATCATGGTTTCGCCGGGCTCACCCTCGCGCATTTCGATACGGTCAGGAAAACCCGGCTTGGTATCGACAATATAGCGCTTCACGCCCCGGACGGCCAGTTCGGCATCGGAGAGACCATAAAGGGGCTTGAAGGCATCTGCGGAAAGGCCGGTAATGCGGTATGTCATGGCAGGCTCCTGTGATCGGGAGCGGCCAGAACAGCAGAGGCAGGGTCCCGCCGCCACCCGATTCCTGCCGGAGGGCGATAATGCCTGGAGTCTGACTGATTCAAGGTGAACCAGACAGACACCAGTGCTTAACCGGCGATCATATTCAAAGGGCAAAGCCCTCCTTGGGATTGTCGAGTACCGTGCCGTCGACACTTACCTCGATGTCACCATTCTTGCGGATCATGGCGATGCGGCGCATGCGACCGCCCACGGTCATGTCGACATCGACGCGATCCCAATCCTGCGGCAAGGCGGGGGCGAGAAGGATGCGGTTTTTCCGCTTGGTGATCCCGAGAATCCCCTCCACGCCTGCCCGGTAGAGCCAGCCCGCCGAGCCCGTATACCAGGTCCAGCCACCGCGCCGGGCGAGATCGCCTTCACCATAGACATCGGCAGCCACCACATAGGGCTCGACCCGGTAGATATCGGCTTGCGTCCGGGTCAGGGCATGATTGACCGGATTGAGCAGCGAGAAGCAGGCATGGGCGTCGTCGCCGCGCCCGAGCTCTGCCAGTGCCAGCACCACCCAGGTGGCGGCATGGGTATATTGACCGCCATTTTCCCGAACGCCGGGCGGATAGGCCTTGATATAGCCGGGGTCGTGGCTGGTGGTCTCGAAGGGGGGCGAAAACAGCCGCAGCATGCCGGCATCACGGTCGACAAGCTGGTCCATCACGGCATTCATTGCCGCCTGCTGGCGGTCCGGCTGGCCCTGGCGCGACAGCACGCTCCAGGACTGGGCAATCGAATCGATGCGGCACTCCTCGCTCACCGCGGAGCCCAAGAGGGTTCCGTCGTCGAAGGTCCCGCGCCGGTAATAGTGGCCGTCCCAGCCAGCCTCTTCCAGCGCGCCGCGCAGTTTCTCAAGATGGGTCTGCCACCGGTCGATGCGCACGCCGTCGTCGCGGGTCCGGGCATGGGCGAGGAAGGTGTCAAGTGTACCGGCCAGCAGCCAGCCCAGCCAGACGCTGGTGCCCCGGCCCTCGATGCCGACCCGGTTCATGCCGTCGTTCCAGTCGCCGCCGAGAATCAGCGGCAGGCCGTTTTCACCGGTGCGACGGATGGCAAGATCGAGACCAAGAGCGGCATGTTCATAGATCGACGCGGTCTGCTGCGACGTCTCGGGCCGATAGAAGGCATCATGCTGGCCTTCTGCCAGCGCCTCGCCGGACAGGAAGGCAATCTGTTCGTCCAGCAGGCCCACGTCGCCGGTGACATCCACGTAACGGTCAACCGCATGGGCCAGCCACACGACATCGTCTGATATCAGCGTTCTGACCCCTGCCCCGGTCTGCGGCAGCCACCAATGCTGGACATCGCCCTCAACAAACTGGCGGGAGGCGGCGTTGATGATCTGCGCCCGGGCGAGCGTTGGATCCTGAATGAGGAAGGCAAGCGTATCCTGCAACTGGTCACGGAAACCATAGGCACCGCTGGCCTGATAGAAGGCGGCGCGGGCACGGATACGGCAGGCCAGAGCCTGATAG
This sequence comes from uncultured Gellertiella sp., assembly GCF_963457605.1. Lineage (GTDB taxonomy): Bacteria > Pseudomonadota > Alphaproteobacteria > Rhizobiales > Rhizobiaceae > Gellertiella. The sequence goes on from NZ_OY735139.1 coordinate 1,969,126, forward strand.
GGCAGCCAGCCATTGATCATCAGGTCAAACGCCTTGTCCGGCGTCTTGACGGCAATCGTGCCGGTAAAGCGCGCCCAGAAGGCATGGGTATCGGCCAGCACCGTCTCGAAATCCCGGCCACGGACGGAGCCGAGGGCCGCACGAGCGTCTTCCCGGTTGGCGGCATCGCCGAGATAGACAAACACATCCCGGCTTTCGCCAGGCCTGACCGTCACGTCGATGGCGATCGCGGCGGCGGGGTCGCCGTCGAAATCCACCGCATTCGACAAAGCCGCTCCGCTCTTGACGGCCGCAGGTGACAGGATCGACCCGGCAGGGCCGATGAATTCGCGCCGGCTGGTCGTCACACTGCCCGGCACATCGCGCGAGGCGAGGAAGGCGATGCGATTGGCATAATCGAGACTGTAGGGATTGCTGGCAAACAGCGCCGAACCGTCCGCATCCTGTGATGTCATGACATAGGGTGCGGTCTTTTGCGGATTGTTGCCGAGCACCCATTCCACATAGGCATAGACGCGCAGATGGCGCGCCTCCGGCCCGTTGTTGGTCAGCCGCAATCTCGAAATCTTTACCGGCTCGACCGTATCGACGGTCTGCAGCAGCTCAATCGACAGTTGGTTCTGATCGGTAACGAAGACACTGTAGCCCCGGCCATGCCGGGCTTCAAACAGCGCATTTCTGTCCCGCGACAGGGCCGCAAACGGAGTCATGACCGACCCGCTCTCTCGGTCACTGATATAGAAGGCTTCGCCGGGCCGGTTGATGACGGCATCATTCGACCAGGGCGTCAGCTGGTAATCCCGGGAATTCTCGCTCCAGGTAAAGCCACAGCCTTCCGCCGATACATGGAAGCCGAAATTGCTGTTGGCAATCACGTTGATCCACGGCTGCGGCGACGCCTGTCCACCGTAAAGCCTGACCACATATTCATGCCCGTCGCGGCTGAAGCCACCATAGCCGTTCCAGAAGTCGAGGTCACCGTAATCGGTCACCGTCCTTTCTTCAGGTGCCGTCAGCACCGGCAATGTCAGGACCTGTTCGGCAACAGGTGCCGTCTCTGCCTTGAAAGGCGGCGAGAACAGCGAAACCGCCCGGTCGATCTGGTCGGCAACCGTGCCGTTGGCAGCATGGAACACGGCCCGCGACGCCGCAATCAAGGCCTGCCAGGTGGCGAGGTCCATCAGGTCGCGACGCACGGCGAAAATGTGCTGGCGCAAGCCATCGGCCTGGCCGAGGCGGCGGAAATTCTCGCAGGCCGCATCCAGCGCGTGCTGCATGTCCTGTGCATAGGAAGCAGCACGTTCATTGACGATCACCAGATCGACCGTTAGCCCGCGCGAGCGCAGATATTCCTGCGCCATCAGTGCCTCGCGGGCAATGCCGAGGTCCATCTCGTCATTGATGCGCAGCGCGATGATCGGATAATCGCCGGAGATCGCCAGCGGCCAGAGTGCGGATTGCGAGGCAAGACCACTTTCGACCGTGGTTGCATCGGCGCGCAGGTGCATGTCGGGATAGACGAGGTAGCGGCCGAGCAGCTGGAAGGCCGCCGCCTGCTTCGACGTCACGCCGATGTGGCGCATCTGCACCTGCGCCCGCGTCCAGGCATGAACCATTTCGTGGCTGAAGGCGTCGGGATGCCGGTAGCGATCGATCGCCATGTCGACTTCCTCGCGCGAGGGAGCCGCGATGGTCCAGTAGATCACGCTGACCTTCTTTCCGGCCGGAACCCGCACCACGCGGCGCAGCGACAGGACCGGATCGAGCGTGAAGCCGTCGGTGCCGGAAAGGCTTGCGCCTGCGTCGAAGGCCTGCGCCTCGGCAAGCGTGCGTCCGCGCCCGATGAAGCGGCGGCGGTCGGTTTCAAATTCCGTATGGCGCGATGACCCGGAATTGTCGACGATCAGGTGGGCGACCCACATGTCCGGCTCATTGGGATTGCGCTTGTTGCGCACCGCACGGATCACGTCGCCGCGCTTGCCGATTTCGGTCCGCACGAACATCCGCGAGAAGGCCGGATGGGCATTGTCGGACTCTTCAGAGGCCAGAACCGGCTCCAGATAGGAGGTCACCTCGATGAAGCGGTCTTCCTGGCTCATGTTGATCAGCGTGATCCGGCGGCCTTCCGCATCAAATTCGTTGGCGACGATGCATTCGACCTCGCTCGTCAGCTTGCCGACGGTCTTGGAGAATTCCGCCTTGTCATCACCGAAGATGACGCTGGTCTTTTCGCCCTCGATGGCACGCGGTTCGGCGGTCGCCGACCACCACTGGCTGTTCGCCATGTCACGCAGGAAAATGTAATTGCCCCAGCGGTCTTCGGTCGGATCGGCTTTCCAGCGCGAGACGGCCTGGCCGTTCCAGCGGGCATAGCCCGAGCCGGTCGCCGTCAGCATCACCGAATAATGGCCGTTCGACAGGAACACCAGCTCGCGCTCCCGCTTGGCGGGGTCGGCGATGGTGCGGACCCGCGGACGCAGCAGATCGTCCTGGGTGGAGCCGGTCTTGGCCGGTTCGTGCTTGGCGCTCATCACCTGGACTTCGCGTGGTGCCTTTTCCTCGAGCAGCAGTTCCGCCGCCTCGATGACGGGATCGGAGTGGAAAAGCTCGCGCAGGTGGCCGTTGAAGACGACATTGGCAACGGCTGCAATCGACATGCCATGGTGATGTGCCATGTAGTTGCGAACCACGGCACAGCGCTTGCCCTCCGGTACCCGGGTCGGCGTGAAATCGACCGCGTCATGGAACCCGTAGACGCCGAGCGCGCCGAGTTTGCGCAGTTCCATCAGGTTGGCAAGCGCCGCCTCGGGATTGTATTGCGAGGCAAGCAGCGAGGCATAGGGCGCGATCACCGCGTTTTCGCCAAGCCCGCGCTTCAGGCCCAGCGAAGGCACGCCGAAATTGGTATATTGATAGGTCAGTTCGTGGTCGCGTGCATTGAAGGCGGCTTCCGAAATGCCCCAGGGCGTGCCAAGCCGCCTGCCATGGTTCATCTGTTCCTTGACCACGAGATTGTTGGTCTGGTTGAGGATGCCGCCATAGCGTTCCTGCATGACCAGCGGCGGCATCAGATATTCGAACATCGAGCCGGACCAGGACAGAAGCGCACCGCGCGATCCGACCGGCACGACCTGACGGCCAAGCTTGTACCAGTGCTCCGTCGGCAGGTCGCCCTTGGCGATCGCAAACAGGCTGGTGAGCCGCGCCTCGGAGGCCAGCAGATCGTAGCAGGCCTCATCGAGTTCGCCGGTATCGACGCGGAAACCGATCGACAGCAGGCGGCGTTCGGGGCGGAACAGGAAGCTGAAGTCCATGCCGAAGGCAATGCCGCGCGCCTTGTCGCGCAGGAAGGCCAGCCGCTGGCGAAGCGGTTCGATATTGGAGATGTCGACGGCGGTATCGGAACCATGCGCCTCGCAATTGGCGACCAGCGCGCGGGCCCAGTCGGCCACTTCGCCGCTCTGGTGCGAGCCGACCTCGTGATGCAGGTTCAGCGCCAGCTTTTCGATATCGCGGGCAAGGCCGAGAAGGTTGAGGATGTGGATGGAGGCCGAGACCTTTTCGCGCCGCACCGTGGCAAGCGCCGTCGAAAAGCCCTGGATCCGCTCCTCCAGCCTGCGCCGCAGCGGGCGCACCGTCTTGCGGTCGTCGGGAAGGTCCTGAAGCACCTCTTCCAGAATGCCGAGCCCGTCTGCAAGCCCGTCGATCTGGCCCTGCATATGGGCCGAAGGCGCCTCTTCCCAGTCGCGAAGGGCCGAGGACACCGCCACCAGATGGCCTGCGAGATTGCCGCTGTCCACCGCCGAGACGTAACGCGGGCCAAGGGTGGCCAGGCTGTCGGTCAGATACCAGTTCAGCAGGTGACCCCGGTATTTTTCCATGCTGTCGATGGTCGACAGCGTCTGTTCCAGCCGCTGGATGGTTTCGGCAAACGAGATCCAGCCGAACTGGCGGGCCGATATCACCGACAGAAGATAGACGCCTATGTTGGTCGGCGAGGTGCGCTTGGCGAGCACCGGCTGCGGAATTTCCTGGAAATTGTCCGGCGGCAGGAAATGCTGTTCGGCTGTCACGAAGGTTTCGAAATAGCGCCAGGTACGCCGGGCAATCTTGCGCAGTTCCGTCGAGACCTCTTCCGAAACGTCGAGGCGGTCTTCGGTCTCGGCGGTCTGGCTGACATACCAGGCAACGGCGGGCGAAACCAGCCAGAGGAAGCAGAAGGGCAGCGCCACGAGGAATGTATCGTGTCCCGGCAGGCCGGCGGCAACCAGCCCCAGCAGGGCTGCGGCCACCGAGTGCCACATCGCCTTGTAATAGGCAAGAATCGTGCCCTGCGCACTCGATTGCACGCTGGCTGCCGTCTTCCATTCCAGCAGATATTTGCGGCTGACGAACAGGCGATAGAAGGAGCGGATGATCGCATCCGCCATCTTGCAGGCGGAATCGGCGATGAACACCACCCTGAGCGCCACCTGGGCATTGGCACCGCGCAGATCCGTCCACACAGTGTAGAGATGGGCCCGGGCGACGATATCGCTGGAGCGCGGAATGACGCCTGAAATCAGCGACAGTGTCGGCGCAACGAACAGGCAGAAGATCAGCAGCGCCTGCCAGACCAGCGCGTCGAAGGGTTTCAGCAGATACCAGCCACAGACCGAGGCCAGGAACCAGGCAATCGGAATGAGGGTGCGGCGGAGGTTATCGATCATCTTCCAGCGGCCGAGCGCGGTAACGCCCCGTCCGAGATCGAGGATGAAGGGCAGAAGCTGCCAATCGCCCCGCGCCCAGCGGTGCTGGCGCGACACTTCCACCTCGTAGCGAACCGGGAAATCCTCCACCAGTTCCACATCGGTGACCAGCGCACAACGTGCCATCGAGCCCTCGAGCAGGTCGTGGCTCAGCACGGTATTTTCATCGATGCGCCCCTTCAGCGCCGCTTCGAAGGCGTCGACATGGTAGAGGCCCTTGCCGGTAAAGGTGCCTTCTCCGGTCAGGTCCTGATAGACATCCGACACGGTGAACACATAGGGGTCGAGGCCGCGGTTGATGGAAAAGATGCGCTGGAACACCGACGCATCGATCCCCGTCGTCAGCGAGGCGGTGACGCGCGGCTGCAGCAATGCATAGCCCTTTACCACCCGCTTCGACACCGGGTCGAGCACCGGACGATTGATCGGATGGTGCAGCTTGCCGACAAGCTTGGTGACGGCATCGCGCATCAGGCGCGTGTCGCTGTCGAGCGTCATCACATACTGGATGCCATCGGGGATTTCGTTGGCGCCGGGCAGGAAGGTCGTGTCACGGTCGCCGCGCAGCAGCAGGTTCAGCTCGTGCAGCTTGCCGCGCTTGCGCTCCCAGCCCATCCAGACGCCTTCCTGCGGGTTGAACAGACGGCGGCGATGCAGCAGGAAAAACCGCTTCTGGCTGTCGGCGGCATAGCGCTGGCGCAGCATGTCGATCTGCTGGCGGGCATAGGCGAAAACCGCGAGATCCGAATCGCTTTCCTCCTGGTGGCTGTCGGGCCAGTCGCTCACCAGGGCAAAATGGATGGCGCCATGCGGATTGGAGAGATAGTGGACCTCCAGATTGCGGATCAGGTCATCGACACTGTCGCGACTGGAGATCAGGCAGGGCACGACCAGCAGCGTGCGGGCATCATCCGGAATGCCTTCCTTGAATTCGTAGCCGATCAGCCGCACCGGCGGCACCAGCAGGGTCACGAGCGTGTTGAAAAGACCGGTCGCCCCTTCCGATGCAGGCAGGGCAAACAGCGCCATCAGCAGGGTGATGGCGCCAAGCTCCAGGCCTGTATGGCCGAGGAAGAGACCTGCGCCCCAGAGCGCTGCCAGGGTCAGCGCGATCACCGGTCCGGCAATGGCAAACCAGTCGAATTTCCGCAGATTCCTGATCGAGCCCTGCAGGACCGGCGTCTTGTAGCCGATGGCCTTTTCGAGCTTCTTGCGCTCGGTGCCGACCAGGAAGTCGCCGAGATTGGGTGTGCGTCCGGTCAGCCCGACCGGTGCCGAGGTCTCGGTCATGTCGCAGGCCATGGCCGCGATCTCGAGTTCTTTCAGGCCGGAACGGCGGGCCAGCCGCTCGATGGTCTTGCGGTACTTGTTGCGCGAACCGGCATCGAGCGCGCCATAATCGGTCCGGCCAAACAGCAGCTTGTCGACATGGCTGACATCCTCGACCCATACGGACCATTCGGTGTCATCAATCTCGCGCAAACCGCGGATGATGTTGCCCATGGTGACATTGCCGGAGGACAGCCGGTTATGCTCGGCCATCAGCACTTCTTCGGCATCGGTCCCGCCCCGTTCGAGGCGCTCTTCCAGCCAGGCGATGGCAAGACTCGATGTCTGCGAGCCATCGCGCAGGCGATAGAGGAACTGGGTGGCAAAGGTATTGTCTTCCGCCAGCTGCTCCAGCGTTTCGAGGAAGGCCTTGCAGCGCTGGGGATCGTTGAGGCGGATCAACTCGTCCGCCGCCTCATTGGCCTTGCGGCGCATCTGGCGCGAGCGCTCGACGCGGATCGAGATCCGCCGCAGATTTTCGATCAGCACATAGCGCACCATCGACGGCAGCGCCCAGAGTTCGCCGATTTCAAGCGTCTCGACCTGCTGGAAACCTTCGACAATTGCCGACAGGCTTTCACGCGATACCGAACTGTGGGTATGGGCAACATAGAGCCAGGCAATGGCCAGCGTGCGCGGGATCTCGCTGCCGGCAACGGAAATGACCGGGAGCTGGCGCAGGAATTTGCGCGGAAAGTCGCGGCGCACCTCCTGCAACGCCTCCTCGACAATATAGTGATTGTCGAGCAGCCATTCGGCCGCAGGGGTGATGACGGCACCGGCGGCCACGTCAGAGGCGGTCGAACGGTAGACCCGCAGGATTTCCCGGTCGTTTTCCTTGTGACGGCGCAGGAAATCGAAAGGCGTATAGGCCGGCAGCTTGATATTGCCGGAGCGCGCCATCTCCTCCCCGCACGCCTTCAGTTCCTCGATGCTGAAGTAGGTCAGACGAATCGAGCCGTTGTGATCGATCTGCTTGGCTTCGGGGTCGCGGGACGTGGTAGCGGGCGAATTTTGCAGGGACATGAGTTCCGATTCTAAAATGCGAACAGAGTGATCAAACGGACAGGCCATACTCCGATTGCCCGGACCAGCACAATCTTCCGCCACTGGCAAAACGACAGGCTTGGCGTTCTCCCGAAGGCAGGACGCGGTCCTGTCCTCCATGAGAGGATGTGCGGGCAGGCCGGAGATGGCACAGAATAGCATGCCATGTTCGCTGAACATGGCTTTTTTTGCGCTCATCAACCCGTATCAGACGAGTGGGATGGACATTGGCGCACTGCGCCATTTTGTCAAGGTCGCGCAACGGACAGATTCGGGCCGGGCACCGAGGCTGACAAGCGCGAAAAAGCCCAGAAAATTCCGGACTTTAGCCATTACTCAGCAATGAGCATGACAATCATGCTTTGATAAGCTATTGCTATTTATTGATTTTTGTGATTTTATTGAATGTACGTTCAACTAATAATGAGGCCGATATGAACCAGACCCTGCGCAACACCGGCATCCCCGCCAATTGGGACCGCCGGGGCCTGCCCGGCTGGAGCTACCATAGCGAGGCACTGCTGGAGCTCGAGAAGGAGCATGTGTTCCTGAACCACTGGCAGATTGCCTGCCATGTCAGCGACATCCCGGAGCCTGGCAATTACCTGAGCTTCGACATGATGGGGGAACGGGCGCTGATCGTGCGGGACGCGAAGGGCACGGTTCGCGCCTTCCACAATATCTGCCGTCATCGCGGCTCGCGGCTGGTGGCCGAAGAGCGCGGCAGCTGCCGCAATGCGCTCGTCTGCCCCTTCCACGGCTGGGTCTACAATCTCGACGGCACGCTGCGCGGTGCGGCGAGGCCGGAATCCTTCCCCGACCTCGACAAGGTCACCTTCGGCCTGCAGCCGGTGGAATTCGAGATCTGGAACGGGCTGGTGTTTGTGCGCTTCCGCCCTGGCCCGCAGGGAACGGTTGCCGAGACACTGGGCATCTTCGATGCTGAACTGAAGCAGTATGACATGGAAAGCTATGTGCCGACCGACGGCATGTGGACACAGGAGTCGCCGGTCAACTGGAAATCGGTGCGCGACGTCGACAACGAGGGCTACCATGTCGCCATGGCCCATCCGGCGCTGCAGGACCTCTACGGCTCGACCTATTACGACATCCCGATGAAGAATGGCGTGTCGAGCTCGCATGCCAATTACAATCCCTATGCCGGCCGCCGCTGGAGCGTGCGCCACTACATGAAGATCGCGCCAGAGCCGCAGCGCCTGCCGGAGCACCTGCGCCGCAAATGGGCCTATTACGGCATGTTCCCGAACTCGGTGATCTCGGTCACGCCGGAAACGATCGGCTTTTACCAGGAATTTCCGCTGTCGACCGGCAAGAGCGTGCTGCGCGGCTCGGTTTACCGCCAGAAGGTGGAAACCCGCCAGGAGCGACTCGCCCGCTATCTTGCCTTTCGCATCGACCGGGACACCACGGCGGAAGACATCCAGCTGACGGTCTGGTCGAATGAGGCGATGCTGTCCAGGGCCTTCAAGGGTTTCTACCTGTCTGACCTCGAATTCGGCGTGCGGGCCCATCACGACCACCTGCGCCAGCAATTGCCGGTGCTCAACGTCGAGACCCTGCCTGAAGGCGTGGATCTTGCTGCCCTCAATGACCGGATGCGGTCCGAAATGCAGGTCGCCTGAGCCTTCAGCGAGCTTTGCCGCAAAAGCAAAGGGGCCCGGAGCGATCCGGGCCCTTGGTCATTCCGCAGGGGCAGTTCAGTTCTTCCAGAGCCCTTCCCGGGTCAGGTCATCCATCGTCAGGCGAATGCCCTTGTCGAGAATGTCGACCATGTCGTCGATCTGGCTGCGGCTGATGGTGAGCGGCGGCGACATCACGCACATGTTGATGATCGGCCGCACCATCAGGCCCAGTTCCTGGCAATGCTTGTCGATCCGCTTGCCGACTTCCAGATCGAGCGCCAGCGGATTGTTGCTGTCGCGGTCGGCGACGCATTCGATGCCGGCCATCAGCCCCTTGCCGCGCACTTCGCCGACCAGTGCATGCTGCTCAAGCCGCTTCAGGCTGTCGATGAAATGGGATTCCAGATCGCGGACATTGTCGAGCAGCCCGCCCTCCTCCAGCAACTCGAGATTCTTCAGCGCCACCGCACAGCCGATCGGATGGCTCGAATAGGTCAGGCCGTGGGAGAAGGTGGCGTCGGTATGTTCCGAAGCACGGATATCCTCGAAAACCTTTGCCGACACCATCACGCCGCCGAGCGGGAAATAGCCTGATGTCACGCCCTTGGCAAAGGTGATCATGTCGGGCTCGATGCCGAACACGTCCTTCGAGGCAAAAACCGACCCGAGGCGACCGAAGGCGGTGACCACTTCATCGGAAATATAGAGGATGTCATTGGCCTTGCAGAGCGCATGCATCCGCTGGAGATAGCCGGGGGGCGGCACGATCACCCCGCCCGAGGCCTGGATTGGCTCGGCAACGAAGGCCCCGATCCGCTCGGCCCCTTCCCGGACGATCAGGGCGGCAAATTCCTCGACCAGGAAATCTTCAAATTCGGCAATGCTCATGCCCTTCGGGCGGCGGAAGGGATCGGGCGCAGACAGCTTGCGCACCAGATGGCTGGCGCTGTCCATCCAGTCATGGTCGCGCGGCCTGCCGTTCAGCGAGGCCGACAGATAGGTCGAGCCGTGATAGCCTGCCTGGCGCGACACCATCAGCTTCTTGTCTGGCCGACCCCGGACATTGTTGGAAAACTGCATGAGGCGCAGCGCGGTTTCGACCGCAGAGGAGCCGCCGGTGGTAAAGAACACATGGTTGAGATCGCCGGGGGCACGCGCCGCCAGCGCATCGGCGAGCTCATCCGACTGGCGGGTGGTGGTGTACCAGGGCGAATTATAGGTCAGTTTGCGGGCCTGATCGCTCATCGCCGAAATCAGCGCCTCGTTGCGGTGCCCGGCATTGACGCACCACATGCCGGCAGGCCCGTCGAGCAACCGGTGCCCGTCGGCATCCTCGACATAGACCCCGTCGGACGACCGCAGCAGGCCGCGCACCTCGGCTCCCATCGAGCCCGCCGCAGGCCAGGGCTGGATGAGGGCCGCCGGATCACCTTCCCGATCGTTTTTCAGGCCATCTGCCCCGGAATTATCGACATTATCCAGCATGGAAATCCCTCCCAGAATTGCACTCAAGACGTCTATATGCCCGAAATTTATAATTTTTTCCGGGATCAAGATATTGTCAGTTCAGTCAATTTGGCAGAAATGATTGCGCTCGGCAAGTGCTGTCTTATATAGCGGCCTGTGGCTTGATTGATAGCGTGATGCGATTTCAGCGCGGGCCCTGACGGGTAAAGTGCCTGGGATAGACGCTGGCAACGAATTCCCGCACGGTCAGCACCGCCCGCTCGCGGGTGAGGCCGTCCCCCATCATCAACCGGAACCACAGGCCTTCGATCATGGCGCAAAGCCCGAGTGCTATGGCCTCGGGATCGCTGTCATAGCCACCGTCGTCGCGCAATTCGCTGCAGATGGCGATGAAATTGTCGACGTAATAGACATCCGTCGCGCCGCAGAGCTGCTGGTAGGTCGGCCTCGATTTCGCCTCGCCCCAGAAGGAACACCAGGCGGCAATTTTCCGCTTGGTGCAGATCCGCTTGTCGAAATCCGCGCTGGCCAGCGCCCAGAGCCGGTCCTGTGCCCGGGGCCCGGCCTTTTGCAGGATGGCGTTCCAGTTGCTGGAATATTCGTCCGCCATATATTGCAGCGTCGCGACCAGAAGCTTTTCCTTGCTCTCGAAATGGAAATTGACGATCCCGCGGGAAAGGCCCGCCCCGTCGGCGACGTCGGCCAGCGTGGTTTCCGCATAGCCACGCTTGGCCAGGCTGTCGATGGTCGCCTCGATCAGCTGCTGCTGCCGGGTTTCCTTGGTGGCCTTGCGGCTGCGCCTTGCAGGATCGGCCTGGGAGGGATTGGTCATGCCACCGTCTTTTCCATTCGTCGCTGTTTCTGTTCGAACCCAGACCGCTGTGCGGCTATCCCGCTTCCGGCTTGTGCGCGGAAAGATGGGTCGGGCAATGTTCGCCGCTGTCGAGAACCTTTTGCATGGCCCTCCAGGTTGCGATATTCCGGTCGACCAGCGCCGCGCCAACCGACGCGACTGCCTTTTCATAGAGTTCGCCCCGCAGCCTTTCAAGCTCCCCGCGCGCCACCTCGCGATACCAGGGATTGCGGTTGACGGTCCTGACCGCCTCGAAGCCGGCCCTCTGCATGGCGCTGGCGTAAAACTGTGGCGAACGCATGTTGAACGACAGTCCTTCTGCATCAAGATAGGCAACCATGTCGGCGCTCGGCGGTCCATCATGCGACATCAGCCAGTCCGATGCCAGAAACAGGCCGCCAGGCTTCAGCACGCGGAAGATCTCGCCAAACAGCCAGTCCTTGTCCGGCACATGCAGCATCGCATCCTTGGAAAACACCAGGTCGAAACTGGCATCGGCAAAGGGCACGTCACCGGGCGCGGCGTGGACAAAATCAACACGGTCTGCCTGACCTGCCCGTTCCGCCCGTCGTCGGGCCTTTTCAATCAGCGGCATCTCGACATCATAGCCGGTCACCGCGGCCGGCGAAAAGGTCCGCGCGAGGTGCAGGGCGACCCCGCCCGAGCCGCAGCCGAAATCCAGAACCGCCTTGCCCGCCAGGTCCGTTCCTGCCAGTATCCGCGCCACCTCGTCCGGACCGCCGGGCGACAGATAGCCTTCCCCCCACATGATTTCGAGAAACCTTACGCTATCATCATCATATTCCGCTTCATGCTCTGCCACTGCGCTCATACCCAACCTCCCGTTTGGACATCCTGCCATGAAATCATATATCGATTTCATACACTTGCAAAGTTTGATTGAACATACAGTCAATATTTCTGGACAAATGCGCTCCGATCATGCCATTTTTCGCCCACGCTTGCATTGGGGTAAATGATGAAAACATATGATGCCGTGATTGTCGGGGGCGGCCACAACGGTCTCGTAACGGCCTGCTACCTGCAGAAAGCCGGACTTGACGTTGTTGTGGTCGAGAAGAACGACTGGGTAGGCGGGGCGGCTGTCAGCCGCAGCCTGACCCCGGGTTTCCTCTATTCGAACTGTTCCTATGTCTGCAGCCTGTTCCGGCCGGAGATCATGCGGGATCTCGAGTTGCCGAAATACGGGCTGCAGGTGCTGCCCTACGAGGGCGGCGCGGTGCTGACGCAGGATGGCGACTATATCGCCAACTATCGCGAGCACTATCCGCACCAGCGCGAATTTGCCCGTTTCTCGAAGAAGGATGCGGAATCCTACGAGCGCTATTCACGCGACGTAACCCGCCAGTGCCGGTTCATCCAGCCGCTGCTGATGCGCACCGCACCCGATCCGTTCAGCTTCAAGCCGCGCGACGTCCAGGAACTGCTGTTCCTTGCGAAAAAATTCGGCGATTACAGCGCCCATGACCTCGCGCAGACCATGCGCTTCTGGACCATGTCGATCTCCGACTTCCTCGACGAATATTTCGAAACCGATGTGCTGAAGGCCTATCTGGCAATCTCCGGCATCATCGGCACGGCGCTTGGCCCGATGTCGCCCGGAACCGCCTATGTCCTGCTGCACCATTACATGGGTGAAGTGGACGGCTCTGTGGGTGCATGGGGCTTTGCCCGAGGCGGCATGGGTGCGATCTCCAAGGCGCTTGCCGCCTCCTTCGAAGCCTCCGGCGGCACGATCCGCACCGGCGCCGAAGTGTCGAAGATCATCACCCGCAATGGCCGCACCACCGGTGTGGTTCTGGCCAATGGCGACGAAATCAGCGGCAAGACCGTGATTTCCAACGCCGACGTCAAGCGCACCTTCCTGAAGCTCGTCGACGAAAGCGCGCTTCCCGACCGCTTCGTTCACCGCGTCAAGCAGTTCAAGATGCGCGGTTCCTCGGGCAAGGTGAACATCGCGCTGAACAGCCTGCCGGAATTCCCGGCGCTGCCGAAGGGCTCGCCCTGCATCAAGGGCGACCTGCATTTCACCGACAGCATCGAGCGCATGGAACGTGCCTATGATGACTGGAAGGCGGAACGCTGGTCAGCCGATCCGATGATCGACCTGATGATCCCGACCGCCATCGATCCGACCATGGCACCTCCGGGACAGCATTTCATGAGCTGCTTTACCCAATATTGCCCGGTGAAGGTCGAAGGGCGCGACTGGACGGACCAGGACAAGGCCGCCTTTGCCGATTCGGTCATCAACCAGATCGCCGACTATTCGCCAGGCTTCCGCGACCGGATCGTGCACATGGAAGTGCGCACGCCCCGTGAGCTGGAAGCGGAAGTGGGCCTGACGGAAGGCAACATCTTCCAGGGTGAACTCACCTTCGACCAGATCCTCTTCAACCGTCCGGTTCCCGGCTACGCCCAGTATCGCAGCCCCATTTCCGGTCTCTACATCTGCGGTTCGTCGACCCATCCGGGCGGCGGCGTCATGGGGGCACCCGGACGCAATGCAGCAGCTGAAATCCTGCGTGACTTCAAGCGTTCCCCGAAAGAAATGAGTGCAGCCCATGACGTCATTTGATGCGATCATCATCGGTGCCGGCCATAACGGGCTGGTCTCCGCAACCGTTCTTGCCAAGGCAGGCCGCAAGGTTCTGGTGCTCGAGGCATCCGACGCCATCGGCGGTGCTGCGAAAACCGTCGAATTTGCGCCGGGCTACCGCACATCGGGCGTCGCCCATATCGTCAACCGCCTCGACCCCGAGGTCGCAAGCGTCCTGAAGCTCGACCGTTCGGTCTCCTCGGGCGACATGATGCCGACGGTGGTACTGTCGCTCGACAAGGGCCCGATCGTGTTGCGCGGTGCCTATGGCGACAAGATTGACGGCATCACGCCGGAAGAGCAGCGCGCCTTCAACGAGATGAAGAAGAAGCTGACCTTCCAGGCCAGCCTGCTGAAGCGTTTCCTGAAGCGCCGCCCGCCAGAAATCGGCAAGATCACCTTCAAGGACATGAAGGATTTCGGCCTTGCCGGTCTCAGCCTGATCTCGAAGGGCAAGGAAGAAGGCCGCGACTTCCTGCGCATGATGCTGATGAATGTCGCCGACGTGGTCGACGAATATCTGACCGACGAGCGGCTGCAGGCGCTGGTCGCCTTTGACGCGACGCTCGGCATCCATCTCGGTCCGCGCTCGCCGACCTCGCTGCTCGGCTTCTACTATCGCCTGATCGGCGAGGCCAATGGCGCGGCTGGCGGCCAGTTCCTGCCCAAGGGCGGCATGGGCCGGGTCGCGGACGCCTTTGCCAGCGCTGCAAAGCATGCCGGCGTGACGATCCGCACCTCGGCTCCGGTCAGGCGCATCGTCTCGAAACACGGCGTTGCCTCGGGCGTGATCCTTGAAAATGGCGAGACCATCAACGCGCCGGTGATCGTTGCCGCCGTGCATCCAAAGACCACCTTCCTGAAACTTGCCGATCCGGTTGAAGTCGACACCCAGTTCAAGACGCAGATCGACAATATCCGCTCGAAGGGCAATGTCGCCAAGTTCAATCTCGCCCTGAAGAAGGTGCCGCAGTTTACCGGCGTGTCGGCTGCCGACCACAAGGGTCGTCTGGTCATTGCCCGCACGGTGCGGCATGTCGAGGAAGCCTTCAACCCGGCGAAATACGGCCAGTTCTCACCCGATCCGGTAATGGAAATCACGCTTCCGAGCCTTTCGGATCCGTCGATGGCACCGGCTGGCGGCTGCACGCTGTCGGCTCTCGTCCAGTTCGCCCCCTATGAGCTCAAGCAGGGCTGGGAAAATGGCCGGGCGGCCTTCGAGGAGATCATTCTCGCCACGCTCGAGCGCTATGCGCCCGGCATCCGGGACCTGATCGACGTCAGCGAGCTTCTGACGCCTGCCGATATCGAAGCCCGCTACAACATGCCGGGTGGCCATTGGCACCATGGCGAGTTGCAGGTTGACCAGTTGCTGATCAACCGGCCCATCGATCTGGCCGCCGGCTATTCGACGCCGATTGAGGGCCTTTACCTCGCCAGCGCCGGTTCCCATCCGGGCGGCGGCGTTTCCGGCCTGCCGGGCCTGTTGTCTGCACGTCACATTCTTTCGGGAGGCCGGTCATGAGCATGGACCCCATCGCCAAGCGCAAAGCCGCGCAAAACCACATCGACACGCCGATCCTGCGCTCACCCTTCCAGCCCCGGCTGGATGCGCTGAGCCGCACCGACGAATGGTATGTCTGGAACGGCTACAAGTCCGCCCATTCCGTCACCGACGAGGAGATGGAATATACCTCGATGCGCAATTCGTCGGGCGTCTTCGACGTTTCGCCGATGAACAAATACCGGATCACCGGGCCGGATGCCGAGCGCTTCCTTGACTATGTCATGGTGCGCAATGTCGCCAAACTCGGCGTCAACCGGGTGCATTATACCTGCTGGTGCGATGATTTCGGCCATGTGATCGACGACGGCACGCTGTTCCGCTTCGGCCCCGAGCATTTCCGCCTCTGCTGCCAGGAAAAGCAGTATGACTGGCTGACCGATGCTGCCGTCGGCTTCGATGTCGCCATCGAGGAAGAAACCAAGGAGATCGCCGGTCTGGCGCTTCAGGGTCCGACCAGCTGCAAGGTGCTGAAGAATGCCGGTTTCGACGGCATTGAGCAGGTCAAGCCATTCCAGATCGTCACCTATCCACACGAGGGTGGCACGGTCACCATCTCGCGCACCGGCTTTACCGGCGATCTCGGCTACGAACTCTGGGTGCCGAACGATCTGGCGCTGTCGCTCTGGGACCGCCTGTTTGAAGCAGGCGAGCTGCATGGCATCCGGGCTGTCGGCTATGCGGCGCTGAACCAGTGCCGCATCGAGACCGCTTTCATCGTGCCCAATGCCGACTTCATGACTGCCGACCATGTGCTGCGCCCCGACCGGGCCCGCATGCCCGACGAAATCGGGCTGGAATGGCTGATCGATCCGGAAAAGCCGAACTTCAACGGCCGCCGGGCGATCATGGCAGCGCGCAAGAACAACACGCTGAAGCACATTCTCGTCGGCCTCGAAGTCGAAGGCAACATTCCTGCCGATGGCGCAATCGTCTACCATCGCAAGATCACCGAGGCTGGCATTGTCAGCGCCGGCGTCTGGTCGCCGACCGGCAAGCGCAACATCGCCATCGCCTCGCTGGACCGGCCCTACGGGTCCGACATCACCAGCGATCTCTGGGTGGAAATCTACGCCTTGCGCGAAGGCCGCTATCAGAAGATGATGAAGAAGGCCAAGATCGTGTCGCGGCCCTTCGTCAAGCTGGACCGTCGCAACAAGACGCCGCCCGCCGATTTCTGAGGTCAGCAATGGACGCCGCAGAAGAGACCGCACACTGGAACCAGATTTCGACGCCAACAGGCGTCGAATGGTCCGGCCGCTCTCGCTATGCGGCGGCCATGTATTTCTACAGGCACGGCCAGATGGATGCGGAAACGCTGGAAATCTACCGTATCTGTTCGCGCCTCGACGCGGAAGATCCGGTCACCGTGATGCGCCGCTGGCATGTCGGCGCCGACTGGATCGAGAGATTGCAAATGGCCTCAGACAATTGAGGCCATTTTTCGTTTGCCGACCTGGAACATCAGCGCCCGTAGGAAACCTCGAGCTTGGCTTCGGCCAGACTGCTGGCCTTCAGGTAGAAGCCGACCATCGCCCCTGAAGCCTGCTGGTCGAGCGGCAGGGTCTCCACGCGCAGGGCATAGACGCGAAATTCATAGCGATGCGGCTTTGCGCCTTCCGGCGGACAGGCACCGCCATAGCCGGGCTTGCCGAAATCCGTGCGGCCTTCGACGGCACCCGCCGGAAGTCCGGTCTTCGCCGTTGCGCCTGCGGGCAGTTCCGTGACACCCGCCGGAATGTTGAAGACGGTCCAGTGCCACCAGCCGGACCCGGTCGGGGCATCAGGGTCATAAAGGGTCACCGCAAAGCTCTTGGTGCCTTCAGGCGCGCCCTGCCAGGCGAGTGCCGGGGAGAGGTTGCCGCCCGTGCAGCCGAAACCGTTCAGAACCTGCGCTTTCTCGAAGGTCGCGTGGCGGATGTCGGGCGAGGATATGGTCATTTCGGCCTTTGCCGAGCCCGCTGCGGCGAGGGCAAGGGTGGCGATTGCGAGACGGTGGAACATGGTTTCATCCTTTCGTTGCTGGATGAAGCCAGTCTAGGTTCCAGCGCGCTCCGCCTCGCGCCTGATCCGATCAAGTTTGGTGCCGTTTCGATCATTTTGCCGGGTCCGGTGCCGGATATCCGCCGGAGAAAGCCCAAACCGCTCCCGGAACCGCACGGCAAAGCGGGAGGGGGAGGCATAGCCGACCGCCAGCGCCACCGATCCGACCGGCCAGTCGGTCGATTGCAGCAGGGCAAGTCCCTGCGTCATCCTGACATCCGTGAGAAGCGCCAGGAAGGACGTGCCTTCGGCACTGAGCTTGCGGCGCAGGGTGGGTGCGCTCATCGCCAGCTGGCAGGCCATGTCTTCTGCGTTCCAGTCCCGGTCGGGAGACGTGGCGACGAGGTTGCGGACCCGGTCGGCAAGGCAAAGTGGCCGCAACGGCGGCAGGCGTGCACCTGCATCCGCCAGCCAGGCGATCAATTCCAGGATCATCGCGCGTTCGACACCCGGAGGTACCCGTTCACCGCCCAGCATCTGTCCGACCAGCCGGTCAAAACCCTTCGCCAGCCCCTCACCCGGCTGGTTGACATGCAGATGGACGGGGGATTTTTGCGCCCCGTTACCGCCAGTCTTGGCAGCCGCGTCAACACCCTGGCCGGGACCGAAATGCATCCGGTCGAGAACCAGCAACTGGGCTTCGTAGATATCGCGGCAGCCCGGGATATTCTCGATGCTCAGCGGAAGATGATCGGGCAGGATGGCAAGCCCGCCTGCGGCAATGGTGAAGGAGAAGCCCGGTCCCTCCACCCGCTTTTCGCCGTTGAGTACGCGGATAATGGCAGGCTTCGGGCTGACCAGCGCGTGAAAGCGGGCCTGCCGGTGCTGGCGGACGGTAAAGACCGGCGCGGACAACTCCGCCTTCGTCATTCTCCACCCCTTCCCGGCAAGCCGCTCACGGCGCGATCACCCCTTCATGCCTCTGGTCGTGACTTCATGGATCTCGATCAGCGACGGACCGTCATGGGCTGCAGCCGTCTTCAGTGCTTCGGGCAGATCGGCGATATCAGACAGCCGGACGGAAGGCAGGCCATAGGCTTCGCCGATCCTGACAAAATCCGGGGCCGATGGCCTGACGCCCTCCGGCGTGATGCCATTGTCGACCATGTAGGTTTCGATTTCCTGATAGCCGTCATTGTTCCAGACCAGATAGATCACCCTGGCCCCGATATCGCGGGCAGCGCCGATTTCCGACAGGGTGAATTGAAAGCCGCCGTCACCGGTAAGGCACACGACGGGCGTTGCAGGTTCGGCAACGGCTGCGCCGATAGCCGCCGCCGGGCCGTAGCCGAGGGCGCCGAAACCGGTTGCCGCATTGAACCAGCCCTGCGGCCGGTCGGCATCGTAATAGAGATTGCCGGCATAGATGGCTTGCGTGGAATCCCCAACGATGATCAGGCCCGGCAATGTGTCACGGACCCGTTCGAGAATGGCGATTTCGCCTTGCATCTTGGCGCTG
The DNA here is from genome assembly GCF_963457605.1 of uncultured Gellertiella sp. Taxonomy (GTDB): domain Bacteria; phylum Pseudomonadota; class Alphaproteobacteria; order Rhizobiales; family Rhizobiaceae; genus Gellertiella. Next base: position 1,987,899 of record NZ_OY735139.1, read on the forward strand.
AGTTCCGCCCGGGCAGCCCCGCGCAGAGCTTCCGCCCTTTCCGCACCCTTTGCCTTGAGGCAGACGTCTTCCATGAACGGCACAAGATCGGCCAGCAGATTCTCGACGCTGGAGAGAATCGACAGTCGGCTATCGGGATGGCGGGCCAGCTGTTCCACATCCACATCGACATGGATGACCGTGGCCAGAACAGGAAAGCCGCCGTCGACATAGACATCGTAATCGGTCTGGCCGAACTGGGTCCCGAGCGCCAGCACCACGTCGGCGTCGGCAATCAGCTTGCGCACACTCTGGAGGCTGGCGCTGGCGGGAACGGCAAGCGGATGGCCGGGCATCAGACCGCGCGCATTGGCGGTGGTGATGACGGGCGCATCGAGGATTTCGGCAAGCCGGGCAATCGCCGGTCCCGAGCGGGCAGCCCCGCCACCGGCGAGAATGACCGGGTTTTTCGACGCGCGCAGCACGGCTTCCGCCTGCCGCATCGTCGCGGCGTCACCGCGCGGGCGCAGGGCCGGGAAGGATTTGAGCCGTGGCGCCGGGATGCGGGCCGCCATCACGTCGGTCGGAATTTCGATATGGACCGGCCCCGGACGGCCCGAACGCAGCACCGCGAAGGCCCGCGCCATGACATCGGCAAGGTCGTTTGGCTCGAGCAGCGTATGGGTCATCCGGCAGAAACTTGCCATCATGGCGCGCTGGTCGGGCAGTTCATGCAGCCGCCCCCGGCCATGGCCGAGCGAGCGGCGGGCATTCACCCCGGATATTACCAGCATCGGCACGGAATCCTGCTGGGCCTGCGCCATCGCGGTGATGGCATTGGTGAGGCCCGGACCGGTGATCAGCAGGCAGACACCCGGCTTGCCGCTGACCCGCGCATAGCCATCGGCCATGAAGCCTGCGCCCTGCTCGTGGCGGGGCGTGACATGGCGGATGCCTGAGGCCGCAAGGCCGCGATAAAGCTCCACCGTATGGACGCCCGGTATGCCGAATACCACCTCGACGCCATTCGCCTCCAGTAGATCGATCAGCGTTTCACCTACAGTCTTCATCGTCTCGGTCATGCGCGTTTTGCCTCCCGGGCGGCCAGAGTGCGGGCAAGGTCTGCAATCCTCGTTGCCGCCGTTGTCAGCGACGCATCGGGAACCGTCAGCGAAATCCGGATGAAATCCCGCGCCTCCTCGCCAAAGGAGGAGCCAGGCATCACCGCGACATTTTGCGTCTTCAGCAATTCCCAGGCGAAATCCTCGCCCGACAGCCCGCTGGCCGACACATCGATCAGGATGAACATGCCGCCTTCAGGCATCATCACCCTGAGCAGGGGCTCACCGGCAAGCGCGTTTTCGAGGATGCGGGCGCGGCGCAGGTAGTTTTCCCGCATCACCGCCGAGGTCGAGAAAGGCTGCGAGACGGCCATGGCCGTCATGTCCGAGATGAAGGGCTGGCCGCCGAACAGCATGGTCTCGGACACCGGCAGGACACGCTCGCAAAACGCCTCCGGACCTGCCGCCCAGCCGCTGCGGAAACCCGGGGCGGCATGGGATTTCGAAATCGACGAGACAACGATGGTGCGGTCCGACAGATCGGGATTGTCGAAGGGCGAGGCAAAGGCCGCGTCGAAAATCAGCTCCTCGTAGACTTCGTCCGAGACGATCCAGAGATCGTGCCTGCGGCAGACCTCGCCGATGGCGGCGATTTCGTCTGCGGTCAGCACGGCCCCGGTCGGATTGTGCGGCGAATTCAGCAGCAGCACCCGGCACTCCGGGGTGATCGCCTTCTCGAGATCCTCGGCCCTGAGATGGAAACGGTTGCCGGGGCTGAGCGGCACTGGCACCAGCCGGGCACCGGTCGAGGCAACGACACCTTCATACGTGGCATAGAGAGGATCGCCGACCAGTACCGCATCGCCCGCCTCGACGAGGCCGAGCATCACCGCGAACAGCGCGGTCTGGGTGCCGGGAAAGCAGAGGATGTTGTTTTCGGTGACACCGGCCCGGCGCTTGCGGTATTTCTCCGCCAGCGCCTTGACGACGGCGGGTTCGCCGCGCCCGTTCGAATAGCGGGTGCGTCCGGCATGCATGGCGCGCGTGCATTCCTCCAGCAGCGCCTGGTCGGGTGCCACATCGGGCTCGCCGATTGTCAGCTCGATGATGTCCTTTCCGGCAGCCGCCATGGCGCGGGCCTCGATATGAACGGCCCACTTGCCGGACCCGAGAGTGGACAGCCTTTCGGTGATGGAGGCGTAACGCATGGACGTGATCCTTGTCGATTTCAAAATGCAGTCAGATGTCAGAGAGATACCCTGCCGGCAGCGACAGGATGGCCTCGGCGGCATTGAGCGCCACTCCGGCCAGCTCGCCTTCGGCAAACAGGTCGCCCGCCATGGAGGCTTCGAGCCAGAGACCGTCGATGACGGCGTTGACGGCAATGGCCAGCCGGCGGCTTTCGGCAGGACCCGGCTTTCTGCCGTCGACCGGTGGCAATTCGACGATCAGGCCTTCGAGCGCCGCCACATAGGCGAGATAGTTTTCCCGGTGAATCCGGGCAAATTCCGGATCTGCCGGGATATGGCCGATAAAGGCCGCCCAGACCCCCAGAGTCTGGGTCTGGGCCATCGCTTCCATGAAGGCGGAACTGATGTAACCGCGCAGCCGGGCACGCGGATCCGTTCCGGCATCCAGGGCAGCCTGGATCGAGGTTTCGGTCATGGTTTCCATCACCGAGCGATAGGCAGCGCGCAGCACCTCGTCCTTGCTCTTGAAATAGTGGCGGATCAGGCCGCCGGTTACCCCTGCCCGGGCGGCAATCTGGCGGACGGTTGCCCCCTGCACGCCCGATTCGGCAACGCATTCGACCGCCGCCGCAATCAGGTCGCGCCGCCGTTCGGCTTCGCCTGCCCGGTGGAATGCACGGCGGCTCATCTCAGAGCGCCTGACCGGCGGAACGCCAGACCGGGCGGGTGAGGCAGGTCGGCCCGCCCTCGCAGGCAATGCACAGGGCATCGGCCTCAAAGGTTTCCACCGTGCAGCCGGCAGCTTCCATCACGGCCTTCGTGCCGGGGAAACCGGCAACGGCAATCACTTTCTTCGGGCTTACCGGCAGGACATTGAGGTTCAGCCCGGCGCTTGCGGCAAATTCGTCTTCCGGCGCATGGAGCAGGGTCATGCCCATGTCGCGCAGCAGCAGATAGAAGGCCGCCGGCATCAGCGGCGCATGCACCAGCGCCAGATCGTCGGCCAGCGGGCTCATCACCGACATCAGGTGCAGGCAGGCCGCTTCACCGGCCCAGAGCGGCAGATCGAAGGTCAGGACCTTGATGCCGAGCGGGGCGAGAATGGCCTCGACCTGTTCGATCCCCGCCTGGTTGGAGCGAACGCCGCGACCGATGGCAAGCGTCGTGCGGTTGACCCAGATGCAGTCGCCGCCTTCCACCGTGCCCGGCGCTTCCACCCGGCCAAGAACCGGAATGCCTGCGGCCCGGTAGGCGGCTTCATGCAGCGACGGCTCGCTCCGGCGCAGCACCTTGCCCATGTTCAGGATCAGCGCGCCCCGGTCGGTCATCAGCGAGGGATCGTGGGTGAACATGGCATCGGCCATGCCATCGCCCTTGTCCTCGATCCAGAGGATTTCGGCACCGGATTTTTCCACCAGCCGGGTGAATTCGGCATATTGGCCCAGCGCCTTTTCAGCATCAAAGGTCGGCCCGTAGTGCCATTTGGCAGCATCGGCAGCAAGCAGGCTCGGGCCTGGCCGGCGCATCATCACCCGCTTGAGGTCGGCTGACATTTCCTGGGAACCATAGGCGGGCATCGGGAACTCCTGATGTTAAATTTTCGTCAAGCATGTGCTGGATGCTATTATACGCTTGAATAATTCTCATACAAGTGCAAAACTCCTCTTCAACAGCGGAGCCTGGCGGCCAGCAGCCGGTTTCGAAAATAATAGCTGGGGAACAGAACAAGAGAAAGCCGGACACAAAGATCCGGCATGGGATGGGGTCATGAGCGAGCCGGAACAGGCCATTCAGGTGACGGATCTTTACAAGCGGTTCGGGCCGCTTGAAGTTCTCAAGGGTGTCTCTCTCAACGCGCGGCAGGGCGATGTCATAGCCATCATCGGCGGCTCCGGGTCGGGCAAGTCGACATTTCTGCGCTGCATCAATCTGCTGGAACTGCCGACTGCAGGGCGGGTTGCCGTGCATGGTGAGACCATCGAGATGAAAAACGATGGCCAGGGCGGGCAGGTTCCCGCCAATCGCAAGCAGGTGCAGCGCATCCGCTCGCGGCTCGCCATGGTGTTCCAGAGCTTCAATCTCTGGCAGCACATGACGGTGCTCGGCAATGTCATCGAGGTGCCGATCCATGTGCTGGGTGTTTCCCGCGACGAGGCCGTCGCCACGGCGGAAACCATCCTGAAGCGCGTCGGGCTCTATGAAAAGCGCGACGCCTATCCATCCTTTCTTTCCGGCGGCCAGCAGCAACGCGCCGCCATCGCCCGGGCGCTTGCCGTCCAGCCGCTCGCCATGCTGTTCGACGAGCCAACCTCGGCGCTCGATCCCGAACTGGTCGGCGAGGTGCTGACCGTCATCGGCGATCTCGCCCGTGAAAAGCGCACCATGCTGCTGGTAACGCACGAAATGAAATTTGCCCGCGAGGTCTCTAACCATGTGGTGTTCCTCCATGGCGGACGCATCGAAGAACAGGGACCGCCGGAACAGATTTTCGGCGCACCGCAATCGGAACGACTGAAGAAATTCATCAGTTCCATTCACTGACCGCAGACCAAATTCCAACAACAAAATGGGGAATGAACATGAAAAAGGCTCTGACTTTTGCCGCACTGGCCGTGACACTCGGTCTCGGCGCACTCACGGGTGCGGCCCATGCCGACCAGGTCAAGGTCGGCTTTGCCGCCGAACCCTACCCGCCCTTCACCTCGCCTGATGCCAGCGGCAACTGGGTCGGCTGGGAAGTGGAATTCCAGAAGGCAATCTGCGCGGAAGCCAAGCTCGACTGCGTCATTACCCCTGTTGCCTGGGACGGCATCATTCCGGCGCTGACCTCGAAGAAGATCGACATGATCATCGGCTCGATGTCGATCACCGAGGAGCGCCTGAAGACCATCGATTTCTCCGACAAGTACTACAACACCCCGACCGTCGTCATCGGCCCCAAGGACCAGAAGTTTGACGCCACGCCCGAGGGCCTGAAGGGCAAGGTAATCGGCGTGCAGGTCTCGACCGTCCACCAGGCCTATGCCACCGCGCATTTCGGTCCGACCGCGTCCGAAATCAAGGAATACCAGACCCAGGACGAGGCAGACCAGGATCTGGCCGCCGGACGCATTGATGCAGTCCAGGCCGATTCCATCGCTCTCGATGCCTTCCTCAAGTCGCCGCAGGGTGCGTGCTGCGAAGTCAAGGGCGTGGTCGCCGACGATGAGGCGATCCTCGGCAAGGGCGTCGGCATCGGCATCCGCAAGGGCGAAACCGATCTCAAGGACAAGCTGAACGCCGCCATCAAGGCAATCCGCGCCAATGGTACCTATGACACGTTCTCGAAGAAATTCTTCGATTTCGATATTTACGGCAAGTAAGGGTCGCTTTTTCCGGGCACGGCGGCGACGCTGTCGTGCCCACTTATCCCTTTGCTCTTGATGGATTATTGCCATGACGGCGGCTGACAGCCATTCCTATTTGAGCCTCCTTGCCTATGATGCGCCCGGCTGGGGTGGCGTCATGCTGGTCGGGTTTTACCACTCCCTTCAGCTTGCCTTCGGGGGCTTCTTCCTGGGCCTCCTGATCGGCATCGGCGGGGCCTGCGCCAAGCTTTATGGCGGCCCGATCCTGCGCGATCTCATGGAGATCTACACGACGCTGATCCGCGCCATTCCGGAACTGGTGCTGATGCTGCTGCTCTATTACGCGGGCACCGATGCGCTCAGCCAGCTCCTGAAGCTGATGGGCTACGGCTCGGTCGACATCAATGCACTGACCGCCGGCATTTTCGTCATCGGCGTGGTACAGGGTGCCTATTCGACGGAGGTGCTGCGCGGCGCGATCAAGGCGGTGCCGGTCGGCCAGCTCGAAGCGGCCCGCGCCTTCGGCATGGCACCCCTTCAGGTACTGCGCCGCGTCACACTGCCCGCCATGCTGCCGCATGCGCTGCCGGGGCTTGCCAACCTCTGGATGATCGCCACCAAGGACACCGCCTTGCTCGCTGTCATCGGCTTCAGTGAGCTGACGCTGGTGACCCGCCAGGCGGCGGGCTCGACCAAGGCCTATATGCTGTTTTTTGTCGCCGCCGGTGCCATCTATCTGGCGCTGACCCTTGTCTCCAACATCGCGATCCGGCTCGTTGAACGACGTGCGCGGCGCGGCCTCGTCCGGACGGCATGACCATGAGCGAACAAGCCACCCTTCCCGTCTATGTTGCCCCGCGCGGCCGCAGCCTGTTTGAGCCGCACCGGATCGCGCTGATGGCCATTTTCGCCGCTCTGGTGTTCTGCATCGTCTGGTTCATGCGCTGGGACTGGTTGCCGGTATATGCCGGGCGGCTGGTCGCCGGCATCGGCCAGACTTTGCTGATGCTGTTTGCAACGGCGATCGTCGGCTTCTTCTTCGCGGTGCCGCTCGGACTGGTGCAGGTGACCGGGCCGCGACCGCTCGCTTGGGCCGCGACGGGCTTCTGCACCGTCATCCGCGGCACGCCGCTGCTGCTCCAACTGTGGCTGATCTATTATGGTCTCGGTTCGATCTTCGCCCAGTATCCGGAAATCCGCCAATCGATGTTCTGGCCCTATTTGCGTCAGGCCTGGCCCTATGGCTTTCTGGCCCTGATGATCTCCTTTGCCGCCTATGAGGGCGAGGTGATGCGCGGCGCCTTTACCGGCGTGCCGCGCGGCGAGCTGGAGGCCGCCGAAGCCTTCGGCATGAGCCGGTTCCAGGTCTTCTGGCGGGTCTGGCTGCCGCGCGCCATCCATCGCGCCCTGCCGACGCTGAACGGCGAGACCGTGCTGCAGCTGAAAACCACGCCGCTGATTGCCACCATTACCGTGGTCGATGTCTATGGCGTGATCTCCAAGGTGAAACAGGATACCTACCTCACCTACGAACCCTTGCTTTTGCTGGCCCTGATCTATCTCTGCCTGACCGGATTGCTGATCCTCGCCTTCCGCAAACTTGAAAACCGAATTCCATCCCGTGGTGCCTGATCATGAAACTTGCCTTTTCCAATTCCATGCCCGACCTCGTCGAGACCCGCCGTCATCTTCATCAATATCCCGAGATCGGCCTGTCGGAGTTCAACACATCGGATTTCATCGCGGAAAAGCTGGTGGCAATGGGCTATGAGGTGACACGGGGCCTGGCGAAAACCGGGCTCGTGGCAACGCTGAAGAACGGCACCTCCAGCCGCTCGGTCGGCATCCGCGCCGATATCGATGCGCTGCCGATCCAGGAAGAAACCGGAGCCGAACACGCCTCGAAGATCCCCGGCATGATGCATGCCTGCGGCCACGACGGCCACACGACAATGCTGCTTGGCGCGGCCAGGCTGCTGGCCGAGCGCCGCCAATTCGACGGCACCGTGCATCTGATCTTCCAGCCTGCCGAGGAAAATTTTGGCGGCGCGAAGATCATGGTGGAAGAGGGCCTGTTCGACCGCTTCCCCTGCGATGCGGTCTTTGCGCTGCACAATGATCCAAGCCTGCCCTTCGGCCAGTTCGCCTTCAAGGATGGTCCGATCATGGCGGCCGTCGACGAATGCTTCATCACCATCAATGGCAAGGGTGGCCATGGTGCCGAGCCGCAGGATACCGCAGATCCGATTGTTGCGGGTGCGGCGATCATCATGGCGCTGCAGACCATCGTGTCGCGCAACGTCCATCCGATGGACCCGGCCGTTGTCACCATCGGGGCCTTCCATGCGGGATCTGCCAGCAACATCATTCCCGAGCGGGCGGAAATCATTGTCGGCATCCGCACCTTCAACCCTGCCGTTCGCGACGAAATCGAAGAGCGCATCACCCGGATCGCCACATCGCAGGCCGAAAGCTTCGGCATGACAGCCACCGTGGACTATCAGCGCAGCTATGACGCAACCATCAACCACAAGGCGGAAACCGATTTCGTCCGCGCGCTCGCCCGGGACTTTGCCGGTGCGGAAAATGTGGTGGAGTGGGAGCAGCCAAGCATGGGCAGCGAGGATTTTGCCTATATGCTGAAGGAACGCCCCGGCTCCTACTTCTTCCTCGGCGGGCAAAAGACACCCGACGATCCGCAGCTGCATCATCCGAAATTCGATTTCAACGATGACCTGTTGCCTGTTGGTGCATCTTTCTGGGTGGAACTGGCGGAGCGCTGGCTCGCCCGGCCCTGACGATTTGCCGGTTTGGAAGACCTTTTCTTCAACGAAAAAAGCGCGGGCTGCTTTCGGCAACCCGCGCTTTTTTTTGAACCTTGTACCGACCCCTCGCTGATACGGGGATCGCCTGATATCACGGAAAAATGCCGAGAACCGCAGCACCGACAAACAGAAATGCGGCGGCGATCAGGGTGACATTGACGACAAGCTGAATTTTCTTCTTTGCAGCCCGGCCATTTCTCTCCCCGGTCGGCGAACGCAGCGGCGCGTAGGAAAGATGCTTTTCGGAATAATCGATGTTGGACATGCTGTCTCCAGAAAAGCCTGTCGCCCGACCCATCACCGCCTGCCGATAACCGGCTTTGGCGCGATCCTGTCCAGCGGAACAGGTGTTCATTCTCTCATTCCGGTTCCGGATCGAATTCCTGATCCGGCCCCTGTCACATTCACCAATAAAAACTGAACCAGTTCGCCCGGTCCCGAAGCTCTTTCAGGCTCGGCAGGCACCTTGCCGTGCGGGAGCCCTGATGCTTCGCCTCACCGTTTCCTGCCACGCCATCACCACAATTCCCTTTGCCCTCAACGGGTGCAGGGGTGAGGTAACCCAGTGTCATTCCACCAAAATAAAACATCCGAACCTCCTCCACAGAGGAGCGGTCCTCGCCGCCCGGTGCCACAAACATGACACAATTATGAACGGAGTCAACTATCACTACCAATCAGATAGTGATTTAATCACTCGTTTACCAGATGTCCTTGGGACGACAGGGATTTTTCTGCGCCCGCCACGGCTGTGCCGCCCGGATCAGCAGCTTCGATGGCCGGATTCCTGCCTTCCGGCAAAGCGCGCGCACGGGAAAAGCGGTTGCCTGCCATGGCATCGCATGACCGACTCGGCAGCGGGACGAGCAGCCCCCGACAACAACACCGGAGGCGGTCCCGCCACCTGCGGCACTGGTGTCACGACCTCCAGACCGCAAAGTCCTGCGGCTTGACTGTCCTCTCGCCGAGCACCAGCGCCACATCATCCGGGCAGGTCCAGCTTTCCGGGCCATAGTTGAAGGCGAAGGTGAGGTGTCCCCGGCTTCGCAGGCGAACGTGGGCAGGAACACGGTGGAGAGCGAGGCCTGCCTCTTCCGCCAGCAATTGCAGGGCTGAGGTCAGCAGCGCCTCGTCGGGCCAGCAGGCGAGATAATGATGACGACCGGACGCAACCAGTGCCGGATCACCGTTCCTGAAACTGCCGAGCACCCTTGCCGCCGTCGTCACATATTCGCGCCAGCGGATGGCAGAACCCGAGACCTTGCCGGTCACCCTGTCTTCAAGGCCGGGGCGAAGCGACGAGACCTGAGTGATCCGCATCGCCAGCAGCGACTGCAGGGGGCCGGGGGCGAGATTGTCCGGAATGGCGAAATGCCGGTCCCGCGAGCCGGTGCGGGGACCATAAAGGACAAGCGCATCCGTCTCCGCCAGCGCCGCCAGCGCCTCGTCCGGCACCTGCACGAGGCCCGGCACCAGCACCAGTTTGTAGCCTTCCAGACTGCCTCCCGGCCTGACGACATCGACATCCACACCCAGCCGCCGCACCGCCTCATACCAGCGATAGGCAAGTTCCTCGGAGCGGAAATCCTTGCCCTGCGGCTGGATCATCGTGCTCCAGTAGGTCTCGTAATCATAGATCAGGGCGACAGGTGCCTGCGACGAGGTCCCGAGCGGACCAAGGGCCTGAAGATCGGCTGCCGCCTGCCGGGCTTCCATGCCGCCGACGGACAGTTCGTGCAGGCCGGGGAGATTGAGCCCGGCATGCATCTGCTCCTGCGCGAAAGGTGCCTGACGCCAGCGGAAATAGCTGACGACTTCCGCGCCATGGGCAATCGCTTCCAGCGTCCAGAGCCGCACCATGCCGGGTTTCGGCACCGGGTTCCACGGCGCCCAGTTTACCGGGCCGGGTTGCTGTTCCATGATCCACAGCCGCCCCTTGCCGACCCCCCGGTAGAGATCATGGTGGAAAGCGGCCATGTCGGGATGCGAGGTCTCTGCCCAGCGGGTCCGCTCTTCCTCGGAAAACGGGAATTTTTCGACGAAGCCGATCGGATAGCTGTCCCATGAGGCCACATCCAGATCGTCGCCCACCTTCCAGTGATCGAAATCGCTGATCAGCCCCATGAAATTATGGGTGATCCAGCGGCCCGGCGAATGGGCGCGGATGATCTCGCACTGCATACGGTTATAGGCCGCCACCTGGTCCGACTGAAAGCGCCAGAAATCCAGCCGATGCGCTGGATTGGCCTCGGTCACCGTCAGGTTCGGCAATGTCACCTGGTCGAAACTGTCGAGTTCCATCGACCAGAACACCGAGCCCCAGGCCTCGTTCATCTGCTCGGCGGACTGGTAGCGATGCCGCAGCCAGTTTCGGAATGCCTTCAGGTCCTCGCTCCCGTAGGAAAGCGTCGTGTCATGGCAGCCATATTCATTGTCGGTCTGCCATCCTTCGAGCCCCGGATGGGTGCCGTAGCGACGGGCGATGATCTCGACAATCCGCCGGCTTTCACGCAGCCAGTCTTCAGAGGAAAAGCAGTAGTGACGGCGCGAGCCGAAGCCGCGCACCCGGCCCTGTTCATCGACAGGCGCGATATCGGGATACACGTCCATCAGCCATTTCGGCGGGGTCGCGGTCGGGGTTCCGAGCACAATCCGCAAGCCTGCGCCATGCAGCGCATCCAACGCCCGGTCGAGCCACCCGAACTGGAAATCGCCCCGGCGCGGCTCGAGCCGCGACCAGGCAAATTCGCCGATCCGGACATGGCGGATGCCGAGCTCCACCATGCGGGAGGCATCCCGTTGCCAGAAGGTTTCCGGCCAATGTTCCGGATAATAGCAGACGCCGAGCATTATCGTGTCAGGTCCCCGTGAATGAGGGAAGCGCCGGAAGCATCGAACAGGTGGCAGGCCGCCACCGGCACGGGCACGTCGAAGGCATCACCGGGCTTGCCGGTGGACAGCCCGTCGGCCTTGACCGCGATTTCCGTGCCATTGGCAAGCTCGACATAGAACATGGTTTCCGAGCCCAGATATTCGGCCAGCCTGAGCGTCCCCTTCAGCGACCCGCCTTCGCCCTTGGTGCCATCCATATGCTCCGGGCGGATGCCGAGTGTCACCTTCTGGCCGGTGACCGGCTGGGCGGTGGCTGGCAGCAGCAGGTCACCACCGGCATCCAGCGTCACCCGCGTGCCGCCGTCGACGCTCGTTGCCGTGCCGGGCAGGAAATTCATCTTCGGCGAGCCGATGAAACCGGCCACGAACAGGTTCTTCGGACGGTGATAAAGCTCCAGCGGCGAACCGACCTGCTCGATCCGCCCGGCGCTCAGCACCACGATCTTGTCGGCCATGGTCATGGCTTCCACCTGGTCATGGGTGACATAGATCATCGTCGCACCGAGATCCTGATGCAGCTTGCTGATTTCGATGCGCATCTGCACCCGGAGCGCCGCGTCGAGATTGGAGAGCGGCTCGTCAAACAGGAAGACATCGGGATCGCGCACGATGGCCCGGCCGATCGCCACCCGCTGCCTCTGGCCGCCGGAGAGCTGCGAGGGCTTGCGTTGAAGCAGCGGCTCCAGCTGCAGCAGCGCTGCGGCACCGGCGACCCGGCGGGCAATCTCGGCCTTGTCGTGCCCGGTCATCTTCAGGCCGAAGCCGATATTTTCCTCCACCGTCATATGCGGGTAGAGCGCATAGGACTGGAACACCATGGCCACGCCCCGCTCCGACGGACCGACGCGGGTCATGTCGCGGCCATTGATCTTCAGCTCGCCGGAGGTGATCTCCTCAAGCCCGGCGATCATCCGCAGCAGGGTGGACTTGCCGCAGCCGGACGGACCGACGAAGACGCAGAATTCGCCATGTTCGACCGTGAGATCGACGCCCTTGATGACCTGAACCGGCCCGAAGGATTTGACGACATTTCGCAGCGTGACTTCACTCATGGGATCTTGTCTCCGAAACCGGTTCTGATGGCCCTTCGCCCGTGGCTGGCAGCGGTGAAGGCATGCGGTTGTTGTTATGCGCAGCGCTTGCCGCGTCGGGGGTGTCCGAACCCCGGGGCTCACCGACCCGTTCAAGCTCCAGCAGCACACCACTTTCCGGGCGCAGCATCGGCAGCGGCAATCCGGCGTGGCGCAGCGCATCGAGCGTGAACACATGGTCTCCCGACAGCAGCGCCTGCTGGCCCCCGGAGATGCGGATGAAGCTCGGGACCGGCGGATGGCAGCTGGCGATGCGCCAGAGGCCCGGTCCGCCCGCCACCGGCACGCGGAGCGGCGGCGGGTACTCGCCCACCATCTGTGGCCCCTGCGCGACAATCACGACGATACGCTCTGCCCCTTCAGCGCCCCAGACATAGCGTCCGTCGACGGGCTCGAGGTTGAACGACGCGCCCGGCGCATGCAGCAGGGGTCTCAGACGCTTGTGCAGCGCGATCCATGCACTCAGGCTCTGCGTTTCCTCCACCGACATCACGAGCGGATTGAGTTCCACGCCGAAATGAAAGGCCATTGCCACCAGCGCACGGAAATCCAGTGTCAGCACCCGGTCGGTCTGGTGGTTCGGCGAGGCCGAGACGTGGCTGCCGAGCAGTTCCGGTGGCACGAGACGCGTTGCACCGCGCTGGATTTCCAGCCGCTCCAGCGCATCGGTGCAATCCGATGTCCAGACCCGATGGGTATGGCGCAGCACGCCATAATCGATCCGCCCGCCGCCGGATGCGCAGGATTCGATCTCGACATCGGGAAAGGCGTCGCGGATCCGCTGCATCAGGGCATAGACCGCCCGGGTCTGGGCTCCGGTGGCGGCCCGGCCATCCCGGCCTCCGGCATGGGTGAGATCACGGTTCATGTCCCACTTGATATAGGCGATGGCATGGGCGGACAGCACCGCCGCCATCGCTTCGAACAGATAGTCGGAGACCTCGGGCCGCGTAAGGTCGAGCACCAGCTGGTTGCGCGACAAAAGCAGCGGGCGGCCTTCCACCTGCAACACCCAGTCCGGATGGGCGCGGTAGAGATCCGAATCCGGATTGACCATTTCCGGCTCGAACCACAGGCCGAATTCCATGCCGAGACCGGTGACATGATCGACCAGCGGCTTCAAGCCGTCCGGATATTTGCGGGCATCGATGCCCCAGTCGCCAAGGCTCGACGTGTCGTCGTCGCGCCTGCCGAACCAGCCGTCATCCAGCACGAAACGCTCGATGCCAAGCTTGGCCGCTGCATCGGCCTGCGCCTTCAGCGAGGCCAGCCGGTGGTCGAAATAGTTGCCTTCCCAGGTGTTCAACGTCACCGGACGCGGGCGCATCGCGCCACCGGGCCAGGTGAGGAGATCGTGGCGGACGAAGGCATGCAGCGCATCCGTATCCGGGGCCGCGTAGGCGACCGGGCTTTGATAGCTTTCCCCCGCATCCAGCCTGACTTCGCCGGGCTCGAACAATTCGCCGAGATGGACAAGACGGCGGCCATCGTCAAGCGTATCGATGGCCAGCAGGTGATTGCCGCTGAAGCCGAGATGGAAGGCGAAATGCTCAGTCCCCACCTCGGCGAAGGCGACGGGGAACCGGTCATGCGATGTCCGGCCGCGACGGCTTTCCTGCAGGGTGAGGCCCTCGGGCATCGCCGCATCGCGGGTCTGGAATTCGCGGCCCCACATGCCGGTAAAGCGGGTGAGCCGCCCGCAGCCTGCCGGCAGCACGAAACTCGCCGCCATCATCCGGTCGAGCGTGTAGGTGCCCTGCCCTTCGTTGGTGAGGCGCGAGCGGATGGCGAGGACGCCGCTGGCAAAGGTCTCGATGTCAAGGGCGATTGCCAGCCGGGCGACCGGGTCGCGCGCCGTCAGATGAAAACTGCCGCCATCAGCGGTCACGGTCCAGCCGGTGAATTCGAGGAGGAAGTCACGGCCATCCCGGTGCCCCTGAATGGCGGGCCAGCCGAAGAAACCCATGCCCCCGGTCGGCAGCACCACCGCTCCCGGTACGGAATGGTCCATGCCGTTGATGCGGCTGGGACGGGTGACCTCAGGCCAGAAGTCCGGCACGCCGATGGATGTGCCGAAGGAGAGGATTTCCGGCATGCCGCGTTCGGGCAGGCCCAGCACCAGGGAGAAACCGGGGCTTTCGATACGGATCATGCGGCTCATCCCTTGGTTGCTCCCAGCGTCAGCCCGGCGATGAAGTGTTTCTGCATCAGGAAGAA